>JAGCJJ010000062.1 GCA_017648065.1 Kiritimatiellia bacterium | reverse complement strand
TGTCTGTTCAACGTCTAATCGTCTTTGGGTCTCATGTCCGTGTCTCTCGTCTCATGTCCAATGCATGTCAATGCAGGAGAGGAGTGTGTCGCTACCGCGACCGCACCTCTCGCCTCCGAAGGTTCAGGCGCAGAGCGCCTTCGTATGCACCATGAAGAATGCCGGTTTATTTCAAATATTGTATCTCGCAATGGAAGAATAATCGGTTTATTCTTGCAGTTTTGCCATAAATAGTGATATAATTTTCTACATATATGAAAACTTTTCGTTAATCATTTTTATATAAGTAATTTAAGGAAAAAGTATGTCAAACTTTCCAATTGATACAATGAGTGGTGTAGACCCAGTCAGCATACCTGATTTTATGTCTCCTGAGGGTATGCGTGCACTCCAGCTCACAAAGCTTAAAAAGCTTGTAAAAACTTGTTACGAGCGTGTCCCTCTAACACGCCGTCGCATGGATGAGAAAGGCGTTAAGCCTGAGGATATTAAGACACTTGAGGATATTAAGCTTCTTCCATTTATGATGAAGACAGATCTTCGTGATGAATATCCATTAGGATTAACTGCTGCTCCAATGAGCGAGGTAGTTCGCTTCCATTGTTCAAGTGGCACAACAGGTAAGCCAATTGTTATTTGTAACACAAAGAATGATATTGAGGTTTGGTCTGATGGTGTTGCTCGCTCTTTGGCTATGGATGGCATTGGTAAGGATGACATTCTTCAGGTATCCTATGGCTACGGCTTGTTCACTGGTGGTCTTGGCTTGCACTATGGTGGTGAGCTGCGTGGCTGCACAGTGCTTCCAACTTCCGGTGGTAACACAGATCGCCAGCTAATGCTTATGCGCGATTTAGGCGTTACAGTAATTGCTTGTACTCCAAGCTACTTTATTCACCTGATGGATGAAGCACAGAAGAAGGGCATTGATTTCCGTCGTGATATGAAGCTAAAGCATGGTATCTTTGGTGCTGAGCCATGGACAGATGAAATGCGTGAACGCATTGAGTGTGAGACAGGTATTGAGGCACATGATATTTATGGCTTAACAGAAATCTCTGGTCCTGGTGTTGCTTCCAGCTGTGGCTGCCATGAAGGTTTGCACGTTTTTGAAGATCACTTCTATCCAGAAATTATTGACCCGGATACTCTTGAGCCATTGCCAGATGGTGAGTGGGGTGAGCTTGTATTTTCAACACTTGACCGCACAGGTACACCAATGCTTCGCTATCGCACTCGCGATATTACTCGCATTATTCCTGGTGTTTGCAAATGCGGTAGAACAATTCGTCGTATTGATCGTATCAGTGCTCGCTCTGATGATATGCTTATCATTCGTGGTGTAAATGTATTCCCATCACAGATTGAGGCTGGTTTGATGTCTGTTGATAAGGCATTACCACATTACCACATTTATGTTGACCGCGAGGGTGATCTTGATAATCTTGAGGTAAAGATTGAGGTTACATCTGAAACAATAAGTGATGATATTAAGTCTCTTGAGCTATTGCGTCGCAATATTGCTGCAGCAATTCAGAAGATTATCAATATTAGCATTAAGGTAACACTCGTTGAGCCAAATTCATTGCCACGCTCAGAGGGTAAATTAAATCGCGTAACAGATTATCGTAAAATTAAAAAGTAGGAGAGTTATATTATGAAAATCAAACAAATTTCTCTATTTCTTGAAAATAAGCCAGGTCATCTTAATACAATTTGCCGTAAGCTGGCAAATTCAAATATCAACATTGTTACACTATCATTGGCAGACACACAGCAGTTTGGTATTGTTCGCCTGATTGTTAAGGATTGGGAGAGAGCAAAGTCTGTGCTTGAAGAGGCTGGTCATGTAGTTAATGTACGCGATGTAATTGCTGCTCAGGTAAAGGATGTACCAGGTGGTATGGCTGATATCATTGATGCAGTAGGTGCAGTTGGCGTAAATATTGAGTATATGTATGCTTTCTCATTCCGTAAGGATCAGGATGCTGTGCTAGTATTCCGCTTTGATGATGCAGATAAGGCAATTGTTGAGCTAGAGAAGATTGGTGCAAAGATTCTTACATCACAAGCATTGTTTGAATAAGCCATATATGTACGCCTGTTTGGCGTAAAAATAAATTTTATACATACTTAGTTAAAACCAAGGGTTTTTATGAATACAATTCCAGTCGTAGAAAATAGAATTTGGCAGCCAGAATTTGAATGCATGGAGCGCAGCCAATTAGAGGCACTTCAGGTAAGCAGATTAAAGGAGGCGGTTGCTCGTTGCTCCACATTGCCTTTTTATAAGGAGAAATTTAAGGAGCAGGGAATTACTCCAGATTCTATCAACTCACTTGCAGATTTACGTAAGCTTCCTTTCACACTAAAGGCAGATTTGCGTGATAATTATCCTCTTGGTTTTTTAGCTATTCCTAAATCTCAGGTTTCTCGTTATCAAGGAACAAGTGGTACAACAGGTAAGCCTACTTGGACTGCATATAGTGCATCTGACGTAGAGCGTTGGGCAGATTTGTGCGCACGCTTTCTTGTGTCAGGTGGTTTGACACCAGAAATGACAGTTCAAATTTCATTCGGTTTTGGTTTGTTTACCGGTGGTTTTGGCTTGCACAATGGTATTCAGCGCGTTGGTGCAGGAATTATTCCTTTATCCAGTGGTAATTCTGCTCGTCAGGTAATGACAATGCAGGATCTACAGCCAGAGGTTTTGATTTGTACTCCTTCCTATGCTTTGAAGCTAATGGATGATATTCTTAAGGGTGATATTGAACGCAGCTCAATCGCACTGCAGCATGCTCATTTTGGTGGAGAGCCTTGGACAGAGGAAATGCGCGAGCGCATTGAATCTGGCTTAGGAATCCGCTGCTGGAATAACTATGGTATGGCAGAGTGTGGTGGTCCTGGTATTGCAGGTGAGTGTGCATATCGCAATGGAATGCACATCCAAGAGGATCAATATATCTTTGAAGTAATTGACCCAGACACATTGGAGCCAGTTGCACCAGGAGAGAAGGGCGAAATCGTTGTTACTCCACTTTGCCGTGAGGCATTCCCAATTTTACGCTATCGTACTCGTGATATTGGTATTATCTACGATGATGGCGATTGCCCATGTGGCCGTACAACACGCCGTATGAGCCGCATCTTGGGTCGTACAGACGATATGCTAATCGTTCGTGGTGTAAATGTATTCCCATCACAGATTGAAACAGCACTAATGCAGATTAAGGACGTTTCTCCTCACTATATGATTGAGGTAACACGCCCTAAGGCACTTGATGAGATTACCGTATATATTGAGATGGAGCCAGAATTCTTCTCAGACTCAATGCGCGAGATGCAGGAGATTAAACAGCGCATTGATACAGCAATCTTCGGAACAACAGGTCTTCACATGAAGATTGAACTAGTAAATCCAAATACACTGGAGCGCTTTGAAGGAAAGGCTCGCCGTGTTAAAGATTTAAGAAAGCTAGTTGATTAGCAATATAAAACAAATTTCAAAAAACTGAATAAAGCAAAGAATTTAGATATGAAAAAGGTAAGAGTAGCAGTAATTGGTTGTGGTGTAATTGCTCCAACACATATTAAATGTTATCAGGCAAATGAAGGAGCAGAGCTTGTAGCTGTATGTGATATCATTGAGGAGCGCGCAAAGAAGCTTGCAGAGGAATATAATGTGCCTCGCTACACAACAAATGCAGCAGAGCTTTTTGCAGACCCTGAGATTGATGCAGTAAGCATTTGCACAGAGCACTATACTCATTCAGACCTTGTTGTTGCAGCATTTAATGCAGGCAAGCATGTTGTTTGCGAGAAATGCTTAGCAGCATCAATACCTGAGCTTGATGCAATGATGGCAGCAGCTAAGGCACATCCAGAGCTTGTTGCTACAGGTATCTTTCAACATCGTTTCACAGCAATCAATCGCGAACTAAAGGCGATTGTTGAGGATGGTCTGTTAGGACGTCTTTTAACCTCACGTGCTCAGCTTTATTGTTTGAGAACAGATGAATATTACAAGAGCGATGCATGGCGTGGCACATGGAAATGTGAGGGTGGTTCTATTTTGATTAACCAGGCAATTCATTTTATTGACCAAATGCTATGGATTTCAGGTGGACCAGATTTAAATCAAAAGCCAGTTGCAATGATTCGTAATCTAAATCACGAGGGTGTGATAGAGACAGACGATACAGCTGCAGCAGTTGTTCCTCTAGCAAATGGTGCACTTGGCGTAATTGAAGCAACTTCAGCAAGCTTCCATATTTGGCACAATACACTTTCCTTTGAAGGAACAAAGGGTATTGTTGAGATTCGTGATGATAAGCCTCTTTCAATTGAATTCAAAGATCCAGAGGTTCAGGCAGAGGTTACTCGCCGTTTGACAGATGCTGCAAAGCCAGAGAACTTGGATTTTGGTAAGGAATATTATGGTGGAGGACATCCTGGTCAGATAAATGATTTTATTGCTGCAATTCAGGAGAAGCGCGCACCATACGTAACACTAGAGGATGCTGCATCTACAGCTCGCGTAATTCTCAACATCTACGAGCCATTCAGAGCCTAAATTCGACAGGAGCCTGCCGAATTTAGATGAAGCGGTGCATAGCACCATGAAGCATGCCTACGGCATATGAAGCAGCGCTCCGCGCTATGAAGCATTGCTTCGCAATATATGCGGTAAAAGATTAGTGAATAGGTAATAGTGAATAACGAATAGATTCGGTTTAGTTCAGGATAAATAAATTTGTCCCCAAGGTCTCCTGTGTCCCCATTGTCCCCTAAGCGCTAAAAAATTTATTTCCGCGCTAGCGCTTCCGGCCGGGACGATTAGACGGTTAGACGGTTGTACGACCCAAAGACAATAAGACGATTTGACTACCACCACCAGACGAGAGACGATTAGACGTGAGACTCCATCCCGCGTTGACACGCGCTCTGGGACATGAGACGTGAGACGAGAGACGAGACCCGTATGACGTGAGACGTTAGACGATTAGACTCCAATTTAATCTAGTGTAAATGTGTGCACCATGAAGCATTGCTTCGCAATATATGCGGTAAAATTATTATTTTGACAGAATTATTGTTAATCCAGTCAAAAGACTTCGCACTTTTCGTTTACTTACTTAAGCTGTCGGTTTCTAGGAATGCTTTCAGCTCATCAATGCGACTTGCCATCAAGGCTCTGCCTTGTGCATGTATCTTGCGCAGTTTATCAGGATTTCTTTCGCGCATGCCTACGTCAAGCTTTTCGCTTGGACGTATAACAAAGGCATTACCTTTTTTCTCTTGCTCGCGAATATAATCTAATGTAGCATTGTACGCAATGTGTCGCGCTTCAATTGTTTCAATCAAGCGAGGATATTTGCGTAGAACAACCTTTAGTAATGGAAGAAGCTTGTTCTTTTCTTTTACATAATTTGCAGGCTGGGTAAGAACAATCACATTCTTTTTGTAGCCAAGCTCTTCCATCTTTTTGATTGGTATTGAATCAGAAATGCCACCATCAACGTATGTGTTATTCCCAATTTCTACAGGACGTGCTGCAAGTGGCATTGCACCAGAAGCACGCAGCCATGTAAGCATCTCTTCATCAGCATATTTGCAGTCGTGGTATTCTGCTTCTCCTGTAGCAACATTTGTCGCTACAGCAATAAATGTCATTGGGGTAGAGTTGTATGTTTCTCTGTCAAAAATATCAAGCTCGTTGATTAAGGTCTTGTAGCAAAATTCGTAATTGTAAAGGTCTCCAGTTTTTAGTAAAGACCAAATACTTGAATATCGGGAGTCGCGACAAAATCGCGTGTTGTAACGGAGGACTCGCCCAGGTTGTTTTGATTTTAAATTGCATCCAAAGAGCGCTCCGGCAGAGACACCAATTACGCATGGAAATGAAATGTTTCGTTCCATCAGCTCATCACAGACACCTGCTGTGAAAAGCCCACGCATCGCTCCACCTTCTAAAACTAAACCAATATTCATTTATTTTACTCCACAAAAAAGCCTAAATTTGTCAGGGTAGTAGTGTCAAATTTAGGCTTTTATCTATCTGATGATTAGAATACGAGAATTGCCGTTGGTCTTACTAAATCATCAAATCTTACATTCATGATACCAGAACCAGAGAAGTGTACTGGATCATAGATGCAACCCTGAGCATTTGCAGTAGCTTCGTCACCTGTATATCTGCCACGCTCCATTGAAATAAATTCAGGGAATTCAGGATAGTCACGAATGTAAATCTTCTTACATTGTGCTTCTACACCTTCAGGTATCTGAATCTTTCCGTACCAATCTGCGCAGCCCTCAAATTTAATTATGTTATTTCTTGTTGACTCAGCATTTGGTAAAGATAGAACTGTGTTAGCATATAGGCTAATTGGTAAATCCTTTGCTAATTGACATGTCTGAGTTGCAGTACCCAATGTCAGTGTACCTGCATTAACAATGATTTCCTTAGCAATACCTGTCTGATTGCCACCTAGTAGTAGGTAACCAGTATATGCAGAAACAAATCCACCCTTTGCAGTAGTCTCAGCCCAAATTTGGATTGGAGATTCTTCTGATGAGCGAGTTGCCCAAACATATGCAGGTAAATTCTCGTCACCAAGAACAAGCTTACCATTTTCAAAGCCACCATCAGCTGTTCCGATACTTGTGTTGCTGTTGTAAAGAATCAAACCACCTGATTTAATTGTCAGTGTCTTATCAGCACCAAGATTTTTAGAACGAGAGTCGCCTGAATTATTTAATACGAGAGAATTTAATGTGATATTTTCGCTTATTGCTATATCTTTGTCTTTGCAATATGCATTATCATTTTCGCCATATGTATTAAGATTTTGTGTTGAATATTTTTGACGAATTAGGCGATTCTCTTTGTTAAATGTTGCAAATATTGGATCAGAGTCACCGTTGTCATTAGATATACCTGGAGAAATCATCCATGGAACAATTGAGTATGCAGAAGATTCTTCTGGATTTTCTCCTTTACCAACAAGGTGAGATTCAATGCCATTAATAATTGTTACCTGATTTGTTTTTGTTGCAGTGCTTGCAAGAGTATAGTGTGAAGCATCATCAATTCGTAATGTTGCTTTACCATTATATTCCAAAGCCTTTGCTTCAAACCATGTCAGAGGGTATCCATCTGAAGCATTACCTTTGATGAAGTTAAAGCCTCCGTTAATTGTAAGTTTATCAGCAATTCTGTAGTCTACTATATTTGTCCATACACTGCTCATTTCTGTACCATTATAGAACAAGCTATTGTGCATTAGCAGACCCTTCTTAGGGAAGTATGGGTCATGAGGTCCCTGTGCATTATAGAAGTGATTCCATCCAAGAACCAAAGAACCACAGCAATTCTTAAAGCTGGCAGATGGATCGCCGTCAGTGTGTCTTCCAACCCAACCTATAACCTCTGCAGAACAATTTGTTGCAGAAGAAGTACGGATAAACAAAGGACCTGTTCTGCTTTCATCTCCTGCATTCATACCACCAGAAGCACGTAGAACGCCTGTAAATCCACTAATGTTGGTAGAAAATCTAACCATAGCAGAAGAACGATTCCAGAATGTACCACCACCTTGTAGTGCACCAAGGCTAATAGTAGTACTCATATTTTGTCCTTGTGTATCCATATCAAATAGGGATACAGTTACTCCTTCAGGAATAGAATTTGTTTTTGCTTCAAAAACAAAACGACCTTGGTTCTTTCTTGGACCAACATTTGCCCAACCACCATTTAAATGTGTATCTGTTAAAAATTCAGATGTATGTAGGTTTGAACCAAATGTTAATTGAGCTTTGCGGAAATTGTTATCCAGATCTGTTGTATTTGCAGAAAGTTGGATAAGAACAGGATTACCGTCTGTTCTTTTGAATGAAACCTTTTTACGATTTGTGCTATTTCTACCATTGATTACGAGGTGACCATTAGTATCACCAAATTGTCCCAAATATAAGCCACCAAGAACAATGTCATTTGCCAAATTCATTGTTATAGACTTAGTATTGTAGAAAGGAATAATAGCAATATCATTTTCCTTGCATGGGTATGAGTCATTTGTGTCTGAATCAAGCTTTTCCCAATTTACTGAGCTATCCCATGCTTTTGGATTTTGTGTGCCAGAAGCTGACTCATTGAAAATGTAAACATCACCACCTTCAATTGCATCTGGCATAATGATAATTGGAAGAGAGTGAACAACATTTGAAGGTGTGCTTCTTAGCTGAATACTTGTAATACCAGGACGGAGTGCTGTTGCTACATTCCCGTTTAGCTCAATAAATAATGGATTACCTGCAGCATAGAATCCGTCAAAAGTGTTTTCTGGTACAGTTACCATGTCACCAACCTTTAATCGGATAGCCTCTTCAGCTGTGTCATAGTCAAAAATATTTTTAACTATTGAACTTGTTTGACCAAGAGTTACCTGCTGCTCCCAAGCTCTTGTATATTCATTGCCATTTACTGTTGCTGTAACAGTAACGACAACTGTAGCATATTCGCATGTAGGAATGCCTGTCCACTCTAATGTAGTTGGAGAAGAGAATTGCTTTTCTTCGTATGTAATACCATTAAAGGTTAGTACAGCAGAAAGCTCAGCTGAATCAAATACCTTATCAACACCGAAGCCAATTGTATAGATGTTGTCTGTTGCCTCCCATGCGATACCATTTACAACAATAGGCATGTCATAAGTTTTAACAGTAGGTAATTCAATTATAGTTGTTTTTTCAAAAAAGTTTACTGCTCTTACGCGACAATAGTAATCTGTATTTGGAGAAAGATTATTCAATTCCAATGATATTGTTTCTGCCTGACTTGCGTCTACAGGTTCTGATGTAATAACATCTGCAGAGAAATCTTCTGTTGTAGATACCTCAAGATATGCTGTACAACCATCGTTTTCAATACCTGATGATGTAATCTCTGCAGTAGCATTTAAAGTAGAAAAACCAACATCTTTTAGGGCCGCTGTTAGCTCAGGTGCATAAGCAGCTTGTGTCTTGAATCCACATGCAGAGCTTGATGCAGATTGCTCTTTATCATTTGAGCCTGTAATGCGAGCATAGTAATATGTGCCTTCATCAAGACCTTTAACAACATAACTTACAGTGCCAAGTCCTGTGATTTTAGCATCAGGAGTAAAGGTTTTTGCAATTGTAGAAAAATCCTCAGTTAAGCTGAATTCAATTTGAATATCAAGCTCGTTTGCAGCCTCACCTAGTGAAAGAGTTTCAACATTAAATGTTGCATTTGTATATGTAATGTCAGTTACAGACAAAGAAACAATTGGTGTAGTTAACTTACCAAAAGAAACAGGTTCTTCTGCTGTTAGAAATTCTGGATTGTTAATCATAGCATAGTCAGTAGCAACCCATTCAGCATCTATAGCACCTTTACGGATACGAACCTCGTCCATATCGCCATAGAAACCACGAGCACCTTTTTGTCCATTTACATAGCCAACGCCACCACCAATTGCAAGATTTAATGTTCCATTTTTAGCCAAAGCTAAGTTATATAATTTGCCTGAATTTGATAGAGCACCATTTATGTAAATTTCATAAGTGCCATCTTGCTTCCAGTTGATGTCAAGCTTAGACCAGTTCTTTGCTGTAATACCAGAAACATTTGCCATAGTACATTGCTTATCAGAAGCACCTGCAGAATATACACGGAAAGGAGAGAAATTAGAATCGTCACTATTAAATTGTAAGCCCCAAGCAGGTGTAGCGTCATTAGCTTTTCGGCTTACAAGATACCAGAATCTTGATGTAGCTTTCTGTGGGCGAATCCACATAGAAACAGAGAACTCAGGAGTAATTGCGTCAACAGCAGCTAATTTTGTTGCATCACTCTGTAAGTCAACAACAATACCTTTATCTGTTGCAGAAGTGTTTGTGTCGCTAGTTGTGATAAAACGAGCACCGCCAATCATACCATCTGTTTTGCTTGATGATGTTGGGTGTGCAACACCTATTAGGTTATTGTCTGTTGAGTCTAAAATGTCGATTGCTCCATTTGCAGACTCGTTCATGTGCCAAACACCTGTAAAATTATCCCAAGGATTTTCAGGGCAAATCTGCTTGCCATCACCAGAGGATTGATAGCACATTACAAACTCAACACCATTTGTCAAAATAGGAAGCTTGACCCATGCGAGGGATGTGTCATTTGGGTTCCATGTGTCAATTTCGTATGGAAGTCCATTGCCGTCCATGTCAAGGAAGCAAATTTCACTACCATTTTTAGAAATAAAATCAGAATATTGTAATCCAGGAATTGCTTCTTCTGAGATACGTACAAGCACAGGGAAGTTTGTTAATGCATTTTCACCTGTATAGCCTGCAACTGTAAATTTTACAGCCTTTGCATATTCAGAGATATTTGGATCAGGTCTTGGTAAAACATCTGCATTTGCTACGATTGAGCAAATTTGGAATGCCAAGAGAAGGGTAGAGATAAGTATATTTTTAATTTTCATGATTATTCCCAATTTAAGTAATAAATCTAAAAAAACTTCTTTTTATAATATCAAAAAAATGTTTAATAATCAACCTTATGAATTTTTATCAGTTTTATAATTAGTTATTTATGTGATATTTACGGATGCTACAATTTGGTCAAATGTCTCAATGTTTTTTGTGGATGTAGTATATGTGAGATAGTGGATTTAGTGTCTGCTAAGAATATCATAACCTTTGTTTATTTTTTGCATAGCTTATCGAGTATTCTTTTGCCACAAAGAATTATTGATGATTTTTGTAAGATATTGATTTTATCACTATACTTATCTTCAATAGCCAAATTTAGGCTGAAAATATGGGTAAAAGTTCGGTTTTTGGTTGACTTTATAGCACATTTATAGCAAAATATTTGGCTAGAGATTTAGCTCAAAAATTATACTCATTTTAAGCATGTTTTTTTAGGAAATTTTATGAGTTCTATAGATAATACAAAAACAAATGACGCAAGTGTTGTAAATATTCCTCAAAAGGTAAAGCAGCAGCATAGTAAAGCTGTAGCTGCAATGGAACGTGGTAATTTCGATACAGCAGTTGCATTATTTTATTATTGTGTCCAGCAGTGTCCAGAATTTTCAGCAGCACGCCGTAATTTAAGAATGGCAGAGATTGCTTCATTTAAGCAAAAGAATCCAGGTAAGAAAGCTGCATCAGCACATCAGATGGCAACTCTTGGTGCAATGTTTACAACTATGAAGATTCCTGGTCTTATTAAGAGTGGCAAGACAGCAGAAGCATTAGCTGTAGTTGAGGAGTTACTAAAGAAGGATCCTCTTAATGTTGCATTCCTCAAATCTTATGTAACTGTTGCAGTTGCTGCAGACCAGGGAGAAGCAGCTGTTATGACTCTTGAACTGGCTAAAGAGCATGTTGATGTTAAAGATATGGGCTCTATAGTAGAAATGTTGGGCCGCCTTCTATTTGATTTGAAGAGATATAAAGAAGCTGGCCCATATATTGAGCAAGCATCACGCCTAAAGCCAAATAATTCAGAGCTTATGAAGATGGTAAAGGATTGTGCAACTCTTGCAACAATCAATAAGGGTTGGGATGCTTCTGAAAAAGATAAGGATTGGCGTACAGCTCTTGGTAATAAGGAAGAGGCTGTTAAGCTTGAACAGCAGAATAAGATGGTTAAAACAGCTGATGATGCAGATGCTCTTATTGCAGAGACAATGCAGAAGCTTGAGGCTGAACCACGTAATATGAACTACTATTTTGCATTGGCAAATCTATACTCTCAGCAGAAGCGTTATGATGAAGCTCTTGCAGTTTTTGAAAAGGCACGCGAATTTGCTCCGGCAGATCCAGAGCTTGATCGCCGTACAGCTGCTTTAACAATTGAGAAATTTAATCATGAAATCGCTCAGCTTCAAGCTGCAGGTGATGAGCAGGGCGTTGCTGATAAAACAACAGAGCGTGATCAGTTTGAATTTGATGATATTTCTGCACGTGTAGGCCGTTATCCAAATGATTACCATTTGCGTTATGAGTTGGGTATGCAGTATCATAAGCATGGTTATTATGATGATGCAATCGGTCAGCTTCAGCTTGCTATTAAGAGCCCTAAGGATAAGGTTTCTGCATTGTATCATTTAGGTCTTTGCTTCCGTTACAAAGGCTTGTTAGATATGGCAGTTACTCAGCTAGAGCAAGCAATTGAGCTTCTTCCTTCTATGAATGAAGAAAAGATGAATATCTTCTATCTCATGGGTGAGATCAGTGAGGAAGAGGGCAATATTGACGAGGCAGCAAAATACTTCAAGGAAATTTACCGCGTAGATGTTCGCTTCCGTGATATCTCTCAACGTATTGATAAGATTTACGCTGCACAAAGAGCAGCTAAGGAAAAGGCAAATCAATAATGAGTTTTTACTTTAAGCAAATTATTTTTGCTGCATTTGTTGCTTCATTAGCTTCTGGTTGTATTACAGCCGATGGTACATTTTTTGGCCAAAGCAAGCAACAACAACAGCAAAAGCAGATGGAACAGCGCAAACAACAGATGGCTGTGATAAATCGTGATAATAGAATCACAGAGCTTGAGAATTCTATGATTCTTATTCGCTCAGAATTTGATTCTATTAATAATGCGATAACTATGCAGAATCAGAGAATAGCTAATCTGGAAGCTAATTTTTCTCGTGAGAGTAATGCTCACTCCAGCGATATTGTAGAGCTAAATCGTGAATTAGAGCAAATTCGTTCATATCAAAAGCAGTTACGCACAAATATTGATTCAATTCCACAGAATTTCTCTAAGTTACTCAATGAGCAAGAGAAGCAAATTATTGCCAAAGTTGATGACAAGGTAAATCAAGTAAAGCTTTCAAATGCAGATTTAATTACACATACTTCTTCCAGCTCATCACAGCCTAATTATACAGGTGCTTGTTATGAGCATATAGTAGAGTCTGGGCAAACTATTTCTGAGATAGCACAAGCTTATAAGGTTTCTCAAAAAGAGATTATGGAAGTAAACAAGATCAAGGATGCAGCACGTATTCGCGTTGGTCAGAAGCTTTACATCCCAAAGCACTAATTTAATTTTCAAAACAAAAAGATAAAGGATAAAAAATGAGCGTTCCATTCAATATTGATCTAAATGGTAAGGTTGCTGCTGTAACAGGCGGTGGTGGTATTCTTTGTAGCTGTATGGCTAAGGCATTGGCTGAGTGTGGTGCAAAGGTTGCAATTCTAGACCTACGTCTTGAAGCAGCAGAGAAGGTTGCTTCAGAAATTACAGCTGCTGGCTATGTAGCAAAGGGCTATGCATGTAATGTACTTGAAAAGGATAGTCTAGAGGCTGTTAATGCATCAATTGAGGCTGATTTTGGTGCAATTGATATCCTAGTTAATGGTGCTGGTGGTAATCATCCAAAAGGAACTACTTCTAATGAGTTCATGACTCCAGAGGATTTAGAGACAATCAAGGAAGGTTTTACAACATTCTATGAGCTAGATCCATCAGGTGTTCAGTTCGTATTCAATTTGAACTTTATTGGTACTCTTCTTCCAACTCAGGTATTCTCAAAGGCTATGGCAAAGAAGGGTGAGGGAACAATCATCAATATTTCCTCAATGAATGCATTTACTCCACTAACAAAGATTCCTGCATACAGCGCAGCTAAGGCAGCTGTAAGCAACTTTACTCAGTGGCTTGCAGTTCATATGGCTAAAGTAGGTATTCGTGTTAATGCTATCGCACCTGGTTTCTTCCTAACAGATCAGAATCGTACTCTTCTAACAAATCCTGATGGAAGCCTAACTCCACGTGCTAACAAGATTATCACTAATACACCAATGGGCAAGTTCGGCGTACCAGAGGATTTGACAGGCGCATTACTATGGTTGGCAGATTCAAAGGGTGCTGCATTTGTAACAGGTATTGTTGTTCCTGTTGACGGTGGCTTCAGCTCATATTCTGGAGTTTAATTTTAACTCACAAGTTTTTCAAATCGTTTTTAATAACATAAAATTCAGGTAACAAAAAATGTTAGATATTAAGTTAATCAGAGAAAATACAGAGGAAGTTTGCAAGGGTCTTGAGAGCCGTGGTGCAGATACCTCAGCAATCGAGAAGATCCTTGCACTAGATGTGCGCCGCCGTGAACTACTAGCTCAGACAGAAGAACTAAAGAGCAAGCGTAACACAGTTTCAAAGGAAATTGGTATGCGCAAGAAGGCTGGTGAGGATACAACAGAGATTCAGGCAGAGATGCGCACTGTTGGTGAAAAGATTGCTGAACTAGATAAGCAACTTGCAGAGGTAGAGCAGGAGCAGCGCAATCTTCTATTGTGCTTGCCAAATCTACCAGCTCCAGGTGTTGTTCCTGGTGGTAAAGAGGCAAACGAGGTTATCTCTGTATGGGGCGAAAAACCAACCTTCGATTTTACTCCAAAAAATCATGTTGAGCTTTGCACAGAGCTTGGTCTTATTGACTATGAGCGCGGTGTTAAGATGGGTGGCAATGGCTTTTGGCTATACCAGGGCGATGGTGCTCGCCTAGAGTGGGCATTGCTAACATACTTCATGCAGGAGCATATCAAGGATGGCTACACATTTATCTTGCCTCCACACATGCTAACATACGAGTGCGGTTTGACAGCAGGTCAGTTCCCTAAGTTTGAAGAGGATGTATATCGCTTGACAGAGGAAGGCTTCCACTTCATGCTTCCAACAGCTGAAACAGCTCTTATCAATATGTATCGCGATGAAATTATGAGCGAGGCTGATTTGCCTAAGCGCCTATTCGCATATACACCTTGCTATCGCCGTGAGGCAGGTACATACCGTGCAAGTGAGCGTGGTATGATTCGTGGCCACCAGTTCAACAAGGTTGAAATGTTTGGTTATACAAAGCCAGAGGACAGCGAGGCAATGCTTCAGGAGCTAATCCGTAAGGCATGTAAACTAGTTGAAGGTCTTGGCATTCACCACCGCCTTGCAAAGCTTGCAGCAGGCGATTGCTCTGCTTCTATGGCTACAACATACGATGTTGAGCTATGGCTTCCAAGCATGAACGAGTATAAGGAGTGCTCTTCTGTTTCTAATGCAATGGATTATCAGGCACGTCGTGGTAACATCCGCTTCCGCCGTGAAGAAACAAAGAAGACAGAGTTTGTTCACACACTTAATGGCTCTGGTTTGGCAACAAGCCGTCTAATGCCAGCAATTGTTGAGCAATATCAGCAGGCTGATGGTTCTATCAAGATTCCTGAGGTACTTGTTCCTCTAATGGGTGGTCAGACAGTAATTACAAAGAAATAATTCTTTGCAACATTACTCGTAAATATAGATGGCGGTGGTGAGCATAAGGCTTTGCCGCCGCCATTCACTTTGATTTTAATAGCTTTAGACTCAATATAACAATGGAAATAGAAGAATTAGAGGGTAGAATTGCTACTCTTAAAAAGGGCGTCACTGAGATGCTTGTTTATTTGGAAATTGAGAAGCGCCGCAAAATTCTTGCTTCTTTGGAAGAAGAGGCTGCTTCTCCTGAATTTTGGAATAACCAAGCAAAGGCAAAGGAAAATATTGATGCTTCAAATGTCCAGAAGGCTGTGCTTAGACCTTATGCAGAGCTGGAGGGCTTTGTTTCTGATGCTTCTGTAATGCTTGAGCTTGCAGCACTTGAGGATAGCGATGATTCTAAGGCTGCAGCATATAGCGAGGTTGAAGAGCTGTTAAATAAAGGTGAACAAGCATACGAACGCCTAAAGCTTCAGTCTCTTCTGACAGGTCCTTTGGATCGTAGCAACGCATATTTGTCTTTGCATGCTGGTGCTGGTGGTACTGAGTCATGTGACTGGGCAAGCATGCTTATGCGTATGTACCAACGCTATTGTGAGAATGTTGGTTATAGCGTAGAAGTTGTAGATATGTCTCCAGGTGAAGAGGCTGGCATCAGTGCTTGCACTCTTTATATTCAAGGCCCAAATGCCTATGGCTTTATGAAGGCAGAACGTGGTGTACATCGCCTTGTACGTATCAGCCCATTTGACTCAAATAGCCGCCGCCATACTTCTTTTGTTTCCTGCGATGTTATTGCAGAGTTGAATGATGATATTGATGTTGAGGTTAAAGAAGAGGACTTGGAGGTGTCAACCTTCCGCGCTGGTGGAGCAGGTGGTCAGCACGTTAATAAGACAGACTCAGCAATTCGAATTCGCCACATACCAACAGGTATTGTAGTTTCTTGTCAAGCAGAGCGTTCACAACATAAAAACCGTGCAAAGGCAATGAGCGTTTTGAAAGCAAAAATTTATGAGCTTGAGCAGGATAAGAAGCGCGAAGCTATGGAGAAATTCTATGGCGACAAGGGCGCAATTGCTTGGGGCAGTCAGATTCGTTCATATGTTCTTCAACCATATACAATGGCAAAGGATTTGCGTACCGGTATTCAGACAGGTAATACACAGGCAGTTCTTGATGGCGATATCGGTAAATTTATTGAAGGCTGGCTAAAGTGGAAGAGTGCAGGTGGCGTGCCAGTAAAGGGTAATGCAGCTGCAGATGATGATGATTTGGGAGAATAGGTATGGCATACAATAGCATGACAGGCTTTGGCTCTGGCACAGCAAATGGTGATGGTTTTGTAGTAACCGTAGAGCTTTCTTCAGTTAATAGAAAGCAGTTGGATTTGTCTGTTTCACTTCCTTCTGCATATAATGCACTTGAGGGTGTGTGCAAGGATGTATTGAAAGATGCTTTTTTACGTGGACGCATCAACTGCAAGGTTCAATTACAGCAGCTTGCTGATAGTAATACATCAAGAGAAATTCCTGAAGAATTTTTAGATTATCTTAATGGATTAAGACAAACAGCAGCTAAACTTGGTATTGTAGACGATATAACTCTTTCAACAATTGTAAAGAGTCCAGTGCTTGCAAATATGCTTAATGTTTCAATAAATGCTGAGGACGTGGAGCCTGTTCTACGCGAGGCTACAAAGCAAGCAGCTGTTGCACTCCAGCAGATGCGCGAAACAGAAGGTGCTGCACTTGCAAAAGATCTTCTCGCCAGAGTTGCTGAGCTTGAGCAGTGCAGGGTAGCAATTGTAAAGCTTGCTCCGACAGTGCCACAGCTATATAAGGAGCAACTGATTAAGCGACTCAAGGAGCTTGAGGTTGAAGTTGCTGTGGATGATGCTTCACTTGCACGCGAGCTGGCTCTTTTTGCAGATCGTTGTGATATCTCTGAGGAATATACACGCCTTGCAACACACTTCGCACATTTTGCAAAGCTGCTTGATGCACCAGAGCCAGCAGGACGTAAGCTTGATTTTCTTTGCCAAGAGATGAACAGAGAAATCAATACAATCGGCTCAAAGGCAAATAATTCAGATATTTCAATTATCGTAATTGATATGAAATCAAAGCTTGAAGCAATTCGCGAGCAAGTTCAAAATTTGGAATAGAACTAAATCTACTCAATTTTGATTTGTTATATGCACCACCATGCGTGGTGCATTTTTATTTTATTCGCTTAGTTTTGCTAAATGTTCTATCAAAAGCTGTTGCTTTTGAATAGATGAAATTTCGTATTTAGGAAGGCTCATTATATATTCACGAAGCTTGCGAGCATTACAAATTGTAATGTCATCAATTTGAGCCATTTCTGATTTAAATGAATTTGAGGCAAAAGCAATAATCATGTAAAGAGGTGTTGTTGGCTCAACATTTTGATTCAAGATTTGTGAAAGCTGATTTGCTTGTTTGCGTATTTGTGCTAAAGGAGAACGAGAAGGAAGTACACCATTCAAATTTATAGAACCTCCCTCAATTGATATATCTCCAGTCCAATTTTTTGTTTCAATAATAATAATGCCAGCAGGACCAACTAATATATGATCAAAATCAGTGCCACCAAGTGTTCCCATCACACCACTTGTTGGTATGCCATGAAATACATGCCAATCTTTAGAAAGCATAGATAATTCGCGAGCAACAATTTCTTCTCCACGAGCTCCTTTCAAAAAAGCACCAAAACTTTTTGCCGCTACATCATACATCAGTAATCCAAAAAAGACGAGAATAAGAATTACTATTGCATACATTTTTGGAGGCATAATTTGTCCTGTCAAATTACCTACTAATAATCCTATTAGAAAGATAATGAGAATCAGAGGGAAAAATATCTTAAATAGACCTGTGAAGCGAACGCGTGTTCCTGGACTTCCATAAATGTTTGCAAGATTTGTCTTCATGTCTTTTATCGTTGTTTTTGCGTTTGTTGTGAAAAAGTGATTATTTTGAGCTTTGAATTAGCGAAGTAAGCAGTTTGATTGCTGATAGGGCTGCTTGTACGCGCACTTCGTGTCGCGTACCTTTAAATATGTGGCGCTCATAAATGACTCTGCCACAATATGCGGCAGCCATATAGACCGTGCCACAAGGGTTATTGGCATCACCACCTGTTGGGCCTGCATAGCCTGTTGTAGATATAGCACCAGCACAATCTAATGCACGAGTTGCTCCCTCAGCCATTGCTATTGCTGTTTCTTTGGAAACAACGCCCATCTCTTGAATTGTTGCTTCAGGTACTCCTAAAAGCTTTTGCTTTATTGCTGGGTCATAAGCCACAATGCTACCACGCAGCCAGGAGGAAGAACCGCTGATTGCGGTGCATGCTTCTGCAATCATTCCACCTGTACATGATTCGGCAGAGCCAATCATTATACCTCTTTCAATGCAGATTTTGCCTAATGCCTCTGCCGCCTTTGCTAGCTCTGTGTCAAACCCATTACACATAATTAAAAAGCCCCAAACCAGACCTTGTTGTCATGCTCTGCCTCTTCAGCACTACGGCTTGCATGAACGACATTTTCAATGCCATCAACAGTAATCTCTAAAGCACCAGCTCTGTCGTAAATATAACCGCGAATTGATTCCTCAGTTGCAGCAGCAGGATTTTCTGATCCAATTACATCGTAATTGAATACATCCCATGAAATATCAAATTCTACCTTCATAGCTACAACATATGACTCTTCTTGGGTATATGGTCGCTTAAAGGCATAGTAGAAGCCATTGATAACAAATGCTTCTATGTCTGGGAAGTAGGAGATGTATAAATCAGAATTTAGCTCTTCGGCACCATTTTTTGCCCACTCAGATGAGAATTTTAATTCGTCATCATATTTGGAAACAGCCATTGCTGCTGTAAGAATTTTTCCTTCAGCAGCTAATTTATCCCAATCTTCATCAAATAGATCTTTGAATAGAGCTTTTTCTTCATTGTTGATTTTTACATCAGACAGCTTTTTAGCCATTGCATTTGTGGCAGTGTCTCCATAGTGTGAATCTATAATGCCAAAGCATTCCAGGTCTTCACCACGGATAGGACGACGCTCAACGATGTTGATTTTATAATCTTCAAACAAATCTTCAATGTAGATTGTTGCAGCTTGTGATTTTGCTGTTTGTGGTTTTAAGATAACAATTGCTTGATTTTTCATAACAATCCTGTTTGTAAATTACAAAGGCTTATGTGTGAAGGAGGTCTCGCCATTAGCGAAAGGTGCTACTGTATGGCCATTACCACGTAGCTTCCACTTGTAGGTTAGAAGTCCCTCAACGCCTACTGGGCCGCGAGCATGCAGCTTTGATGTGCTGATTCCAACCTCTGCACCAAGGCCAAATCGGAAGCCGTCAGCAAAGCGTGTGCTGCAATTCCAAAATACGTCAGCTGAATCAACAATGTTCATAAATAGCTCTGCTGTGGCAGGGTCTGCTGTGATAATGCAGTCAGTATGTCCTGAGCCATATTCGTTGATATGAGCTATTGCCTCATCCATAGAAGAAACTATTTTTACAGAAACAATGTAATCAAGATATTCGGTTGCCCAATCTTCGTCTGTGGCAGGGTCGCAATCTATTATTGCGCGACATTTCTCGCAGCCACGAAGTGTTGCATGCTTTTCTTCTAATCCAGCCTTTAGCTTTGGCAGATATTGAGCAGCCGCTGCTTCATGCACAAGTATTGTTTCCACAGCATTACATACTGCTGGATATTGGCATTTAGAGTCTACAGATACCTTTGTGGCAAGGTCTATATCAGCAGCCTTGTCGATGTAGATGTGGCAAATACCATCGGCATGACCCATAACAGGAATCTGTGTGTTGTTCATCACATATTGGACAAAAGAATTAGAGCCACGAGGAATGATTAAATCAATGTACTTGTCCATTGTGAGAAGCTTTTTAACATCATCGCGTGTGGCGATAAGCTGTAACCAACCATCTGGCAGAATGCCACGAGTTGCCTCAACAAGCACCTTGTGAAGTGCTGTATTTGTGTTGAGAGCTTCTATGCCTCCCTTTAGTACGCAAGCATTAGCACTCTTAATGCAAAGTGTGGAAATCTGCACCAGTGCATCAGGGCGTGATTCAAAGATGATTCCTACAACGCCAAGAGGGCAGGAAACTTGGGAAAGAATTAGCTCTGGAGCAAGCTCTGTAGATTTAATTGTCTTTCCAACCAGGTCAGGCAGCTTGCAAAGCATTTTAATGCCACCAATACAATCGTCAAGCTTAGCTTGGTCAAACTTTAGTCGCTTTAGCAGAGGAGCATCAAGGCCTGCCTCTTTTGCTGCTGCAAGATCTTTTTCATTAGCAGCAAAAATTTCAGAAGCATTTGCCTGTAGCCCTGCAATAACTGCTTCAAGAGCTGCGATGCGTTGCTCGGCGGAAAGTGTAGGAAGCTGTGTTGCTGCTGCTTTTGCTGCAGCACCGAAATTTTCTGATGTGTCCATATTTTATCAGATGAGTTAAATGTGTTTTCTTGAAATTAGTCCATGTGGAATACTTGAGGGAGAGGAATTGATACTGGAGAATTATCAGGATTTACTTCCATGATGTCAGCCATATAATCCCACCACTTTTGCACAATAGGGTTTGAACCCAAATCTTGGCTGCCACCTTCGCCAGATACCTTCTGTACCGCAAAGAGTGTCAATGTGTCAGGGTCAAGGAAGATTGTGTAGTCGCTGACGCCTGCATCGGAGAGTAATTGCTTAAGCTCAGGCCAAATAGCATTGTGTCTGCGCTCATACTCAGCCTCGCAGCCAGGCTTCAGCTTCATTTTAAATGCTTCAATTCTCATAATATTTCCTAAAATTAAATTTTTGTTACAGATACTCGTTTGAGTAATTATTTTTTTAGAGTCAATTCGTACTCGCCAGCAGTTGCTGTTGCCTTTACCTCGCCAGAGAATAGGGCAGATAGCTTTTGCTTTGCATTTGCAGAGCCATCAGCAATAGTCCAGCCTTGTGGCAGGGTGATATGTGCTGTGGTGTTTGCAGGGATAGCAAAGTTCCATACAAGAGTGTCGTCATCTAGCTTCCAACCACTACGAATCTCACCATACATTGATTCGTATGCTGCCTTTGCATAAGTTAGCTCGCCACCAGGAATTGGTGCAAGAGTAAATTCCTTAAATGCTGCTTTAGTTGCATCTGCTTCAAGCGAAGGCTGAATTCCGCAAATTGTCTCAAAGAACCATTCACCTACAGCACCATAAGCATAGTGGTTGAAGGAATTCATATTTACATCGCCAAAGCCCTTCTCATGAGACCAGCTGTCCCAACGCTCCCACATTGTTGTTGCACCCTGGGTAACAGGATATAGCCAGCTAGGATATGTTGTTTGATTTAGCAATGCGTATGCAACGTCATTGCGACCTAGCTTAGTAAGAGTTGGGAGTAGGAGAGGAGTGCCAACAAAGCCAGTGCTTAGGTGCATTCCACGCTTATTTACGATGCTGTCAATCAGGTCTGCTGTAACTACGCTTACTGAGCTTTCTGGTAGCAAATCAAAGTATAGAGCAATAAGCATTGCTGTTTGTGATTGCTCTTTTAAGCCACCATCTTCACGAAGGAAGGTCTTGTGGAACTCAGCAAGTACGCGATTAAGTAGCTCTGTGCGCTTTGCTACTTCAGCATCATCGCCATTGATTTTTGCAATCTTGATTAGAAGCTTAATCATGCCTGCCATATATGAAGTGCAGAGATAAGGCTTAGAAATTGGGTCGTTCGCATTTAGCCAATCACCAAATGCTGTATTATCAACAATCAGATTGCCCTTTGCATGCTCAATCTGCCAATCAATCCAATGAGCCATGTTGTGGTAGTATTTCTTTAGAAGCTCAGTGTCGCCATACTTTACAAACATAAGCCATGGACATATGATACCAGCATCAGCCCAAGCTGTTGAGCCTTCTGCTGTATGAGGATTTGGATCTGGACAGAAGTTAGCAAAGCAACCACATTCCACAAGAAGATTTGAGTTTAGGTCTTCAATCCATTTGCGATAAAATTCTGCTGCAAACATATTGTAGGTTGCGACATTCATGAATACCTGAGTATCTGCTGTCCAACCCTTACGCTCATCGCGCTGTGGACAGTCTGTAGGAATATCAATAAAGTTGCCGCGCTGACCCCAAACAATATTGCTATATAGTTTGTTGATTAGCTCGTTTGAGCATTCAAAGGAGCCTGTTGTGGCAAGGTCTGAATATATAACCTCAGCAGAAATGTCATCTGCTGTCAATTCGCCCAACCAATTTGAGATTTCAATATATCTGAAGCCGTAGAATGTAAACTCAGGCTCATAAATTTCAATTTCGTGTGTGCCAGTTGTGTATGTTGTAGTTGCACTGGCACTACGAAGGTTGTCTGTATAGACAGAACCATCTGCACGAAGCATCTCACCATGCTTAATATGGATTGTTTGACCAGTTGTGGTATTGCGAAGAATGAAACGCTCGCGGCCAACAAGATTTTGTCCAAAATCAACAACCCAAGTTCCATTATTACGCTTAGTGATGCTTACAGGCTTTACACTTAGCATATGACGTACGAATGCACCACGCTGCCACACAATTGTCAGATTTGTATCTGGCTTTACAATTCTTGGCTTCCACTGTTCGCCCTTGAAGTTAGATAGCTTCCAGTTTGTATCCTCACGCCAAGCCTCAAAAACCTCGCCATGATAGATGTCACTGAAGCGAATTGCATCGCTGCAACCATCTGTATTTGACATTAGGAAATTTTCGTCAGTAACAATTGTTTCAACAGAACCATCCTCGTATACGATGCGTAGGTTTGCTTTTATTAACGGCTTTCTGCCGTAGCCTCCGCCCCATATATATGAAATTGCACCGCTGTACCAGCCTGGAGCAATTGTGAAGCCCACGCAGTTATCGCCATTTGCAATAAGACTTGTTACATCATAAGCCTGATACTGAACGCGAGTGAAGTAGTCTGTCCAGCCTGGAGCAAAGGATGCATCATCTGTGCGTTTGCCGTTGATATAGCCAGCATAGAAACCCAAGCAAGCAACATATAGTCGAGCAGTAGCGACAGGCTTTGTTACTGAAAATTCTTTTCTTAAATTGCCTGTAGAAAAATCCTTTGAGTTTTTGTAGGCAATCCATTCACCCTGCCACGGAGTGTCAATCAGACCTGTTTCAAAATATGCTTCTTCTGTAGAAGTAACTATATCGCCTGATTTGCCATCAATAAGAGGCTTTACCTCAATAGTAATGTTATAGCGAGTAAATGGCTTAAGTGTTTCACCCTCATAGAAAATTTGAATAGAGTCGCTGGAAGCAACAAATCCAGAATCCCAAGCAATGCTTCCATCTGCTGTCTTGATAATTATTCTACGCTCAGCTTGCTTCTCGCAATCGCCCTTGAGTTTGTATGAAAAGCGAGGCTTTGCTTCGTCCATACCGAGTGGGTTAGTTAGGTATTCTGTCTTGATGTCATAAATAGTAAACATGGAATGAGCCTTCTTTTATGAGGGTTAATTTAAATTGAGCTTTGTAGCAGGGAGGCGGCCGTTGAAGGCACGCTTCAGTGTAATTGGGTCGGTGTATATAATGCCACTGTCGGCAGGAATACCAAAAGCGATACGTGTTGTTTTGATGCCTAGAGAAGCCAGCTTTTCGGAAATGTATGCTGCTGTTGCATCTCCTTCTACATCGGTATTGATGGCAAGAATAACCTCAGAAATCTTTTCTTTTTCAACACGTTCAAATAATTCTTTTAAACGTAAATCTTCAGGGCGTACACCTGTCATAGGTGATATACGTCCATTTAGTGTGTGATATACGCCATTGAATGAATCTGCCTTTTCAATGGTGAGAATATCATCAGAGTTTTCTACAACGCAAATAATTGATTTATCACGAGTAGAACTTGAGCAAATTGCACAAGGATTTGCATCAAAGGTTGTGATTACACCACAGCAATCGCACGTGGTAATATGGTCATTTACGCCTTGAAGAGCATTAAGCAATGGCTCAAGGAGTAGCTTCTTTTCATGTGCTATTGTAAGCGCAATACGCTCTGCAGATCGCCTGCCAATGCCTGGAAGACGAGATAGGGCGCGTATTAGCTTATCGTGCTGTTCTATGTGGTGCATTTAGAAATAGTGTGATGATTTAGTCGATTAGGAAAGGTTGTACCGATGTTTTTATGCATCGGCACAAAAATTGAACCTTTAGCCAGAAGGTTCAAAAGAATCCTTCCAGCTAAAGCTTTATTTATCTTACATTCCGCCTAGAAGATCGCCAAGACCGCCCATATCGCGCATAGCTGTCTGGGAGTACTTTGCTGCCTCGTCTTTAGCAAGCTTAAGAGCCTTATTTGTGTTATCAAGAATTAGACGCTCAAATTTGTCTAGCTTATCTAGAGCAACTAGCTCTGTATCAAACTTGATTTCCTTAACAGTCATGTCGCAGCTAACTTTAACCTTAACACCACCATTCTCGTACTCAACAACCTTGTTCTCTAAATCCTTCTGGATTTTCTTCATCTTGTTACGTAGTTCCATTGCTTGCTTAGCTTGCTGGAAGAAGTTTGCCATAATATTTTCCTTTGGTTTGTATTGGCTTTTGCCAATGGTTTATTTTGTTTTAATAAATAAAAATTGTTTATTTTTTTACTCCGCGTATTGCTCCACCAAATTTAGAAAGGACTTCCTGAACCAATGGATTTTTTTCTACGCGTTTTCTTAAAGCGATGTCGCTTTCTAAGTCATCTAGCTGAGATTTCTCCTGCTTTGGCTGTTCCTCAATGATAGGTCTTTGTTGTTGATAAAAATCATTTCGTTGAGGGGCTGCTGCCGGAGCAGAGTAGCTTGGAGTAGCAGGTGTCTGTGGCTTTAGTGCTGCAGGTGCAGACTGTGCCACAGTTGCAAGTGGAGGAGTTGTGCTAGCTATGCTTTGCCTCACCGGAGATGCTGTTGTTGCAGCATCTCCACCTCCTAACTCTAGCTTCAAACTCGTAAGCTTTTTAAGAATTTTTTCTAAATCAACAACAGATGCAGATTTTGCACTGCGAATCAATGCTGTCTCTAACAAAATACGAGGAGATAGAGAAAGACGTAGCTTCCCATCCAACTCAATTAAATTCTCAGTAACAGAAAGTACTGCTGCTGTATTTGTGAGCGCAGCTTGCTTCTTTAATGTTTCAATTTGAGCATCTGTCAGATTTAGGCTTGGATCATAGCCGCCCATCTGAATGTAAATGAGGATATTGCGGAAATGTGCAATAAGCTCAGCAGTGAGACGGCGTAAATCTTTGCCGGAACCATCAAGAGTGGCGATAAGATTGATGATGCGTGGAATATCTGAGGTTAGTACAGCTTCAGCAATACCCTCAATTGCTTCTCGTGAAACAAGACCAAATACACCCAGTACATCCTGTTCAGTAATATTTGAGCCAGTATATGAGATGATTTGATCAAGAGCAGATTCTGCATCGCGCATACCACCATCTGCACCACGTGCCAAAGCAAAAATAGCATCATCATCAATTGTTATGCCTTCAGCATCAGAAATCTTGCGGAGCTGACCAGAAATTTCTGGTACAGCAATTCTGCGTAAGTCAAAGCGCTGGCAGCGAGAAACAATTGTTCCAATAACCTTATCTGCTTCAGTAGTTGCAAAGATAAATCTTGCGTGTGCAGGAGGCTCCTCAATAGTCTTCAATAGAGCATTGAAGGCTTGGTTGGTGAGCATATGCACCTCGTCAATGTAGTAAATCTTGAATTTGCCAGTTACAGGAGCAAAATTTACTGTTTCCAAAATCTTTTGATGTACATCCTCAACCTTATTGTTTGAGGCACCGTCAATTTCGACAACGTCTAGGCTGTTACCAGCATCAATCTCTTTGCAATTATTGCATTCGCAACATGGATGAATAGTTGGTCCCTTTTCGCAATTCAGTGCCTTTGCAAAAATACGTGCAAGTGTAGTTTTACCGGTACCACGTGGCCCGCAAAGCAAATATGCTTGAGCCAGGCGATTCTGCTCAATAGCATTACGCATTGTTTTAACAACATGGTCTTGACCGACTACATCCTCAAAGGTTTTAGGGCGCCATTTACGTGCAATAACTTGATATGACATTTAGAAACTCCGAAATTCGTTCTTTAATACACAATAATTATACCATACCGGGAAAATATAAACAATAGATTTATCCCTATGGGATAAAGAAAATTTCATAAAAGATAACTTTATTGGGGATTTTGTGTAAATACAATGATAGCATGGGCCTTTAATTTATGTGTGGGTGCGGTGTTTAGAATTGTGTTGGATGTTAATGTTCGTATGTTGTTGTAATGTTGTTACTTATTAAGTTGAAATTATACTTTTTACTTTTTTAAAGGTTGATATCGATACAATGGTTATGGTATTATTTTTCGATATTTTTGGTGTTAGGATTTAGTATTAATTCGGAGTAATATTATTATGAAAATAAAGTTAGGTTTATTAATGGGAATATCTACATTCTTATTCTCCACATTCGCATTTGCTGAGGAAAGTGTAGTTTATAAGAGCTTTGAAGTAACAATTTCTTATGATGGTAATGCTGCAGCAAATGTGCCAACATTATTGCGTTTGTCAGAAGATAATATTTCGGGATTTTCTTATTCAGATGTTGTAAATAAATCCTTTAAAATCTTTGATAAAGATAAAAATATTCTTCCATACGAAATTGACACATGGAATGAAGAGGGTGAGTCTACTTTGTGGGTTAAAGTACCAGATTTTTCTGACGGACAAATTCTAGAGGTTCGTTATGGTCTTGACTATTCTTCAGATTTAAATTCAAAGAATGTTTGGAGTGAATATGTAGGTGTTTGGCATCTTGGTGAGATAAATAATGCAAGCACATATGGCTCATATCCTAACTCTACGGCAGTAGCGGGTATTGATGCAGAAAAAGCAGAGGCATCTATTGCTGGAGAAGCTGGATTTATTGGTAAATCAGTTCTTATCACTGATGGTGCTCCTAAATCATCTGCTCAAAATGTTGGTGGTGTATTTATTCCAGACAGTGGAGAAAATTCTCCTTTGGATTTGGAAGGTACATTTGCAATATCTGGTTGGTTTTTACATAAAAACACAAATATGTATTACGACCATGTTTTTTATAAGCGTTTGAGGAGTGATAATACTCAATCTCCAAATAATGCATTTGCGATTGAAATGAATGCAAATAATACAAAGAATTCCAAGCTTGATATTCGTGGTTCATCATCGTATGTAATGACTTTACCACAAGGTCTGTTTAGCTGGACATATCTTACATTCATTTATGACTCAACAAAGGTTTATGTTTATCAAAATGGTGCTTATATAAGTGAAGGTAAAATTACAAACTGCATTGATAATGATGCTCCTATCGCTATTGGAAATAACGTAGCTGCATATGGCAATGGAGTTGGTGATGCAGGTTGGATGGGCTGGGTTGACGAGGTTCGTCTTATGGATGGTAAGCCTTCCGCAGATTATCTTGCTGCAGAATATGCTGCTATGGGAAATGCTGATTTGTTATCCTATGGTAACGTAAGTGTTGGTGCTATGGGATTTGCAGAGATAAGTTCAAATCCAACATTAAAATGGAATGGAACAGATTTTGAATTCTCATGTAAAATTTATCCAGGTAAAGGACGAATGTTTGCAATATATGAGAATACAGTAACAGGTGCAGCATTTACAAATGAGCTTGAGTTCTCTTCTGTAAGTTCAGCAACACCAGTCATAGTTAATGATTATCCTGTTTTTGAGGATGAGGGTAACTACACTTGCTCAATTCTTTCTGTTTTTGAAGAATATTCAATAAGTTTACTAGTTTCTGGTTATGATTATGTTTATGCAGGTACTCCAATAATTCAAAAAATGGCTGATGTAGATGAGTATAATTTTACACCGGGCGTATTACGTTTCTCTCGTTCTGAGGCAGCTGTTGATAAAGAATTATCATTCTCTGTAGCTCTTTCCGGTCCTGCAATTGATGCTGGAGTTGTTGAAAATAATTTAACAACAGTAACAATCCCTGTTGGATTATCATATGTTGATGTTGAGATAATGCCAATCTGGGTTCTTGATATAACTGACGATTTGTCTTTCGAATTAACTATTTCAGGAAGCAATTTTGCAGCGACAGGTGATTTGTCCGAGGAAATTAAAGTAATAAGCGCAAAGAGTAATATGCTTGTTCGTTATGTAAGTAAAACAGGTAGCGATGAGAATGATGGTCTAACTATGGAAACACCATTCTTAACTATTGCTACTGCTGTAAAAACTCTAGACAAATTTGGAAGCACAGGAGAAATTCTAAAGGTATATGTAGACGAGGGATTGTATCCATCAGATTATAATGTTGTATTAACTAATGCAATCCAGATTTTTGGTGTGTATGATGATCCTTCTCGTGTAGTAATATCAAATATGTATACTGGTTCAAATCAAGATAAAGAAAGACGTTTATTTAAGTTGAATCATAAGGATGCTGTTGTTGCAAATTTGACTATGCAAAATGGTTCTGTTTGCGGTTCGTATACGTATGGCGGTAGTTTTATAATTAACGCAAATGGCGGTATGGTATCCAATTGTATTGTTGAAGCAAGTACAACATCTCAAAGTAATGCTTACCCAGGTGGTGGTCACTTGGAGAATGGTATTGTGACACATACGATATTCCGTCAGTGTCGTACACGTGCAGGTTCTGCAAGTTGGGAAAAAAATAGATCTGGTGTATTGCAAGCACAAGGTACCAGTAGGGTTGAAAATTGTCTTTTTGTAGATAATCCTCAAACAACTTCAGTTGTACTTATCAATGTTCAAGGTAATGCAATTATGAGGAATTGCTCTATTATTGATGCTAGTTTGTCTTCAACAAATGCAGATTGTTCTGTCTTTTCTGCATTACGTATTGGTGCAAATACAACAGTGCAAAATGTTGTAGTTGTAGGTGTTACTAATACAGTTGATGGTGCTTGTGTACTACCAACTGGAACTGTAGCTAATTTCGCAAATGGTGCTTTGGATGGCGACATCACAGACAAGGGCTTCCCTGAGGAGACAATTGTTGGAACAAAGGCAGATTTCTTCACAAATTATGCTGATGGCAATTATCGTCCAAATCCTTTTGGAAAATTGGTTGGTGCCGGTGCAAATTATGACGGAATGGCGCTTTATGATCTTAGCGGTGAATATACACGTTTAGTTGGTGGCAAGATTGATATTGGATGTTATGAAGGTTTCCCAATTGGCACCATCATATTTGTAAAATAAGTTTTGATGCAAAACTTGATGGTGTAACACCATAGATATTCGCACTTCTTTGCAATGCGCGTGTGAGCGTGTATGTGAGAAGTGCGTTTTTTTATGGGATACACCAGATTTTGTTTGAATCATGCATCACGCATACACAGTATCCGAACCAAAATCAACTTAATCCTATCATAAAACTTTTCATTCTTAGACATTACGCTGATTTCTACCTGTCTTTTTTAGGTTTATTGTAAATAAAAAACCATTGTTTTTTTTTAGGTGATGTCGTATAATTACCCCAAAATTTGTAGCTTTTGGAACAATGTCCCTAGGCAATTCTTGAGGGACTAATTTTTTTTATTTTTATGGCAAAGAAATCTTACGACGAAACAACAATTCAAACGCTTTCCCCGCTCGAGCATATCCGTAAACGTACAGGTATGTATATCGGTCGCACAGGTAATGGCTCAGATTATAATGATGGTATCTATATCCTTTTGAAGGAAGTACTTGATAATGCTATCGATGAGTTTATTTCAGGATACGGAAAAAGCGTTAATATCAAAATTGAAAATAATTTGGTTACTATTCGTGACTATGGTCGCGGCATACCTCTTGGTAAAGTAATTGACTGTGTATCTCAAATCAATACCGGCGGTAAATTTAATGATGATGTATTCCAATTTTCCGTTGGTATGAATGGTGTTGGTACTAAGGCAGTTAATGCGCTTTCCACATACTTTAAGGTTCGCTCTACTCGTGATGGCGAATTCTTTGAAGCAATCTTTAAAGAGGGTGTACTTCAAAGTGAAAACAGAGGCCCAAGCTCTGAGCGTAATGGTACCCTTGTAGAATTTATTCCAGACGACACTATCTTTAAGAATTATAAGTTCCAGGATGAGCATATTGAGAGAAGATTCCGTTTGTCTTCTTATCTAAATGCCGGTTTGTCAATTAATTATAATGGAACTACATTCCGTTCAGATGAGGGTCTTCTTGATCTTCTTAATGATGAGGTTCAGTTTGAGAAGCTCTATCAGCCATTTTATTTCAGAGATAAAACTTTGGAGTTTGTGTTTACTCATACTAATCGTTTTACAGAGGAGTATTTCTCTTTTGTAAATGGACAATATACAAGCGATGGTGGTACTCATCTTTCTGCATTCAGAGAGGGTGTGCTAAAGGGAATTAACGAATATTCTCCAAAGTCTAAGTTTGAAGGCGATGATGTTCGCGAGGGTTTGGTTGGAGCAATTGCTATTCGTTTGAAGGACCCTGTATTTGAGTCTCAAACTAAGAATAAGCTTGGTAATGCAGAAATTCGTAGCGAGTTGGTTAATCGTGTGCGTCAGGCAGTAGTTGAACAACTTAATCGTAATCCAACAGATGCAAAGCGCTTGATTGAGAAGATTGAGGATACTCGTAAGCTACGTAAAGAGCTTAATACAATTAAAAAGACAGCTCGTGAGCGTTCAAAGTCAGTTTCTGTACGTATTCCTCAGTTGCGCGATTGTAAGCAGCATCTTGATACAGCAAAGAATAAGGGCTTGGATACTATGATATTCATTTGCGAGGGTCTGTCTGCTGCAGGTACTCTTACAAACAGTCGTGATCCAAATACGCAAGCTGTATTCTCTTTGCGTGGTAAACCTCTGAATACTTGTGATTTAAAGCGTGATATTGTATACAAGAATGCTGAGTTATATAATCTAATGCGTTCTTTGAATATTGAGGATTCTATTGCTCCTTTACGCTATCAGAAGGTGATTATCGCAACTGATGCCGATGTGGATGGTCTTCATATTCGCAATCTTTTGATTACATACTTTATGCGATTCTTTGAAAAGCTTTTGCGTAATGGTCATGTTTATATTTTGGAGACACCTCTTTTCCGTGTGCGTCATCCAAAGAAGCGTGAGCTTTCTTTCTATTGCTATAATGATGCAGAGCGAGAGGAGGCAATTGCTAAGTGTGGTGCATCTGCAGAAATTACACGCTTTAAGGGCTTAGGTGAAATTTCCAAGGATGAATTTAAGGATTTCATTGGTCCTGATATGCGCCTTACACCAGTTGATATTTCACGAGATTTACATTTGATGGATACAATCAATTTCTATATGGGCTCTAACTCAAAGGAGCGTAAGCAATATATTATGGATAATTTGATTGTTAATGCGGAGGATCTATAATATGGCAAAGAAAAAGGATATTACGCCTCCACCTCGCCGTGTGACCCAGGAATTATTTATTTTTGATGAGTTTGGTAATGCAACTCAGGATGCAGTTACTAATGTTCAGGGAAATGCAGATAATAATGCAACAAGTGCTGTAGATGCTTCTATTAAAAAGGCATTAGCAGGAACAAATCTTGGTGGAGTCAAGAAGACCGAGGCAGTTACAACAGAATCAGGTGCAGAGCCACCTGCTGACGAACCTCCTGCAGAGCCACCAACAGAGCCATCAGGTGATGATGATGTTCAGCCACTGACACCTGCTAAACCTGCTGTGTTTGATCCTCGCCATTCAGGTCCTTTGGCGAAGGTGATGGATGATAACTTCCTACAGTTCGCATCATATACAATTTGTTCTCGTGCTATCCCAACTGTTGAGGATGGCCTTAAGCCTGTGCAGCGCCGCATTCTTCACTCCCTAAAGGAAAAGGATGATGGCCGCTTCATCAAGGTGGCAAATATTGTTGGTCACACCATGCAATATCACCCACATGGCGATGCTTCAATTAAGGATGCTCTTGTAAATCTTGAAAATAAAGGCTATTTGATTGAAGGACAGGGTAACTTTGGTAATATCTTTACTGGTGATGGTGCCGCTGCTGGTCGTTATATTGAATGCCGCTTGTCTCAGCTTGCTCGCGAGCAAATCTTCAATAAGAAGACAACTGAGTTTATCCCTAGCTATGACGGACGTAATGAGGAGCCAGTGCTTCTTCCTTCTAAGCTTCCTCTTCTTCTTATGATGGGTGCAGAGGGTATTGCAGTAGGTCTTTCTACTCGCATTATGTCGCACAACTTTATTGAGCTGCTTGAGGCACAAATAGCAATCCTGCAGAATAAACCATTTACAGTGCTTCCTGATTTCTTAACAGGTGGCTTAATTGATGTGTCTGAATATAACGACGGATTTGGTCGCATACGTACTCGTGCAAAGATGGAGGTACGCGATAAGAATACTGTTGTTATTACAGAGCTGCCATTTGGTCAGACAACAGATTCATTGACCTCATCAATTGAGGATGCTACTCGTGCAAAGAAGGTGCCAATACGCAGCGTTCAGGACTCAACCTCTGATCATGTTGAGATTATCCTGACACTTATACCTGGCACAGCTCCTGAAAAAGCAATTAAAGCTCTTTATGCATTTACCAGCTGCGAATATGCAGTTACAGCAAATTGCGTAGTTATTGAAAAGAATCGTCCTTGCGAGCGCACAGTTTCTGAGATTCTTCGTGCAAATACAGAGCAGTTGCAGCAGCTTTTGAAGCGTGAGCTTGAAATTAAGCGTGATGAGCTTGAGGATCAACGTCAGAACAAGACTCTTGTCCAAATCTTTATTGAAGAGCGCATCTATAAACGCATTGAAAAATGTACAACAGCAGAGCAGATTAACGAAGAAATTCGTGAAGGCTTTAAGCCATTCCGCGATAAGCTTTATCGTGATATTCGTGATGAAGATATTGAAATGCTTCTAGCCGTACAAATCCGCCGCATCTCTCTTTACGATATGAATAAGAATCGTAAGGAAATTGATGACATCAATACAATGCTTGAGGATGTAAATAAGAATCTTGGTGCAGTTAAGGCATACACCTTGCGTTATCTCAAGGATATGATTAAGCGCTATCAGTATGTAGAGCGTGATGTTGAGGTAATCGAAGAGAAACCAAATGCTAAGGGCAAGGGTACAAAGCAAGTTAAGAAACGCAAGAAGGAAACTGTTGAGCAATATCCTCGTCATACAACAATTACAACCTTTGATGCGATTGAGGTACGTGAAATTACTGCTTCGGAGTGCAGCATCTGCTATGATGCAGAATCAGGCTATCTGGGCTACAATATCAAGGGCGGAGAGGAGCTCTTTAAGTGCTCTTCATTGGATAAACTGATTGTTGTTTGGAAGGATGGTAAGTTTAAGCTTATCCCAGCTCCAGAGAAGCTGTTTGTTGATAACAATATGCTTTATGCCGCAATTTTTAATCGCGATAAAGAATATACTGCTATTTATACAGATAAAGAATATCCAATTAGCTACATCAAGCGCTTTAGCTTTGGTGGCTTGATTGCAAATAAGGATTATTCTCTATTGCCAAACGAGGGTCAGGTTCGCTTCCTTGAGGAGGGAACACCTGCATTTGTTTGGATTAAGTATAAGCCAGCCAAGAGCCAACGCATAATTCAAAAGGTCTTTAAGGCAGCTGAGGAGGTTGCTGTAAAGGGTGTTAAGGCAAAAGGTAAGCAGATAACTTTGAAGGCAATTCAGCATATTGCTTCAGGTGAGAAGCCACCACGCTGGTGGGATGAGGCAGCACCAACAGACAAAGGTAATTTGCTATTCTAATTTACTCAAATTCTAATAAAATCCAGTACAAGTACATAACAACCGATAAAAGCATATGACAAAGATTTTAATTACATTAGCAATGATGGTTTGCGGTAATATTTTTATGACTGCAGCTTGGTATTGGCATTTAAAGAATAAGGGTGAAGTAGGTAAACCTTTAATAGTAATCATATTGATTAGCTGGCTAATTGCATTTCTTGAGTATTGCATTATGGTGCCAGCTAATCGATTAGGTCATTTTGCAGGGCTGTCAGTAGCTCAGCTAAAAATTATCCAAGAGGTAATCACGCTATTAGTGTTTGTCCCATTTTCTGTTTATTTTCTTGGCGACAAATGGAGGCTTGATTATTTGTGGGCATTTTTATGTATATTAGGTGCTGTTTACTTTGTAAACCGTCATCTATTATAATAACCGTAAATTTATTTATTTAAGAGTAGTGTAGTCAATTAAAATAGGGGGGATGGTATGGATTATGATAAGCTGATAACAGAACGTTATTCTGTAAGAAAATTTGAAGATAGACCTTTATCAGAAGAGGATGTAAATAAGATTCTTCAGGCTGGACATGTCGCACCTACAGGCTGTAATTGTCAGCCACAGAGAATACTTGTTATCAATAGTGAGAGTGCAATAGAGAAGCTAAAGAATTGCACAAAGTGTCATTTTGGTACAAAGACAGCATTTCTTGTATGCCATAATGAGAGCGAGAGCTGGGTACGTCCTTATGATGGAGCATTAGCATCTCCAATTGATGCAACAATCGTAGCAACACACATGATGCTAAAGGCTCACGAGATAGGAGTAGGTTGTTGCTGGGTAATGTACTTTGAGCCAGAGAAGCTAATAAAAGAATTTAATATTCCAAGCAACATTAAGCCATTAGCAATTTTGGTGATGGGATATCCTGCAGCAGATGCTAAGCCATTGTATATGCACGATGAGAAGCGCCCATTGTCAGAGGTTGTTTCTTACAACGAATTTTAATAATCCCTCTTCTCTCCAAAATTAACCATTGTGGATCAAATAAAATCTTCACATATTTTTATTGCTGACATATCCATACATGAATGTGAAAAAGTGGAAAACGCATGAATAGTCATGCAAATCCGAATGTTATGTACGAACTTGGTTTTGCAAAAAAAATCAGCCTCATACAGAGATTATTTTGCTTAAAAACTAAAAGGACGAAATAGATGTCCCTTCTGAGCTAATTACAAAATATCACAACAAGTATAAAAAAGATAAAAAATACTTATTGCGCAAAAAAAATATTAGAAGCAATAGAAGGAATATTGAGAGAAAAATTTGATATCAAGTTAAGAAATACGACGAATTTGATCAATGTCTTTAGCAAGGCGAGTCAGGTAGGCGGGATAAGGCTCAGGCTTGGAAGATAGCTATCGGACTTCAGGAGGTCGATGGGTTGGCTCCTTCTGCCTATCTTCTGGAAACAGCCAAGCACCATATCGATGGATATATCACCATTGATGAAGTTCGCCATTTGTTGGATTCCTATTATAACACGAAATCTGACCGTTTTGATGATTCTGACAGAAGCGAAGAAGCTGACAAGGATTCTGCCAATATTGCCAAATTTCTTAATGAACAGACCTTTTTTCTCCTCAGGCTTGGCGGCAATTCTTGGACGCATCTTTGAAGGCGTTTTCAAGTTTGCTGGGACTTTCCGCGATTGCAATATTTCAAAGAAAGAATGGGTGTTGCGAGGAGAATCTGTTCTCTATGTGAGTTTTGCAGAAATCACGCGAGCTTTACAGTACGATTTCGATATGGAAAAAGAGTTCTGCTACAAAAAATCTTAATTATGCAGAAATGATCAGCCACTTTGCCAAATTTATCTCCGGTATTTGGCAGTTACATCCTTTTCGAGAGGGCAATACTCGCACCACGGCAGTCTTTGCGATCAAGTATCGGGCAATGGGGTGGGGTTTACTGTCAGTAACGATCTTTTTGTCGAGCACTCTTGGTATTTTCGCAATGCACTTGTCCGGGCAAACTATCGCAACTATGCTAACGATATAGAGCCAGAATTTGAATATTTGGAAAAATCTTTCGCAATCTGCTACTAGGAGAAAACAACGGGTTGAAGAATCGTTATTTGGTAATCAATGCACCTGAAGAACTAACCCGACAAGTACCAGACAAGTTAATTTTGGATAATAGGAAGGCTTTGTTCATTTACTTTACCCAAACAGCCCTAGGCGTCCTTGGCAGAAATATCTTCTGACAGTGAAAGGGCTGGCTGTTTTTCAAGAGCTTTAGAGCAGAATACTTTTTAGGTAAAAACTTTAAAATCTTTTTACTTTTTCTTGGCTTAATATTAGTGTAGGTCGACTCTCATCGTTTTTTGAGCTTAAACACTAGATGGTAATTACCTTCTCTGGTGTTATAAATGCTTGTTTTGGAAGTTGATAATTATTTAGTATTTGCAAGTCCATTTGTGTCAGGCACTTTTACGGTGCAAAAAAAGCCAGTCTTAAAACTGGCTGATAAATGGTAGCGGGAATTGGATTCGAACCAATGACCTTCAGGTTATGAGCCTGACGAGCTGACCGGGCTGCTCCATCCCGCAGTAAATTATTGGTAAATGGCGCGCTCGGCAGGATTCGAACCTGCAACCTTCTGATCCGTAGTCAGATGCTCTATCCAATTGGGCGACGAGCGCAAACTAACGATTTAGTTGTAAATGGTAGCGGGAATTGGATTCGAACCAATGACCTTCAGGTTATGAGCCTGACGAGCTGACCGGGCTGCTCCATCCCGCA
>JAGCJJ010000061.1 GCA_017648065.1 Kiritimatiellia bacterium | reverse complement strand
ATAGCAGACAGAGGATTACGCCGAGCTCGTTTTTATGTGCTAAGAGAAGTCTCTATGCCAGCCGTACTAGTAGAATGTGGTTATCTCTCCTCTCCAATCGACTCTAAGCATATTAAAACAGCTGCATATAGAGAAAATTGCGCCAGAGGAATATATCAAGGAATATGTGATTATGCATATGGACGAATGCTACCAGGACTCAAAGCAGTTGATATTCCATCTCCAAATAACAATGCCATTAATGTAAATCATGCAACTTCTGAAGAGGAGTCTTCTTTATCAACAAATAGCTATAACACAAAAAAAGAAGAAATTATCAATACAAATCCAGAACCTGTTTGGACACCAAATTATTCAGAAGACGATTCCTCATTAAATCCAGAAATTGCTGCAGCCAGGGCCAAGGCATTAGCTGATGCAGGAATCACTTTAACAACAAAAGAACCTAGTAAATCTCCAACAAAAAAGAAATAAATTATAAGAGGCGGTATTGTATGTTAAAGAAAAAGCCAAAGCACATAATTTGGGATTGGAATGGTACTTTACAGAATGATGTTACTGCTGCAGTTGTAGGCATCAATTACCTACTTGAACAAAGAGGTATGCCTCTTGTTGATATAGAAAAACATCGAGAGCTATTTTCATTCCCTGCTCGCAATTACTATATTGCTTTAGGCTTTGATTTGGAAAAAGAAAACTGGGATGAAATGTCTAATACATTTATTAAAGCATTTCTTGCAGAACCATCAACGGATTTATTTGATTGGACAATACCAACACTTTCCTTCTTTAAGAAACAAGGCATAGGAATGTCTGTTGTTTCTGCTGCAGAACAAAACACACTAAAGAAAACCGTTGAGCAATATGGTATTCTTCACTATTTTGATAATATCGTTGGATTAACAGATCATGGAGCAGGATCAAAAGCAGAAAATGCTTATCGTCTAATTAAACGCTTGGATTTACCTCCTAACGAAATTATTCTTGTTGGAGACACATCTCATGATAAAGAGGTTGCTGACTTTGTAGGATGCAATTGTATTCTTGTTGAATGTGGTTATGAATCCCGCGAACGCTTATTAAAAACAGGAGCTACTGTTCTCCCAAGCATCAAAGAATTAACAAACCTCTTTGAATAAAGCTAAAAAAACATTCAATTCAGATATAATAATTTAACATGTGTTTATAAACTATCAAACAGTATATAACCACATCAGCTATCTTCTTATCCGCCAATAAGCAAGCGTAGATATGCGCCAATAATTGCTTCGCCCCAGAAAAGATAAACTATTGCTCCAAGCGATAAATAAGGACCAAATGGAATTTTGTCCAATAGCTTACGCTTACCACAAAGTAATAAAGGCAATGCTATAACTGTACCAAGAAATGCTCCTGCTAAAATTGTGAAGCCCGCTGCTTGATAACCTAAAAATGCTCCAACTGCTCCCATAAGCTTTATATCACCAAAGCCCATTGCATATTCGTCCTGCTCTATTCTTCCTCGTTTTCTAAAATACCATGTAAAACCAAGACGCAATAACTGAAGCGGAACAAAGCCAGCAACAAATCCTAAAATACCGTAAAGACCACCCTGCCACCAAATACTTTGTCCATGAAGCTCTGGCACCATAAATGAAAATATAATGCCAGCTATGCTTCCTCCAATAGATACACTATCAGGAATTATATAATGATCAAAGTCTACAAATGTTGCAACTATCAATCCTGAAAGAAATATCCAATAAATTGGAACAAGTGCAGGGAAAGAGATTTGCGTCATTCCTAAAATTGTGTGCCCACCTATTGGTGGATATGCAGCTACAACAAGCACAAAAAACAATGCTGTCAACAGCTCAACAAATGCATATCGAAAACTAAATGGCTCCTTGCAATTAAAACATTTTCCACGACAAATAAAATAGCTCAACACAGGGATATTGTGATACCAAGGTATTAGCTTACCGCAACTCATACAATGCGAGCGAGGTGTTACCACTGACTGATCTAATGGTATGCGATAAATACATACATTTAGAAATGAACCAACACATGCACCAAATACAACAGCTGTAATTGCCGCAAACAACCAAAAATGTAACGGTAGCTGCATCATAATTTTTCTCCTATGCCTTCTCTAGTGGGAAACTACGCTCTAAGGTATAGAGCTTACCACAGCAGTTACAACGAAATTCGTAACGATAACGCTTACTATTTTTTGTTTCTTCCACTAGCTTACCTATCTGCATAAACTCAATATCAGAAACACTCTTATACTTTTCTGCCACCAGCTTTTCACTGCAAGTGCAACCTGGTTGAATTATTAATGGTGGTCCAGAAATCAAATCTGGTAAATCAAGTTCAATACGAAAAGCATGAATTGATGGACAAATAGAAAGTATTTCAACAATCTTATCAACTCCCTCTTTACTTGCAACTCTCTTGAATACATTATTTGCTCGTGGGCCTGCCTTATTGAATATTACAACTGCATGACCAAAATTTTGATTGTTCGCAATATTTGAATTTACAATTGTTTCAACAGGGCATCTCATATACTTTTGGATGCAAAGCTTCAATATGACATCAGGCCAAGGAGAAACATTATTTAATGTAAATGCATCAACCTTATTATTCTTGTCGTCATAACGAATTATATCAACCTTACTATTGCTTCCGTAGAAATAATTAAATATTTCTGTATCACCAAGTCCAGCAAATTGTTTTTGATTTATTTCACAACCAGTATTGTGAATATAGCCGCAAATCTCACCTTTGTGAGTAACTCTGATATGATAGCCCCCAATTGCGCCATTTGAAGAGCAATTTATTTCTACAGATGCAAGACCATCAGAATTGAGAACCAAAGCCAATGTTGAAAAAGCAGAATACAAAGTTAAAAGTGTATCCTTATCAAAATCATTATATCCTAAACGAGCAGCGACAACACATGCACTATCGCTAACCTCAGAATATAAAAAACCGAGACCCGATTCATGACAAATTCCCTGGAGGCAGACATCTGCCCAGCGCTTCATTACCATCGTGTATCTCCTGTTGTTGGGCGAGCCTTCTTAGCAGCAGGTGCACTGCGCTCTGCAACAGGTGCTGCTTGTGGGCGTGGGTCAAAGCGCTTTTCCTTGCGTGGCTTCTCTGACTTTGCATCACGTGATGCAGCATCAAAATTATTGCGACGTGGCGAATCAAATTCTTTGCGCTTTTGAGCAAATGGTTTTTCAAAAGCTGGCTTTGAGAAATCACGCTTATCGCCTCTCTTTGCAAAAGGCTTTGCTCCATCATCTCTACTGCGACCTTTTGCTGCTGGGCGACCAAAGGAGCCACTACGTGATGGCTTACCACGTGAGAAATCGCGCTCATCACGTGATGCTGAGCGTTTCTCTGCCTTTGGATGTTTATATTTTGGATCAAGAATTAGACATGCAGCATATGCACCATCCATTCCTGACACTGCTGGCATAGAGAAGCGAACTTCGCCGCGTGTAAATTCAGGATGCTCCTTAAGGAATTTACGAACAATATCATCATTCTCTTCCTTCTCCAATGAGCATGTGCTATAGACTAGCTTACCACCTGATTGAAGAAGCTTAGCTGCATTAGAAAGAATTGCATACTGAGTATCATTAAGCTCCTTTAGTCGATCTGGTGTAAAGCGCCACTTTGCATCTGCTCTACGGCGCTGCACACCTGTATTGCTGCAAGGTACATCAAGCAGAATTCTATCAAAGCGCTCTTCTACATCCTGCAGAGAAACACGGCGAGCATCTAACTGGCGAACCTCAACAAAATCAGAAAGACCAAAACGTGCAAGATTTTCACGTAGTGGGTCAAGACGGTCTGCCCAACAATCTGCAGCCAATACATAGCCATCGCCACACATACGCAAAGCAACCTGTACAGTCTTTCCTCCTGGTGCTGAGCATGCATCTAATACGCGCATACCTGGTGCAACATCAAGCAACTCAACAGCACCTAATGTGGCAGGGTCTTGCACAGCAAATGCACCTTCTTCAAAGCCTGGCAATTGATCTACATGTGAACCATGAGGTACAACAACCGCATAGCTTGGTGCTGCCTCTGCTGGCTCTGCTGTAACTCCTGCAGCATTAAATGTTGATACTAGCTCTGCAACTGTTGGGCCACCAGGAACTGTGCAAACAGTTACATTTGCAGATGTATTATCCCACTTACAAAGTGCCTCTGTCTTTTCTTCACCGAAGCGCTTTACCCAACGCTCTACTTGCTCATCTGGATGTGATTCACGAATTGCCAAAGGAAGCACCTTCATGTTAATTTCAATTACATCTCGTGCGCGTAGCAAATTACGTAATACAGCATTTACAAAGCCTGCAGAATTTGGCTCACCTGCCTTTTTAAGTGCCTCAACTGTTGCATGCACAGCTGCATGCTCAGCCATATTTTCAAGCTTAAAGATTTGGCAAGCACCAAGAAGTATTGCTGCCATCACTGTGTGATTTGGCTGTTTTGTAATATAATCAGAAACAATACTGTCAAGCAGGCGTACATTGCGCAATGTTGTATAAACTAAATCCATTGCAAAGCCACGGCAAACAGGAGCAACAAAAGATAGCTGACGATCTGGGAAATCGCCTGTCTCCATCCACTGTGCCACAATTTTAATTGCACTTACACGTGCCTTGATACCTTCATTACCTGCTGGTTCTTCTAATGCTGTCATAATGTTCTTTTCTTTCCCTATATTTGTTAGTTTTATTTTTATGAATTAAATTTGAAAATTATTTTATGGTCTCTGAGAAGCCTTAATTCTTCTCTCACGCTCACCTGATTGATATACTAAATCAGAACGCTCTAGCTCTGCCTGATTCTTTGAATCTGCATTAAGTATTGGTAGTACACCACCATTATCTTTTTGATCTACACCAACACTATAAATGCGCCAAGAGGCACCATTGTTATCTAATAAATATTGCAACTCTGTAGAACGATTCAATGAGAATGGATCTACAAGATCATCCTTTTCTAAAAGACCTTCTGCAACCAATTCATGAAGAGATGCCGGATATGCTCCATTTGTATGTCTATACGCATTGATAGCAAAGCTTAGCATTGTTGCACGAAGCTCTGTTTCGTAATGACAAACGATTGCTGACACTGTGCGCACCTGAGAAAGATATGCTGTCATAATTGCTTCGCCAATTGGGTCTACTGTATATGGTCCACTCTCAATGCCATGACACCATGCTGGCAAACCTTCTAAAATGCTTGTTGGTGTATATGGCTTACGAGCATTAACAATCAAACAAGAGAAAACACCATCAAGATGCTTTTGTGTTTCTGTTGGAGAGCCACCTAGCATTTTAACATAAAGCCCTGTAACACCACCAATGCGCTTACCTCCATAAATTTCATTTGCAGGCGCACCTGACATTTGATCATACATTGCCATCGCTGCACCAGAAAATGCTTTATAGTCATCACGTATTGCTTGCTCCAAAGAATCAGGAGCATAAAGATATTTGCGAACCTCAGAATTAAATTCCTTTACTTGGTCATAAGTAAATGCATGCTTCTCTGCACCCATGCGAACTTCTGCAGAAAAGGTGCGTGCAATTTCTGCGGCAAGGCCACGACCAAACACACCAGTACCACGTAAGGATGTATGCATATAATGCAAAGGCTTAAGCCAAAGCGACATTGCTTCGCGTTGATATTCTGGTGTAGGATGAGTTTCCAACTGACCTGCTGCTTGAATATTTTTAAGAAGCTGATACTCCATTAACAATAGAGAAACCTCTGTAAATGGAACTGCTCCATATTCTGTTGCATCAAAGCCTGGCTTTTGATCAAGAAGTGCAGTAAGCTTATCATGAATTGGTGCCAGCTCTTGGGCACGAGCAGCAGCATAAGGAACAACAAACTCTTGCGAATAGCCATTGATAAGATAATGACGATATACTTGAGTAAGCTGAGGTGATTGAGCCTTATTAGAAGCAAGTAGTTCCTTTGCTTCTAAATGCGAAATAAGGTCAAGATTCTCAGGTGTTGCTCCAATGCATTCTCCCGTAATGAGAGGTGTTGGCCAAGCATGCAAATCCTTTGAACGCTTTTGGAAGAATGATGCAATTGCAAAAACAATAATTGCAAGAACAACCATTAACACCCATCGCGCTTTACGGGAAAGATTAATTTTTTTCATGATAAACTTATCTCCTCTAATCAATCAAAATATTGACCAATTAGCTCTAATTAAAATCCAAGATTACCAAATGCACTGCCTAGGCTGCCAAAGCCACCGCCTCCGCCATTGCGATTGTTGTCGCGGCGATTATAATTATCGCGACGCTCCATGCGGCGGCTGTCGTTGCGTCCATTTTGTCCTGCAGGCGCATCACGGCGTTCACGGCGCATTCCACCACCAGCGGCACCAGATCCAGGAATGCTCTTCATAGACAGAGAAATACGATTGCGCTGCTCATCAACAGCAAGCACAGTAACCTCAACCTTCTGTCCAACCTTCAAAACATCTGCTGGATTTGACACAAAGTTATCAGACAATTCGCTGATATGAACAAGACCATCCTGATGAACACCAACATCAACAAATGCACCAAAGTTTGTAACATTTGTAACGATGCCAGGAAGCTTCATACCTGCAGACAAATCTGATGGCTTCATTATGCCTTCAGCAAAATTAAATACCTCAAATTCCTTACGAGGATCACGGCCAGGCTTTGCTAGCTCAGAGATAATATCGTTAAGCGTTGGCAAACCAATCTCATCAGTTACATAATTCTTAATGTTAATCTTTGAGATAAGAGAAGAATCCTTCATAAGTGTTGCGACTTCGCAGCCCATATCCTTTGCCATCTGACCTACCAGATCATAGCGCTCAGGATGAACTGCACTTGCATCAAGTGGATTTTTTGAATCAGCAATACGCATAAATCCTGCGCACTGCTCAAATGCCTTATTACCTAAACGAGGTACCTTGAGCAAATCCTTACGTGCTTTGAATGGACCATTCTCATCACGATACTTCACAATATTTTCTGCAATTGTTGGACCAATACCAGAAACATAAGTCAGAAGCTGGCGGCTTGCTGTATTTACCTCTACGCCTACTGAGTTTACGCATGACATTACCACATCATCAAGCGAAGCCTTAAGCTTTGTCTGATCAACATCGTGCTGATATTGACCAACACCAATTGATTTAGGATCCAACTTTACAAGCTCAGCCAATGGATCCATCAAGCGGCGTCCGATTGAGACACTACCACGAACTGTGACATCCTTATCAGGAAATTCTTCACGAGCAACCTCAGAAGCAGAGTAAATTGATGCACCACTCTCGTTCACTGAAACAATAACCATTGTTGGAGGCAAGCCAATTGAGCGAACAAAATCAATTGCTTCGCGACCATATGTTCCATTACCTACAGCGATAGCCTCAATATTGTAACGCTGACACAATGCTGAAATTATTCCAGCTGCCTCACGGCGCTGTACATCTGATGCTGCAAGCTGAATTACGCAATCATACAAAAGCTTGCCCTGAGGATCAAGGCACACAACCTTGCAGCCTGTACGAATACCTGGGTCAATAGCAAGCACAGCCTTGCGTCCTAATGGAGAAGCCATTAGAAGTTCACGAAGATTTGCTGCAAAAACAACAATAGCCTCATCGCCTGCCTTATTGAACAAATTCATACGTAGCTCAACCTCCATTGAAGGAGCCATTAGACGCTTATAGCCTGCCTCAGCTGCCTGAGCAACTTGATCTGACAGACTGCTCTTTCCAGAAACAAAGCGACGCTTTAATAAATCAATTGCTTCTTCTGCTTCTGGGCGACATGAAATAGAAATAAAGCCTTCCTTCTCTGCACGGAACATAGCAAGCAAGCGATGGCCAGAAATTCCTGCTACTGGGTCAGAGCACTCGAAGTAATCGCTGAACTTTGCACCCTCTTCCTCTTTGCCTTCGATTACCTTTGTTGTAATCATTGCACTGCGAGCATAGAAATCACGCATCTCGGCACGAGCCTCAGAATCCTCGTTAATCTGCTCTGCAATAATATCGCGAGCACCAGCTAGTGCTGTAAGTGCATCAGGCACCTCCTTGCTTGCATCGATATATTGTGCAGCAAGCTCTTCTGCTGACACAGCACCATCCTGTGCCATAAGTGCTATTGCCAGAGGTTCAAGACCGCGCTCACGAGCAATCATTGCCTTTGTTCTGCGCTTAGGTCTGAATGGCAAATAAATATCCTCTAGCACAGTGAGGCTCTCAGCAAGAGCAATTTTCTCTGCCAGCTCATCTGTAAGAAGATTACGCTCAGTAAGAGATGCAATAATAGAATCGCGGCGGTCATCTAACTCCTTAAGCTTTGCCATGCGATCACGCACCTCAGAAATCTGCACTTCGTCCATAGAGCCAGTCTGCTCTTTACGATAACGTGCAATAAATGGAACTGTTGCATCAGCAGCCAAAAGTGCTGCAACAGCCTCAACCTGAAATTCCTTTAATCCTAGCTCAGTAGCTATCTTTGATGAATATTTCATCGTACTCCTTTAAGTTAATATTTTAAAATTCGTTTTAGGCAACTGCTAAATATCTATCTTCACAATCTTGCGAATAGTTAATGCACCTAAAATCAACATAATTGCTACAACGAACAGGCAAATAATACCAACCGTTGATTTTAAAAATGGTCCAAATAAGCCTGGCTCTAAAATGTGAAGAACAAGGCCAATCACAATTGGCATTAAGCTCAACACAATACCTTGAAGACGTCCCTGTGCTGTAAGAGTATCAATACGCTTCTCAATACGCATACGCTCACGAATTGTGTGGCTGATTGAGGAGAAAATTTCTGTCAGATTACCACCTGTCTTACGTGCTGTTTCAATAGAAAGCACAACCAGTGTTAAATCCTCACTGCCTACGCGGCGATCCATATTGCGCAATGCCTCTTGGAAGCCAACACCAACACGTGTTTGATGGAGCATTGTTTCAAATTCTTCTGAGATTGGGCTTTCTCCATTAGCAACAACATGCTCCATTGCTTGCATAATACTAAAGCCAGACTTCATTGCATTACTCATGCTTGTGAGAGCTTCAACAAGCTGAATATTAAAGCGATTTCTACGGCGTATCTTCAACCACATAATTACATAGCGGGGAAGAAACAAAACACTGCATCCCAAAATCAAGCAGATTAGGATGCGAATCATCACCTGGAAAAGAGTACCAGAAATTCCACCTGTCATGATAAAAGAAAACAAAGAAACAATAATTGCTGCCAACCATGAGATTTCGGCAATGCGTCGTGGTGGAATAAAGAGGAACATATCCTCCAGTGAGCGAGATGTTTCCTTTGTATAGGTGTTGTTATAGGATTGTGCTGCTGTAGAGAAGGCAGACAAAGCAGCATAAGCGAACCCAGTAAAGCACGCTGCCACAAGCACCATAATAAAAATTGTAATAATATCCATAGAAACCTCACACGCTAATAAAGACGCCTTAAAATACTATGTATTTTATCATAAAATTTAATGTTTCGCAATGTAGAAACCATTTTTTGAAATTTCATTTTAGGAAACATGCATAAAACGCTAAAGTAAATGCTTTGCTCAAAGCGAGAAACATGTCGCTAACGCGGCAGCACCTCCTCCAACGGAAGTATAATTAGGTTTATTCTAGATAAAATATAATTTTATCAATTTCGCGGACACACACAGCAGATTAAATTAATGAACTCGCCAATGTTTCTCCAAACCATAAGGAAAATCATGTGGTTCTACATTTATTAAATGTGGCTGTAGCAATATATTATCTCTGCCATAATGGATAAATATCCAAGGAGCATCCTCACGAATAATTCTCTGCATCTCTCGAATATATTTTCCACGAAGCTCCATATCTCGCTCAACACATGCTGCCTCATAGAGCTTATCATAAGCAGGATTATTATAATTACACCTATTAGGTCCTGGCGATGCATTCTTGGAATAAAACAACTGAAGGAAATTTAATGCATCTGGATAATCTGCAAGCCACGCAACCATAAATAGTTGCGACTCTCTACGGGAAATCTTCTTTAAGAACAATGGCCAGTTGTTATACTGTAGTTTTAACTCTACACCTATCTCTTGCATAAATGATGCAATCAACTCTGCTGACTCCCTTGTCTCTTGATCTGTTCGACCCAAATCTAATGTTAACTGTAATGCTTTTCCCGTGGCAGGGTCTATGCCACCAATGTAGCCTGCCTCTGCTAATAATGATTTTGCTCGCTCTAGATCATAATGTAATGGATTTGGCTCTTCAAGGCGTGCCTCAACATTTGGAGGAACAGGTCCATCTGCATAAGCCACCCTGCCCTTATTTAGTTCAATCCACTCCCTCGCATTAAATGCACATGTCAAAGCCTGGCGCAAAAGCTTATTTTTTCCAACCACACCATCATCCATATTAAAAGCAATATAGGAAACCTTCATACTATCCTTTGATGCTAAACGTATGCCTCGGGACTTCAATTCATCTGTAATCTCCCCATCTGAGGTAATAACCGCATCCCAATTATCTCGCGAAATCTCTTGATTTATATCTAATCCATTTGCTAAAAAAGACAACCATCGTGTAGAAGCATCATCCATCACATAAAAATGTATTTCCTCAAATGGATTAAAAGCCATTTCTTCCAATATAAATCCATCGCGTTCTTCAGAACGATTTGGGCGACGCTTAAACACCATACTATAATTACGCTGCCACGACTCTAATTGATAAGGGCCAGAACCACATTCAATTGTGCCAAATGCTGATCCATAACGTTGTGCAACTTCTTGTGGAACAACAGCAGTATATGGCATTGCGAGAATCCACAAAAACTCTGTTGATGGCTTCACAAGTTCTATTTCAAATTGCTTTTCATTGATTTTACGTAAACCTTCTACAGAAACCGAATAATCTGTTGGGCTATCTAAAGAAATAGATTTTTTATGGAAATCATCAATACCTACAATTTTACCTGCAATTGTCCAAAAACCAGGAGATGCAAGCTTTGCATCTGCCAGACGCTTTAATGAATAAATTACATCATCAGAGGTTATCGCACGTGAGGTCGGGCTCTTCCCATCACCTAAATATATTGATGGGCCAAAGAAAATATCATCGCGCAATGTGCAGCGATAAATTTTTCCTGACACATCTACCTCTGGCAATTCCTTCAAAAGATAGGGCTTAAGCCCATAAGGTCGTGCAAAATAATCATATTCAACCAAAGTTTCGTATGCAAGAGCAACTGCACGATTTGCTCCTGCAGACTCTGCTTTAATTGGATCCATAGACGAAACTCTATCAATATTTCGTCTTAATATTGTTTTTTCTTGTTTACTAAACTCCTGCTCTGAACAAGCAAAATTGATTAGAGAAAACAGAAATAATATGACTAAATTTTTGAATGAAGAAAATTTCATAATAAATTATTCTATGCACTAAGCTATTGAATTTGATGAAATCTTTTGCTTCCTATTACTTAAAAAGAGCTTAAAAATAAATGCCAAAATAAAACCACACCAATATGCATATAAATTGCAATATATGATAGCAAATCCCGTCAAAACAGCAATAGCAATGATAGAAATAGCATTAGTTTTACAAGGAAATACAAGTAACAAATAAATAAACGAAAATATTATTGCAGGAATCAATAAAGCACCTTGAGCAGATACATAAAAGAATGCCATAAGCAGCATCGGAAGCCATAATAACATTGAGAGAATTATTCGTTTTACTATAGAATCAAATGGTTGGATATTATTTCGAGCAGAAGACAAAAAGAAAGAAAAAACAGCCAAAAACAAAACCCATGGGGTATGAATACAAATTACCCGAAAAAAATACTCATCAACAATCGCCAAACTTACCACTGTCATTGGAATAAAACAAATGTAAGAAGGAGATGTTTTTTCAAGCAATCCAACAATAAAACCTAGGACGGCTCCTAATACGATGGATAAAAAGACATTTTCTACTGGTCCAATAGGAATGAAACAGCTTAATATAAAAAATAAAACTGCAAAAAGAGCAATCGGCAATAAAACTTTTAATGGCACGCTGTTAGAAGACACAAACGTATTACACCAAGGACAAAATGTATATGGTGATACTGGTCTGTCACAATCTGGGCACTTTTCTAATTTCATAGACAACATGTATTTACATAAAAAATGATTACTTCCAGCTATTGCTGAGACACCCCGAAAATGTAACAATTTCACCGGTCAGAGAATAATACGAAAGGTTAATTGACTTAGATGTATAGCAGCGCGAGAATAATTTGTTTAAGCATCGCAACAATCTTACTACTTTACGAGCAGGAGCACACCAAGAGCCTAATTCTCTTCTAAGACGAGCTTGTTCGTTTAATGTATTAACTTGCTGTAATGACAAATTTTCTCCAGTATTTGTATATGCTCCAATTAATCTTTTAAGGTGAACAAAGCGATAACCTTTTCGTATATTTTCTACATAAAATTTTTTATCTGCAACAAACTTATATGTAGTATCAAGCTTTATTCCTTGCTCCCAAACTCTTCGGCGCATAAAAACAGTACAACTCATTATATAATTAACCCCATGAACTAAAAAGAATAAACGTGGGGAAATTTCGCGACGCACTGAACAAGGACAACCATTAGAATCAAGTTGAATATAATCACCATATACTACATCAACATCTGGATGGTTATTAAAATACTCTGCCACAAAATCAAGAGTTCCATCGAGATATTGTTCATCTGAATTAATCCAAGAGAGAATTTCAACCTCAGGATGTTCCAAACAAATTCTATCAAAGCCTTTTGTAATTGCATCATACATACCCGTATCCGGCTCACGCACTATACGAACTTTATCACAAAATTGTTGTGGTAAGGTCAACTCTCTAGCACAACTACTCTGTTGAAGCTCGTGCACAACTTTATGTTTAGTGCTTTGTACAGACACTAATGATGGAAGCAAATATTTTGTTTGCTCAAATATTGGTGTAACTATGCCAAAATTCATTTTACTGCATTGAAATAAGTTTAATATGTGGATGCCCATCTAAATATTTGTACATATTATCACGAGCCTTTGGGCTATCAGGAATTGCCAATGTTAATTCAACTCTAAAGCCAACATCACTTGAACAAAGGTTATATTTTATAACCTCAACTTCCTGTGTACGAAGAAATGACAATGCCTTAGATACACTCTCTTCATCTGGCACATTTATAACAAAATCCAATTCATGCTTAATTCTGCAAATTTTATGAGAAACAATTCGAAGAATTTCAAATCCAGCAAGCGTTGTAATTGTTGCTATTGTTGCAAGGCAATAGAAGCCTGCTCCAACGCAAACACCAATAGCAGATGTCAGCCAAATACCAGCAGCTGTTGTTAATCCAATAACAAATCCACGCTTATTCACTATAATTGCACCGGCACCAAGGAAACCAATACCTGTTACAATTTGTGAGGCTACGCGTGTGACATCGGCTTGATAGCGAGGTGGATTTGCAACATCAACTGCTACGGCTGTTATTTGATTGAGTGCATCTGTAAAACCAAAAAGCGAAATAACCATAAACAAGGCACTGCCGACAGCAACAAAGAAATGAGTGCGAAGTCCAGCATCTTTAGCTCTAAACTCGCGTTCAAGGCCTATCAACCCACCCAAAAATCCTGCAAAAATCAAACGATAGAATAGTGACAACTCTTCCATAACGCTACTTCCATTCCCTAAAATTAACCTTTTAACTCATTAAGCAATTCAATGAGCTGATTTTTCTTTAGTACTTTTCCACTTGCAACAACTTTTCCATCAATCACAATCGCTGGCACACTCATAACTCCATAGTTCAAAGCAACCTCTATATCCTCTACATACTCAACAGCATTTTGTGGATAACCAAGCTCTTTCAAAGCCTCTTGCATCTGGGCAAACTGTAACTTACAAGACACACATCCAATAGAACCCAATACTTGAAGCTTTGGTAAATCTCCTCTAACTTCAGCCTCTGACGAAGCAATTACTTGCTCTTGAGAAATTGATTTTGGTTCACTTTCTGATTTTGATTTTTTACGAAAAATATTCCACATATAAAAACTCCTTCTAGAAGCCTAACCAAAACATGTATAAGGCAAATAAGAAAATTCCTATGCCCATAGCATACTTTAATATTTCACCCCAAAGCTGATATTTTTTGCTCTTTAATATTCCTGTTGCTACTCCCATTGAAGTTCCGGCTACAACAATTAAAATACTATTCCCAAGTGCATACATGAGCATAACAAAAATCGCCCAAGCAAGGTTTCCATCTGTAGCAAGAAGTGATAGGAGTACAGCAAGCACAGGAGTTGCACATGGAGAAGCAAACAAGCCTCCTAACACTCCTGCAGCAAGTGCTCCAGCACCACCACGGAGCTTACTTTTTGTCATAAGATTCGTAGATGGGATGAACATAAATATTTCACACATTTGAAGTGCCATCATTGTTAAAAGCACGCCAAGAAATAAATACCACCATTGTGATGCATTGCCTAACAATTGTCCTGCAGATGCTGCCACAGCTCCAAGAATGACATATGTTATAGCACTACCTATTGCGAACAAAATAGAATAAAGAAATGCCTTACGGGAAGACTTTTCTCCAATACCGCCAACATAGCCAATAACCAAAGGTAAATTAGCTAAAGAGCATGGGGTAAATGAGGTAAGAACACCCGCCAAAAGACCAATTAATGGTGCAAGCATTCGATGTGCCTCTATCTGTAATGCAAGAGTTTCAAGAGTTTGTTCAATCATAGGCTATACATCCCAATTTACTTACAAAATTATTTTTCTTCTGTAGTATTATTGGTTTTTAGTTCTTTAATGATTTCATCTATTGTGTCGCGATCCATTGCACCAACTCTGCAAATCTGAGAGGTAAATGTGCGCTTATTAAATTTCTCTCGTACACCTAGCTCATTAAATAGCTAGGGCTCTTCTCTTTTGATGGTGTTGTACCATCTGGATAAAAGAAGATTTGATGAGGGATAGAGGTTACACCTGCTGCAGCCACGATTTCTTTCATAGAAGCATCATCAACATCTATAGTTTTTAGGATTGCTTTGCCTTTATAGTCCTTGTTTGCCTCCTTAAAAATAGGCTTCATTTTCTTACAAGGGCCACACCATGTTGCAGAGAAATTAATAATTACAGGATATCCTTTACCAACAACATCTTCAAGCTTAAAATCGCCAGTTGCGACAAGCTCAAACATAGGATCATTAATTGCAGGATTAACCGGTTTTGGTCCATGTGGAGATTGTGTAGATACATTTTTCACTGCCCAAACGGTAGTAATAGAAGCAAAAACGATAATTAAAGCAATTATTTTTTTCATGATAATTTTCCTTTCCATAAAAACCTCACTTTTTGTATATAATTTTACTCTAGTAACAAACCAAAGTCAAGAAAAGCAATCCAAAATAAAAAAATCCCGCAGTTGCCCACGGGATTTTTTTGTGATTATCGTTTTACTAAATATTATAGATATTCAACGATTGCGATAGGTGCACCCTTCTGGACTACCTTACCATGCTGTGCGATAAACTTGATTATCTTGCATGGCTTCTCTGCCTTAATCTGATTGAAGAGCTTCATTGCCTCAATAATGCAGAATGCTTCACCAGCCTTAACTGTGCCACCCTCTTCTACTAGAGCTGGCTTATTAACGCCTGAGCTACGGTAGAATGTACCTGTTAGAGGAGCCTCAATTGTTGGGTGATTTGTTGCATTGCTTGTTGGCTTATCCTCAGAGATTGTTGCAGGAGAAGCAACTGCTGCTGCATCATCCATCTTAGGTGCTGGAGCTACTGGAGCTGCTGCCAATGGAGCAACTGGTGTTGCGTGTGCTGCAGAATCCTTTAGAGTTACTGCTACATCATTACGACGAATTGTTAGCTCAGAGATACCTAGCTGCTTAACTGTTGACATCAAGCCCTCAAGTGCTGCATAGTCAGACTGTGCCATAATTGGGCGTGCTGCCTCTGTTGCCTGAGCACCAAGCTTAGCCTTGCGGCGAGCCTCTAGCTCCTCATCAGCTGGGATAGCTGGGCGCTGCTCTGGTGGAAGATCACGCCATGTAAAGTATGACATTGCTGGCTCTGGGAATAGGCAGAATGAAATGATATCCTCTTCGCTCTTGATTAGATGTGGGTCAACCTCATCAACGCAGCCAGGTAGATTTGGCTTTAGCAAATCTGCTGGACGGCATGTGATTGCCTTCTCTTTACCAAGAATCTTCTTCTTTAGCTTTGCATCGATTGGAGCAGGAGCTGCACCATATAGACCCTTAACATAATCACGAGTTTCCTGTGTAATCATGCTGTAGCGCTCACCAGAAAGTACGTTTAGTACTGCCTGAACACCAACAATCTGGCTTGTAGGTGTTACTAGTGGAGGATAACCCATATCAGCACGTACCTTTGGTAGTTCTGCTAGAACATCATCTAGGCGACCTAGAGCATCCTGCTGAGCTAGCTGAGAGCGTAGGTTAGAAATCATACCACCAGGAATGTTGTGAACAAGAATTTCTGGATCGATGATTGAAGCCATGCTGTGACCTGGCTCACGTGTTGGACGTAGCTTTAGGAAGTGAGCATTGATCTTGCGGATTGCATCACGATCAATATTTGCATTAAATTGAGTCTCATCAAAGATTGAAAGCATTGTCTCAACAGGAGGCTGAGAAGAGAAGCCAGCCATTGAAGAAACTGCGCAGTCAATTGCACCAGCACCAGCAAGTACACCCTCTAGGTATGCAGGAACTGCCATACCGCTTGTTGCGTGTGAGTGAATCTGAATTGGCACCTTAACTGCCTTTGTAAGAGCAGAAACAAGATTCTTTGCAACAAGTGGAGAAAGAATACCAGCCATATCCTTGATACAAATTGAGTCAACACCCATTTGCTCCTGCTCACGAGCAATCTCTACATACTTTTCAATTGTGTGAACTGGGCTGATTGTGTAGCAAATTGTACCCTGAGCATGTGCACCATAACGCTTGATGAACTTGATTGACTTTTCGATATTACGATTGTCATTTAGAGCATCAAATGTACGGAAGATATCGATACCATTCTGTGCTGCCAATGCGATAAAGCGCTCTAGCAAATCATCTGCATAGTTGCGGTAGCCAAGAATATTCTGACCACGGATTAGCATCTGCAATGGAGTATTCTTTGCATGTGCCTTAATCTGGCGCAAACGCTCCCATGGATTCTCGCGTAGGAAGCGCATGCAAACATCAAATGTTGCACCACCCCAGCACTCTAGAGAGTAGAAGCCTGCATTATCCATGATATCAATAACATCCATGATATCAGATGTACGTAGGCGAGTTGCCCATAGGGACTGGTGTGCATCACGTAGTGTTGTATCTGTGATGCGTAGTACTTCACGCTTCTGAGCTGCAGGAGCAGCAGGTGTCTTTGCTTTTGTTGTTGTCTTTTTTGCTTTTGCTTGCATAAAAATTTACCTCGTAAAAATTGTTTTGATAGATGTTTCTAGCTATTAGTTAAAGCGACCAATTGCAGCGAATTTCTTATAGCGATTCTCTGTCAGGTGAGAAGCAGAAACCTTTTCAAGTTCCTTTAGATTGCTAATAATTGCTGCCTTAACATTTTCCATTGTTGCCTCTGGGTGGCTGTGTGCGCCGCCAACTGGCTCAGGAATAATGCCATCAATAACCTTTAGCTCAGCAAGGTCACTTGAAGTAATGTGAAGAGCCTTAGCTGCCTCAGGAGCCTTTGTGCCATCGCGCCATAGGATAGAAGCACAGCCCTCTGGTGAAATTACAGAATAAACTGCATTTTCAAGCATTAGAATGCGATCACCAACTGCAATACCAAGTGCACCACCAGAACCACCTTCACCAGTAACGATTGTTAGGATTGGTGTCTCAAGTGCAGCCATCTCCATAAGGTTACGGCCAATTGCTTCTGCCTGACCACGAGCCTCAGCCTCAAGACCAGGGAATGCACCAGATGTATCAACCATTGTTACTACTGGAAGGTGCCACTTTTCTGCAAGATGCATTGCGCGCATAGCCTTGCGGTAGCCCTCTGGGTTTGCCATACCAAAATTGTATTCAATATTCTGCTCTACTGTATCGCCCTTTCTGTGGCCGATAAGCATAAAGCGCTGATCACCAATACGAGCAAAGCCGCAAAGCATTGCTGGGTCATCACCGAAAACGCGATCGCCATGAATTTCAATAAAATCATCGCACATCTCTTTTGAGTAGCGAGTAATTGTTGGGCGGCCTGGATGACGTGCTAGTTGCACCTTATCCCAAGGCTCAAGTGTTGAGTAGATACGTGCTGTTTGAGCTTCAAGCTTTTTGCGTAGTTGTGCTGCCTTGCTGGAAGCAGTTGCATCACCTGCTGCTGCCTTCTCATCTAAAAGCTTAATCTTTTCCTTTAGCTCCTCTAGAGGGGCTTCAAAATCAAAATCCATTTTTATTTCCTCCTCTAATTACTTAAGTCTATATGAAAGAAGATTCTCAAGGAAGCTCTTCATATTCTTTCTTTCAACGATGTGATCAACAAAGCCGTGTGTCTTTAGATACTCAGCTGTCTGGAAATCCTTTGGAAGCTTCTGCTTAATTGTCTGCTCGATAACGCGGCGACCAGCAAAGCCAATCAATGTGCCAGGCTCAGCGATATTAACATCACCGATAAGAGCGAATGAAGCAGATACACCACCTGTTGTTGGATCTGTCAAAATTGAAATATATGGAAGACCTGCTTTCTCTAGCTTAGAAACAGCTGCGCAAGTCTTTGCCATCTGCATTAGAGAGATGATACCTTCGTGCATACGTGCACCACCAGAAGCAGAAAGCATGATGAATGGACGCTTAAAGCGGATTGCGTGCTCTACAGCAAGAAGAATCTTCTCACCAGTACCACTAGCCAAGCTACCACCTAGGAAGCGGAAATCCATCACTGCGATAACTACGCGTGTGTTACCAATATTGCCGCTACCAGTAATTACAGACTCGCTGATACCGAGCTTTTTAACTGTTGCAGCAGCCTTCTCTGCATAAGGACCTTTTGCATCAGAGAAGTTTAGTGGATCTGATGGAACAATGTGGTCATTAAACTCACGGAAAGTTCCGTCATCAATTAGAAGCTTAATGCGCTCACGGCAGCCCATACGGTCGTGATAATTACACTTTGGGCAAACCTTAATATTTTTGACCCACTCATCTTTCATTATGTGGGCTTTACAGGATGGACACACCTGCCAAATTGCATCTGGCACGATTGCCTCTGTATCAACTTTTTTTTCAAACCAACCCATAGTTAACAGGCTTTCTTTGTTATAGTTTCAGGTGACCTCTGCGTCTAATCTAAAACTAGATTTTCCAATAATATAATGTAATAGCTTCTGTGCTAAAAAGAAGTTGCGAATTATATCAAAATAGCGAGCCTTGTCGCAAGTGGATTTTTGATAATAGTAAACAACAATCTTTTTGCTATAAATTATAGCAATAAATTTGTAGTTATTTCAACACTAAAGCACACAAATAGATAAAAAAATATTGATTATGTTTTAATCATATAATGTTGAATTATTGGGGGTTTGCACTAATGCCCTGGCCGTTTTTTAATTAATCTATCTTTTTTTATCTATTAAAATAAACCTAAAAACAGAAGTTGACGTCAGTATAACAGCTAAAAGGACTAAAAAGGGATGCAGACAACGCAAATGAATGGCGCAGATGTTCGTAAACGAGAGTATAAATTTACAATGAAAAGCAAAACCATGTATACCTTGCCTAATAGTAAACTTACTCTCCTTCAATCACAAAAAAATTAAGTACTACAAAAATTAAAAAGCCAACCTGAAGAGTGGCATTGTTGGAAATATCTCAGAAGATTTTAATATATTAACCAAACCGATTTGCATACCAACTAAATCACCTTTAACATAATTCACCAAACCAACTTGCATACCATAAAAATCACCGACAACATAATTCGCTACACCAGAAATCATTATGCCACTTGCAGATTTATCAATAACATTAGCCACACCAGCAATAGTCAACCCATGTGCATTATAAAAATAATTAAATCCACCAGCTAATGTTATCCCATGAGCATCTCCTAAAACTTCTTTATGAGGATTGTCAGCACCTTTATTCCACAAGCCTCCTATGGTTATTCCATAAGAATCATGATCAATTCCATTCACAAAGCCTCCTATGGTTATCCAATAGGCATATTCAATTGCATTCCCCAAGCCTCCTATGGTTATTCCATAGGCATCTTGAAAACCATTCCACAAGCCTCCTATGGTTATTCCATAAGAATCATTTTCAATTACATTCCACAAGCCTCCTATGGTTATTCCATAGGCATTTCCAATTCCTGTATTACCTAGTGTACATGCAATTCCATAAAATCGATCAATAAAAACATCAGATAGTGATGGTTGCATCGATGATGGAAAGCCAACTTGTAAACCGGCTAATGACTTAATTTTTTCATTATTAGAGAAGAAATACATACCAAACTCTCGTTTCCCAGATAAGCCTGGCGCAAAAAAACCAGGACTCCAATGGCCATATTCTTTGAGAAATAATTCTCTCTCATATTCATCTATTTTTTGAATATCAAAATCAGACAAAAATTCACACTCAACCCTTGAAGCATCTCTAGGCAATGTAATTGTTTGCTGTATTTCTTCATCAGTTGATACCATCAACCATTTTTCATCTATTTCTTCCAAAAGCTTATTCTCTAAATCATTTTCTGGGATATCTATTCTTTTTATTAATTCTGAATTTTCATCATATACATTCACTCTAATATTATGAAGAAATTTTGATTCATTTTCTTCTAAATATTCTTCAATTTCGTCAGATAAAGATTCTAAAAAACCAAACGAATAATGACCAAATTTATATTCATCTCCATCTTGGCTACTATAATCACTAAATTTAGATACTATTTTATTATTCCATTCTTCAAATTCTTTTTCTTTAAGTTTTATTGTTATTTTCAACTCACGTCCATCGCGTAATGTATAAATAGAATAAAAACTTTCTGGCTTATAAGAGTCAAAAAATTCAACAACGTCATAAAAACCTATTTTTTCAGCTTCGTTGATACCAGATGCATTACCATAAGCATGCTTAAAAGCAATTAAAGCAAAAACAATAATAATAAAACTTTTACACTTATTCATAATAATATCTATTCCTATAATCTAAATTTAACTACTAGCAAACGCTTGCCTTCAACTGAGTGTTATCATTACAACCTATTTACACACTATTTTCTAATTTAATTTTTTTCACAATAAAATATTTTTAATCAATACAGAATTAATCCTAACGGGTATCGCTAACACCAAGACGAATATCACCGCCATCAAGTACATCAGAACGGAGCTTATCTAAAGTTTTACTCAAACGCTCCTTTTTTTGCATTTGTTCTGTCCTCTCTGTGGCAGGGTCATCAAACAACGTTAATTGTGGATTAGGCTTTGGTAATTCATCTAACAATCCTGCCACACCTATACCTATCAATCGCACTGGTGCGGATAAATCCTGTTGCAAAAATAAATCTAATGCTGTATCACGGATGGAAAAATCATCACAAATAGCCAAAGATAAGGTCTTTTGTCGGGTAATCGTCTTAAAATCAGACCAGCGAAGTTTCAATTTTACTGTAGTTGCATACTTATTTGCTGCACGTAATTGCTGCCCAACATCTGAAGACAACTCTAAAAGAACACGACGAATTACTTCTACATCTATTTCATCATTACCGAAGGTATATTCTCTGGAAATAGATTTTTCAACTCGCTCATTTACTACTTCACGCTCATCCAACCCAAATGCCAATGAGCGTAAATGATGGGCAGTACTTTCTCCCAAAAACGAAATTAAGGTTTGCAATGGAACATTTTGAAGATCACCTATTGTTCTAATACCAATTCTCACCAATTCCTTTGCAAGCATCCCTCCCACACCAAATATTGAACGAACAGGAAGAGGTGCAAGAAAACGCTGTATCTCACGGGGATGCGTCGGCACCGATGTAATACCATCAGGCTTATTCATATCGCTCGCGAGCTTGGCCAAGAACTTATTAGTAGCAACTCCGACGGATGCAGTCAACTGCAGCTCCTCACGAATCGCCTTTCTTATCTGCTCCCCAATTTCATATGCTGAACCAAAAAGCTTATATGAACCATAAACATCCAAAAATGCTTCATCACAAGATAAGCCTTCAACAAAAGGAGTATATCGATAAAAAATATCAAATATTTGAGCTGAGACTTCTGCATAAAGAGTATGATTGCCTGGCGTAAATATACCATGAGGACAAAGCCTATATGCTTCACGTGAAGGCATTGCTGAATGAACACCAAATTTTCGTGCCTCATACGAAGCGGTTGAGACTACCCCTCTATCGTGTGGACCAGCACCAACAATCACTGGTTTACCTCGCCATTCTGGATGCTCTCGCTGCTCCACTGCAGCAAAGAAAGCATCCATATCTACATGCAAAATTCCTGCACGGAGCTCTTCAGTCTCACACATATTAAATATAAATTAACAACTACTCTACTTCCGCAGAAATAGGCTTATCATTATTAGCTTCTTCTGTATTTGATAAAGAATTAGAAAAATATTCGCGCTTTGCTAATCGCCATATCACAGCAACGAATGCGCTTAATGGTATTGCCAGTAGCATACCTAAAGCACCACCAATAACGCTACTCCAGAAGAATAAAGAAAAGATTATTACAAAAGTATTAAGTCCTGTTCTATTTTTCATAATACGTGGAGTAATAAAATAACTATCAAGTGTTTGGACAACACAAAATGCAGCAACAATCTTCAATAGTAGCCAAATACCACCACCGGGGCCGAATAATGACAACGGAATAATTATTATCCATCCTAAAATATTTCCCAAATATGGAACTATATTCAATACTCCTAGCATCATACCAATAATTATTCCATACTTTAAACCTAACAAATTAAATAGAACAGAGAAAAGGATTCCTTGAATAAATGCAACTAATACTTGTGCTCTAAAATATACGACTATGATTTCCAGAAATTGGTCTATCAGATATGCCAAATGCTTACGTTTCTTTTCTGATAAGAAAATCATTGCGTTAGACACATCTCTTCCTGAATATGTGCGAGTAGATAAAAAGATTGCCATATAAACAGGTAAAACAAGCCAACTGAAAAAAGCTCCAAAGAAATTTGCGATATATGAACCAATTGATATTGTTGCTCCACTCAATTTAGAAGCAACAAAACCTACATTGACATATTGTGAAGGATCTACTCCACTCAAAAATTTTTGAAGCCCATGTCTATCTAAAAAATCAATTAATGCAGGTGCAGCACCTTTCACATAAACATATGCATCTGTAATATATCCTGGTAATGCATTAAGTAATTTAACCAATTCATTAATTAAAACAGCACCAAATAAATATGAGAAAAATCCTATCGGAAGACATATAGAAAGAAAAACAGCACAAATTGCTAATATACGCTTATGCCATAATTTCTTATATAACCAAATATAATATGGCTTGAAAATCATTGAAAGGATAATTGCTACTACTGGAGGTAATAGAATTGAGCTGAAATGCGAAACAAATTTTAACAAGAAGTAAAATATAAAAAAGCAAAAGCAAGCAACTACAGAAAATGACAAAATTGTAATTGCTCTAGCAAGCATATTCCCTTGCGATTTGTTTAATCTAAATTTCCCGTCATTATCCATAATCACTCCTATAATAATTCTAAATTCGGCGATAAACGCCGAATTTAGATAATCCAGTACAAAGTACCATTAGGTTCGGATATGCATCAGCATTATACAAATGCTTACATACCGCATTTCTAAAAGCTTTTCGGCAAAAATTACTTTAATGGTTTGAGTAATCCAGCGAATGCCTTATCTATTTTTTTACGTTCTTCAACAATAGCCTCTTTTTGATTTTTGAGCCAATCTGCATACATCTCAAAATCTAAGCCATTAGTTGCACCTGTATGTGTTTTCTGAGCAATAACATTATCTGGATCCATACTCTTCAAAGCCTCAAGATTATCACGTACTTGGTGATATGCATCGCGGAAAGGCATTCCACTAGCAACCAATTCTAGTGCACGGTCTGTTGCAAACACACCTGGCTCAAATGCTTCACGCAAACGCTCTGGATTTGGTGTAATTCCAGATACAAGGCGACTCATAATGCGAAGCGCAGCACGTGTTGTCTCAAACGCCTCCATCATTAGCTCCTTAGTATCCTGCAAATCACGATTATATCCTCCAGCCATTGCCTTTACTGTAGCAGCAATTGATGTTACCAGACCCATTACTCGAGCAGCTTTACCACGAATCAACTCACAAACATCCGGATTGTACTTCTGTGGCATAATGCTACTGCCTGTACAAAATTCTTTAGGTAGCTTAAAGTAAGCAAATTCTGGCATTGAGAAAATAATCAAATCCTCTGCCAAACGTGAAAGTGTCAGCATAACATTTGACAATGCTGTAACTGCAACATATTCTGTCTTTCCACGAGAATTACCTGCATACATAACATTGTGAATTGGTTCTGCAAAACCAAGAAGAGCTGCCGTTAACGGACGATCTGTTGGTAGAGGTACACCATAGCTAGCTGCTGAACCTAGAGGATTGCGATTTGTAAAATCAAATGCAGACCATAATCCATGCATATCATCTAGCAAGCCCTCGCCATAACATGTTGCCCATACTCCAACACTGCTAGGCATTGCTGGCTGCAAATGTGTGCGACCAACCATCGGTAGTTTTTTATATTTTTTACCAAATGAAATTAGTGAATTAGCAAGAGCAATATTTTCTTCCATTGTGCAAAGAAGCTCATCACGGATGTAAAGACGAATTGCTGTTGCAACCTGATCATTGCGGCTTCTTCCTGTATGAACCCTACGACCTACATCCCCAAGCTTTTCTGTTAAAGTTCGCTCAATAGCAAGATGACAATCCTGGTCTGCTTCTGTGATTATAAATTCATCTTTTTCCACGCGCTTCATGATTTCTTGAAGTTCAACTACAACATTATTTCTATCCTGCTTAGAAAAAAGGCGTGGTGTGTATTTCATTTTTGTTAGCATCGTAACATGTGCAGCAGATCCAAGACAATCCCACTTAACTAACTTTAAATCTAAAATTGGATCCTTTCCTACTGTAAAATGCAAAACATCTGGATCAATATTTCCAACAACAGTTTTTGTATCTTTTGCTTTCATCTAAATTTCTCCTAAATTCTATAAAATTATTAATTCAAAATACCTCTTCTCTTGCTTTCCAACATTTGTTGATGTTCTTTGGCTTTAAAAGCATCAGAGGTACGCTTATATGTTTCTGCTTCTTTAATTGCTTCTGGATTTACAACCGTATCTCGTTTTAACAAAACAGCATGATCACTGCCAACAGAAATACGAGTTTTAATAAAATTATCACGTGAATTTTGATGAACAACCTCTACAACATTTTGTGGCAGAAATTTGATATATGGTTTATCTACACGAACCAAATTTCCAAGCTGTATGAAATCATACAAACCTCCTGTACGAAGATTGTCTATACGTAAAAATAGCTGCTCTCCTCCATCACGCACCCAATACAATAAAGTGTAACCCAAAAACTCATTTGATATAAGTCCTTCTCGAAGATATTTTGCCTTAAGAATCTCAATTCCTCTAACAATCTCAAAATTTAAAAGCTCGGAGCTGGTTCTTGCTTCTCCATTTATTAATATTGCATGAATTGTATATTTGCCTTGGGGCATTCTTCCAAAAACATCTTCCAAATTTACAATAAAATCTTGCTCATCACGAGGCATTACCATTATTTGCTTAAATTCATCTGCTGTTTTTTTAGGAAACAAAAGCTCTCCTGAATTGTTTCTAACATAAAAAGTTACAGAATTTTCTTTGAACTTTCCATAGGTATCAACAATAAAAGGAGAATCACCTCTATTCTTTATTCGTAATCCTATTGCAAGATTTTCTCCGTCTATAAACTCACGATGCTTAGCCTCAATAGATAGAATAATTGACTCTTCAATCTTATTTGCATTTGATGGCAATGCCATAAATGCCGCTGCTACAAGCATTACTATCTTGGTCCATAAACTTATTTTTTTCATATCGCTATTTCTCTTGTTCATTAAAAATATTGTTCTACCTGTTCTAGTAGAGCATGAAGCACAACCTGATGAGCCTCTTGAATATGAGCAGAGGCATCTGCTTTTATAATAAGCTCAATATCTGCCTGACCCTTTAGTTTGCCACCATCGCGTCCAAGCAATGTCATTACCTTACAGCCTTTTGCCCTAGCAGACTCAACTGCTGTAATCAAATTCTGAGAGTTACCACTTGTTGAAAAAACAACCAAAAGATCGCCTTCGGAACCTAAAGCTTCAACCTGGCGAGAAAAGATATAATCTGCGCCATAATCATTACAAATGCATGTCAATGCAGTACAATCTGCACACAAGCAAATACCTGGTAATGCTACACGATTTTTCTTATAACGTCCAGACAACTCCTCTGCCATATGAAGAGCTTCCGCGGCACTGCCACCATTACCAATTGTAAGAATCTTATGTCCAGCACGAAGAGTTGAAACAAATAATTCAGCTGCACTTGCTAAAACGTCTTTCTGCTCCTTCAAATTTTGAATTGCAATCAAAGCTCCATCAACAAATGACTCTAATGCTCCACAATCAACTAACTTTGTCTCTTCACTCATAAAAATCTCCTTAAATTTAAGTTTTAATTAAAGTCCAATCGGTAATCTACCTGTTAAAAATCTTTTTGCATTAAACATATCTGCTACAACACGAACATCCTCAAAGGAAAGGCTTTCCATATATGGACGAAGCAACTCTGGCTGATTGTCCTCTGCACTCAATTCCAAATAGAGAGAGCCACCACCGACCAAAAGCATCGCTGCTTCTTCTATAATATCCTTGGCTATATCCATACCATCAGCACCACCATCAAGAGCAAGTCGAGGCTCAAAATCCTTTACCTTTGGCTCTAAAACATCGCAGGTTGCACTTGGAATATATGGAGGGTTTGAAATTATTGCATTAATTGTATTTGGCTCTAAAATATCCGCCAAATCAACAGTAGATACATTAACAAATCCAACTCTAGATTCTAATCCAAGTGCAGCAGCATTCTCCCGCGCAAGAGAAAGTGCATCATCTGAAACATCAACCGCAATCACGCGTGCATTAGGCATCTCTTTTGCAACTGATAATGCAATACATCCAGTACCAGTACCATAATCTAATACAACTGGAGCCTGCACTCTGCCAAGCTGCTCATCATCTAACAATAACTGAACAAGTGCCTCTGTTTCTGGACGAGGAATTAATGCCCGTTTATCGACCTTTAATGTTAACTCACGAAACTCCCACTCCCCCAAAATGTATTGAATAGGTTCTCCTGTTCCTGCACGCATTACACCACGCTTTAGCACTTCGCAAAATCGTGGTGTAGCTTGCTTTGCATAAAACAAAGGAAGCTCTAATCTTTTACAACGTAAAATACGGCTTGCGAGATATTCTACGACCAATTTAGGATCATCAATTCCTTTCCGCATCAGAAAATTCACAGAGGAATCGATATACCATTTAATTTGTTCAAGGTTTGTTTCTTGAGTTAACATTATAATTTATTTATGTCTTTTAGAAAGGAAGATTTTCATCATCCTCAATATCTATCTCTGTAGGTAAAACGCTAGAAACAGGTTCACTTGCTATTGCAGCATCTTGAGTTTCTTCAACTGCATCCAGATTTACAACCTTCCACCCTGCCACAGAAACAAAGTATCTACCATTGTATTCGCGACCTCTCAAATCAAAAGAAAGCTTAATTCTCATTCCCTCTTTTAATGGCTCTACCATCTTTGCATTGTCTTTAAGAAATTCAACAAGAATATCTTGAGGGAAACGCTCCTCTGTTTTTACCACAATATTGCGCTTACTGAAACCACTTGGGAAGGTTTCTGTATCCATAATTTTAACGACTACGCAGTCCATTTCGAAAGTTGCCATAATGCATCTCCTTTATAGTTATTTAATCAATTTGTTATGTAATTAGCAACGTTCCATAATCGCCACTAAAAATACATATTTATTATACTCTAAATCAACAAATTAGCACAAGAGTTTTTTATAAAATATAAGCAAAATAGCAAAACAAATGCGAATAATAGCAAATCGTTATAATTTATGTTAAATTAGAATAAAAAAAGTTCAAATATGAAATAAATCTTTAAATTTACCAAAAATATTGCAATATTGAATTATTTTTGACCCTTTTTGTTGCTTTTTTATACAAAAAGAATAAAATATTCATTAGTAAATGTGATTATTACTATAAATATAAGTATGAAAAATATTATTCCAGCTGTATATAAAGCAATCGAATTAGTCGAAATTTTAGCTGCTTCACCTAATGGTATGTCCAGAAATGAATTGGCTGAAAAGCTTGCCATTTCTAAAACAACAACATATCGTATTATCAATTCTTTATGTATGCATAAATGGATTGAAAAATCAAATGCTGGTTATGGTATGTATCAGCTGTCATCTGGTTTGTTACCAATTGTTATGACTTTGCATGACGAAATGCTTGAGCTTGATACTGCTCGTAAGGTAATCCAAAATATAGCTGATGAACATCACATTGCATGTAAAATTTCTATTCGCTATGGTTTAGAGCAATATGTTTTTGCCCGAGCAGAGCCACCTGGTCCATTTATAACAACAGGAAAAGAAGGCTATGGCTTTACAATTGCAGAGGGAACATCAGGTGCATGCTTGCTTTACGAAGAAAAGCCTTCAGACAGAGAGCTGATATATAATGAATGTAATGCTTCTCAAGAGGTTCGTGAGGAATTTGAAGAATATTTCCGCCAAATTAAAAAGCGTGGTTTTTGTTTAAGACCTAAGCATTCTGATTGGCCAATCTCTGCAATGACAGCACCTATTTATGATTCAAATAATAAAATTGTTGCCTCGCTGACCTTTATCTTGCCTCAAGGCTCTTATGATGAAGGTATTCTTGGCACAAAATTGATTAGTTTTGCTAAGCAATGTATTAAAGAGTCATAATTGATTTAAAACAAAACGAATTTACTTAACAATTAATTTAATAAACAAAGAAAAGAGGAATTATCAATGAAAATTGATCCAGCAACATTAAAAATTACAGATATGCGCTTTGCTGAAATTGATGGAGCACCAAAGCGTTGCACTCTATTGAAGCTTTATACAAACCAAGGCATTGTAGGCTATGGTGAAGTACGCGATGCATCAAGCAAAACATATGCAGCTATGCTTAAGAGCAGAATACTTGGTGAAAATCCATGCAATGTAGACAAAATATTTCGTCGCATCAAGCAGTTTGGCGGAGATTCTCGTCAGGCTGGCGGTGTATGTGCAATTGAAGTTGCTTGCTGGGATATTGCTGGTAAAGCATGGGGCGTACCTGTATGGCAGCTGCTAGGCGGAAAATTCCGCGACACAATTCGTTGCTATTGCGATACTGATTCAGAGGGTGGCGGCCGCGATATGGGTAAAGCATTGAAGGAGCGCATGGACCGTGGCTTCACATTCTTAAAGATGGATCTTGGCATAGAGCTATTGATGGATGTTCCTGGTGCACTTTCTGCTCCTCTTGGTTTCCTTCAGAAAATGCGCGAGTATAAAAAGACTGTTTTCTCAACACCTCATGGCTCAATTGATCCTCGTGCAATGCGTGGAGAAGCATATGACCTATTTAACACAGAGCATTATTTCACAGGTATTCATATCACAGAAGTTGGTTTGGATTTTCTTGAAAATTATATGAAGGAATGCCGCGAAGTTACTGGCTATGAGATTCCAATTGCAATTGACCACCTAGGCCATATTCCTCTTGAGGATTGCATTAAACTTGCTCGCCGTTTGGAAAAATATAATCTTGCATGGATGGAGGATGCTGTGCCTTGGCAGCAGACCGAGATGTGGAAGCAGCTACACGCTGCCACAACTGTTCCTCTGGGCACAGGTGAAGATATTTATCTAAAGGAAAATTATAAGCCATTATTTGAGTCTGGTGCTTTGGCTGTTGTCCATCCGGATGTGCTAACAGCTGGTGGTATTCTTGAAACAAAGAAGATTGGCGATATGGCAGAGGACTATGGTGTGCAGATGAATATTCATATGGCAGAAAGTCCAATTGCTTGTATGGCTGCTGTTCATGTTGCTGCTGCAACACGTAATTTTATGTCGCTAGAGCTTCACTCTGTAGATGTACCTTGGTGGGGTGATCTTGTAAAGCCTGCTCTTTCTTACGAGGGTGGCTATATCACTGTTCCTAATGCACCTGGCTTGGGTATTGAAGAGCTAAACGAAGATTTGATTAAGGCAAATCTTCACGAGAGCTGCCCTGAAGCATGGGCTCCTACAACAGAGTGGGATCATGAGTGGTCTAACGACAGACGCTGGTCATAACCTTTGTGTTGCACATTTTTAATAGGGTAAAGAAATGAAGTCAGAGCTATGTAAGGTTTTTGAGAAATGGGAAAGAAATGATGACTACCTTAATGCGGTCATCAATGCAGGTATAGAGAAAAATCGTAAGGGAGATGTTACGCTTTATCTTACGGATGCCTCTAATCAGCCTCTTTCTGGAGTGAAAATTCGTGCAAAGCAAATTCGCCACCAATTTAAGCATGGTGCAAATTGCTTTATGCTCGATGAGATGCCAACGCCAGAGGATAATAAATATTATGAGGAGACCTTTGCAAAGGTCTTTAATCTAGCAACTCTTCCTTTCTACTGGAATACTCTAGAGCCAGAGCAAGGGAAGCCTCGCTATAAAAAAGATAGCCCATATATTTACCGCAGACCCACCCCAGACCGTTGCCTTGAGTTTTGTTCAAAATATGGGATTCACCCTAAGGCTCATTGCTTAAATTATCCTTGTATTAAAACTCTTGATTGGATGAATTCTGATCTGCAAACAGAGAAAATGCTTTTGACAAAGCATTTTAAAGAGCTAGGTGAGCTATATGCAGATAAAATTCAAGATTGGGAAGTAACAAATGAGACCTTCTGGTGCTATCACAATGAAGAAAAACACCTACCAAGCATCTATTATGCACGAGATTTGATTGAGTGGAGCTTTAATGCTGCACGACAATTCTTCCCGGGCAACAATTTGATTATAAATGATAATTATATTTGGAATAATCATGAGTTTTTCCATGATAGAAGCCCTTATTTTATGCAAATAGAGCGCGCTCTACTTAAGGGAGCACCTATTGATACAATAGGTATGCAATTCCATCTTTTCTGCAAGCGTGAGCACTTCCTAAATTATACACAGCAAAGCTGTGACCCTATGCGTCACCTTGATGTTATGGATTGCTATGCAATGCTTGGAAAGCCTCTTCAGATTACAGAGATAACCTTCCCTGCATATTCACCTGAGGCCTGTGAAGAGGAGTTTCAAGCTGAAATGGTTCGCCGCTTCTATCCATTGTGGTTCTCTCATAAAGCAATGAATGGTATTATCTACTGGAATTTAATTGATGGGTATGCCGTTGGTGCAGAAAAGGGTGATTTCTCAAAGGGTGAAAATTATTATAGAGGTGGTTTGTTGCGCTATGATTTAAGTAAAAAGCCAGCCTATGATATGATTGATGAATTATTCAATCATAGGTGGAGAACTGAAGCAACCATTGAAACAGATGAAAAAGGTAAGGCTATTCTACGCGGCTTCTATGGCGATTATGAATTAACCATAGAGGGAAATGGAGTAACAAAGAAGCAGGTGCTTCGCCTTTCTGAAAATCCTATTCAAACAAAAGAAATTTGTCTTAACTAAAAATTTAAAAAAGGAGAATAAAAATGCCATCATTAAAAGATATGAGAGAAAAAGCAAAAGAGGCAGGTCTGATGAAATTAGACCGTCTTATTACACAACGTCAACACATCCCAACAAATGAGCTTCCAATTCCTATCAAGGAGCTTTGCGAGCGCTATGAAAAGCTATACACAGGCTGCATCAACGATGTTATGCGCGAGCTATGTTTGCTAAATCAAAATCTTCCTTCCAGCATTATGCCACTACGCGATCATATGACAGTTTGTGGTGAGGCATTTACTGTAAAATCTGCTCCAAATGTAATGATTGAAGGCGAGATGACATTCCGTGCACAAATGCTTGACGAGATGAAGCCAGATGGCATTGTTGTTTGGGACACATCTGAGGATACAGAAGCATCTCTATGGGGTGGCGTGATGACAGCAACAGCTATCACAAAGGGCATTCGTGGTGCCGTTATTGCCGGAGGCATTCGTGATACAAAGCAAATCCTTGAGCAGGATTTCCCAATCTTTTATAAATATCGTACATCAAATGGTTCTCTAGGTCGCTGCATGATTACACACTATCAGGTGCCAGTAAAAATTGGTAAGGTAACAGTGCGTCCAGGTGATATTATTTTCGGTGATATTGATGGTGTGCTATGTATCCCACGTGAAATTGCATACGATGTTCTTTTGCGTGCAGAGGGCATTGAGCGCAATGAGGTCGATATTTTCTCTTGGGTACATAGTGGCGACACTATTTCAGAGATTATTGAAAAGGGCGGATATTTTTAATAGGAGGTGTTATGGATAAATCATGCATGGATAAACGTTTTTGGGCTCTTTGGAATGATGAGGAGCAGGCTAGAATTGACGCAGATATTGAAAAATATCGTAAAGCAGATGCTGTAGTTGATTTGCCTGAACTTGCAGATGGAGCTACAGTAAAGATTGAGCAAATTTCTCATAAATTCATTTTTGGTGCTCACATCTTCAATTTTGAGCAGCTTGGTTCAAAGGAAGCAAACGATAGATACAAGGAATTGTATGGCACACTGTTTAACTCTGCCACAATCCCATTCTATTGGAAGAAGTTTGAGATGGAAGAGGGAAAACCTCGCCACGAGCCAACCTATGAGGATAGCGAAGAATTTTGGAATAACTGCAAAAATCCAAAAGAGCAGCCACATTGGCGCCGTCCTGTTCCAAAAACATTGATTAAGTTCTGTAAAGAAAAAGGAATCCGCATTCATGGCCATCCTCTTGTTTGGAGCAACTACAATTGGCACGTACCTCGCTGGTTAATTGAAAAGCTACCAGAAAAATATAAGGCATCAATTGACTTGGATGTTGTATCTTCAGTTTATGATATTGGTGAGCTTAATAAGCTGACACCAAGAGAGATTGAAGCAGAGGTTCCTGAATTTGTTGAGGAGTTGAATCGTCAGCATTGGGATCGTGTAAAAGATATCATTGCACACTACAAGGATGATGTAGACAGCTGGGATGTTGTAAACGAGTCTGGTTGCGACTATCATGAGAACAAACTTGTAGAGGGAGACAAGATTTGTAAGTCAACCTGTGGCTTTATGCCTGGCGACTATACATATCGCTCATTTAAGCTTGCGCAGGAGTTGCTTCCTGAGAAAGCATTGCTAAACATCAACGATTGGTTTGTTAACAAGAGCTACAAAAAGCAAATTGAGGAGCTTATTGAGCGTGGCTGCAAGATTGATATTCAGGGGCAGCAGATGCACCTCTTCAATCCAAAGGATTGTCAGGACATTGCTGAAGGAAAAACAATCCTTAAGTGCCCAGATGAGCTACGTGCAAAGGCAATGGGCAGCTGGGCATGTGGTTTGCCAGTACACTTGAGTGAAATTACAATCACCTCACCTCAGACACCTCGTGGTGAAGAGCAGCAGGCAATGATTCTACGTCAATTCTATCGTTTGTGGTTCAGCTTAGAGCCAATGATGGGAATTACTTGGTGGAATGTGGTTGATGATTGCGGTGCTCCAGGAGAGCCAAGCTTCTCTGGATTATTCCATCGAGATATGACTCCAAAGAAATCATACTATGCGTTGAATGATTTAATCAACAAGGAGTGGAAGACAAATCTTGAGCTTCCTGTTGAGGGTGGCAAGGTGTGCTTCCGTGGCTTCCGTGGCAAGTATAAGATTACATTGCCAGACGGCACAGAAAAGACTATTGAGGTAAAATAAGTGTTTATTAGATTCTACAAATAAACCTTTGATACCGCATTCGTGTCTATAAATTTAGACAAAAAGTCCCCCAATGCCAATTAAAGCACAAGGGGACTTCTTTATTGCATTGTGTCTGCTAAAACACAATGATTTATTCCTCTCATCTCAATAGTAAACTATTTGTATGAAATAAGTCTTCCATCTGATGTTTTATATGTTCCACATGCAAGCCTAATGAAGTCAATAAGATGCCAAATACTAGCAGTAAGGGCTAAAGGAATACCTATAAATACAGGCGATAAAATTACACCGAAGATGCCAATTAAAAGTCTTATTATTGCTGATTTTGTTTCCTTTGTATAGAACAAATGCCCACCAAAGTATCCTAAAAATAGGCACAATAAGAATGGCGTCAACCATTCAGAAAAATTTGAAGATCCCATAGATGATTGAAATTTAGATCCACAATTCATACATACTACAGCATTTGGGTTGACTCTTTTTGTACCACAAGTTTCACAATACGAATAAAACCCTTGATTGACATTGCAACCACAAGAAAGACAAACTGCTGCATTAGGTGGGATTTTTGCTCCACATGAGCGACAATATTTCCCTCCAAAATCTTGAGCCTGTGCAACTGCAATTTTTACTTTTGGAGCAGCATTTTCTTGTACTGCAAAACTCTTGCTACAAGCTAGGCATTGAATTGTTGTTCCAGGCTCAACACCATCTATTTCTAATGTTGTATTACAATGTGGGCAAGTTATATTCATTTACATCTCCTTTATTACTTTACATAATGGTTACTATGTCCCATATGCGAAACTTTAATAATTCAACAGCATTATTGGTTGAATACCCTGTAACAGCAATTGGACCTTAGCCCTCAGCATAACCACTATCATCTATTCTATAAAGTCCCCCCAATGCCAATTAAAGCACAAGGGGACTTTTATTATTGCATTGTGTTAACTAAAACACAATGATTTATTCTTCACATCTCAATAGTAAACTATTTGTATGAAATAAGTCTTCCGTCTGATGTTTTATAAGAACCACATGCCAACCTAATCAAGTCAACAAGATTCCAAATGCCAGCAGCAAGGAATGATGCTAAAAATAATACTATAGATATATTACATAAAATTTCAAGGTCATAATCTTCTGCACATGCCTCTGTAACAATATAAGTAATTACAGAGAAGATGCTAATTAAAAGTCTTATTACTGCTAATTTTGTATCCTTTGTATAGAACAAATGACCACCATAGTATCCGAAAAATAGACACAAAAGGAATGGCGTCAACCATTCAGAAAAATTTGAAGATCCCATAGATGATTGAAATTTAGATCCACAATTCATACATACTACAGCATTTGGGTTGACTCTTTTTGTACCACAAGTTTCACAATACGAATAAAATCCTTGATTAACATTGCAGCCACAAGAAAGACAAACCGCTGCATTAGATAGAATTTTTGCTCCACATGAGCGACAGTATTTCCCTCCAAAATCTTGAGCCTGTGCAACTGCAATTTTTACTTTTGGAGCAGCATTTTCTTGTACTGCAAAACTCTTGCTACAAGCTGGGCATTGAATTGTTGTTCCAGGCTCAACACCATCTATTTCTAATGTTGTATTACAATGAGGGCAAGTTGTATTCATTTATATCTCCTTTATTACTTTGCTGAAAAATAACTTAAACGTGCAATAAATATAACACTTACCCCCCCCCCCCCCCGTCAAGTTATTTTTTAACTTATTTTGGACAAAAGAGTTATATTTATCGTACTTCAACAGCCAACAATCAACAACCTATGTCTTTGTTTGAATTTATTTATCATTTACACCAGAGAATGACGAAACCACCGGTGTTGCTGGGCGAGAGTGGTCAAAGCTCTCGCTTGTGCAATAACTTCCCTCCCTCAAAAAACAAAAATGCTGTTGCAAACGGTTTTGTTCGCAACAGCATTTGAGCTTTATTTCCAGAAGTCGCCTGAGAGTGCCTCTTTTGCACAGGCTCTATAGAATTTTGCTTCTTCCTCAGTCATTTCCTCTGGGATATAGCTGATTAGCTCAGGACATTGACCAAACAAAGCTCCAAACCAAACGCAGGCTTGCAAATATTCCCCCTTTTTATTGAGGTGGAAGGTATCACCCTTTCCATCCTCGCCTCCGCTATTCACTGGCTCCCATGCAGGGTCGCTATTTGTCTTTGCACGAACGAGTGCAACAGCATCACCAGTTGGAATTACACGGAAGCCTGTAGCTTCTTGAAGCTTCTTATAGGCTGCACGAAGTCTTTCATGCATTTCTGCCTGACCAAAGCCCCAGCTACTATCCTTTGAGATACGCCAATCTGCAGTGCTATATGCCCATGTTTCCTGAATTACAATCTCTGCTCCAGGGCAAAGCTCTTTAATTTTTGCAATTAGATTATCTGCAAATGGCTGATATTTTGCATAATCCCAGCTCTCATGGCTTGCCTGCTGAATTGTTACTACATCCCATTTGCAGAATTTTAGCATATCCACAACATTTGCTGCCTCTATACCTAGCTTCGCAACAGGTCCCTCGCCCTCAGCATAACCCCAGTCACGGATTCCATAAGGACAAAATGAGCTATCCTTTTCAAGCTCAACAATATTGTTCCAATGTCTCTCCAAAGAGCAACCACCAATATATAGCGAGGTTAAACCTAACTCGTTACCAGGCACAGACTTTGTGCATTGTGGTAGGTGTGAGCCAACACAAATGGAAAAGCTATTTCCAATCATTAAAACCTTCATTTTCTCTCCTTTTATATATAAAAATCCCATGCAAGCCTTGTTACTGCAAGCATGGGATATTTGTAAATTTTAGTGTGTTAGGATACTTGGAGCACCCTCACTAATTGCAGTGTTAATTGCCTGCAAGTAAGCAAGAATTGATGCTTCAACAATATCCGTAGAAACGCCACGTCCACGATATGTTCTGCCATCCTCAAATAGCACACGAACACTTGCCTCACACTGAGCATCCATACCCTCAGTAACTGCTGAAAGCTGGAAGTCCTCCAAACGGCAGGTCACGCCAAGAATATCGCAAATTGCACGGAATGAAGCATTGATTGGGCCATCGCCCGTAGCAACCTTCTCAATCAAACGATCCCCGACTGCTAAGCGGATTGTGCTAACTGAGGTAATTGCATTACTTGCCATTGAGCTAAAGCGATCTAGCTTTGCTAGCTGAACCTCATTTACACCAGCCTTGCTTGCCAATGCCTCAATATCAGCGTCAGACACTGTCTTTTTACGATCTGCCAATGCCTTGAACTTTGTGAATAGCTCGGTTACATAATCGTCATCATAATGGAAGCCCAAATCCTCAAGACGTTGAGCAAACGCATGCTTGCCAGAGTGCTTACCCAATACCATCTTATTACGTGGAACACCAATTGACTCTGGTGTCATAATCTCGTATGTCAATGGATTTGCCATTACACCATGCTGATGGATACCTGACTCATGAGCAAATGCATTCTCACCAACAATTGCCTTATTTGCCTGAACACGGCTGCCTGTAACATTGCATACGCAACGGCTGGCAGCATAAATCTTTGTTGTATCAATATCTGTATGAGCATTGAAGCACTCATGGCGTGTCTTAAGAGCCATTACAATCTCTTCCATTGCTGCATTACCTGCACGCTCACCAATACCATTGATTGTGCACTCTACCTGACCTGCACCAGCAGCGATAGCAGCCAATGAGTTAGCGACAGCCAAGCCTAGGTCATTGTGGCAGTGTACAGCAATAATTGCCTTATCGATATTTGGAACATTATTGCGAATATCACGAATCAATGCACCAAATTCCTCTGGCACCGCATAGCCAACTGTATCTGGGATATTAACTGTTGTTGCACCTGCTGCAATTACGCCCTCAACAACCTTATAAATAAAAGGACGCTCACTGCGAGAGCAATCCTCTAGTGAGAACTCAATATCATCGCACAAATTACGTGCATACTTCACTGCCTCAACAGCCTGCTCATAAACCTCATCTGGAGTCTTACGTAGCTTTGCAGCCATATGTAGAGGTGATGTTGCCAAAAATGTGTGAATGCGTGGGCGAGGAGCAACCTTTACTGCCTCCCATGCACAATCAATATCCTTTACCAATGCACGGCTCAAGCTTGCAACTGTAGAATTCTTAACAAGCTTTGCAATGGAATTAACAGACTCAAAGTCACCAGTAGAAGCAATAGCAAAGCCGGCCTCAATAACATCAACCCTCATTGCTTCGAGCATCTCAGCAACAAGAAGCTTATCGCGTAGGTTCATTGTGCAGCCAGGAGACTGCTCGCCATCACGAAGTGTGGTATCAAAAATACGAATTTTTCTTGAATCTTGGGTACTCATATCTCTTCTTTCTAATATTTACTCCATCTATTCAAACAACTCTTGGGAGCTTGATGGAGTTACTAAAAAACCCCCAGGAGCTAATAAAATATCCTGCGGGGCTTCTTTACTTGTTAACAAAAATACAATACGCACACTCCCCGCATTAGCTAAGCAATGCAAGGTTTGTAAGTCGTGAACTGAACTGTGATACTGTAATATTTGCTTTCATGTGTATGATTTTCTCATATATTAAGGTATAAAGGCAAGTGTTTTTTTCAAAAAATAAACCTTTAACCTCAAAACAACAATTAAATGTAAGTGTAATAACTAAAAGTACGAATAGAACACCAAAATTTATTAAAAGCCAATTGCAAAATCTTGGCACGCTATTCCTTCAAGCATCATTTCCGAGCAGGAATACCACATTCTGGATTCTCTGGCCACTGATGCTTAGGATAACGCCCTCGCAAATCCTTGCGAACAATAGGATATCCATTCTTCCAAAAGCTTTGCAAATCCTGTGTCAATTGAACTGGACGCATTGCTGGAGAAAGAAGTTTCATCAGTATTGGATCGCCACATATCTTTGGTGTCTCTTGTAATCCAAAGACTTCCTGTAGTCGCACCGACAAACTTGGAGGTTGTTCACTATAATCAATTCTTATACGAGAACCACTTGGTACACGTAAATGTGACGGAGCAAGCTGCTCTAATTGCATAAAGCTAGCACCCAACATTCCTTGAAATACATTGCATAAATCAATTGTTTTTAATGCAGCAAGTTTACGGACACCAAACAAATATGGACCAAGCCAATCTTCAAGAGTAGCAAGCAATTGCTCATCTCTCACATCAGGAAAACCTTCTATCCCTTTTCTATGAAGAAAAGCAATGCGCTCTCGCAGTTGTGTAGCAGCTGGAGTCCAATCTAATACATGAAGTCCTGTTTTACGAATTCCTTCGCAAACACCACAACAGAGTTGTTCCTCATCAGGCTCAGCGATTGGACGCTCTTTAATTGCTATTGCACCGAAAAGTACACGCTCAACAGCAATGACACGCTCTTCCCTCTCATTCCACTCTACACAAGCTTTTTCATAAAATTGCTTTGAAAAATACTTCTCTATTTCTGCTTGTGTAATTGACTCTGCTAGTTGCACTGCTCCATCAGCAGACTTATCATCAACCTCAATTGCAACAATCCAATCGCTTGAAATTGATGAAGAACCTAACAAACGAACTCCACGACCATTTGTGAGCAAGTAGCGATTTTTATCTTCTGCATGACGGCGACGTCTACCAATTCTATCTGGATATGCAAATGCCATAATCAGACCAAGAGAAAGATCCTCTGTGGCAGGGTCTGCCTCATAAGCCAATTCTGCAGCACGACGCTGCCACATTGAGGCTAACTCAAGCACTGCTTTTTTACGAGGATTATTTGCACCCATACTCTCTAGCTCAAGAAGCAGTTCTGACATTGTAGATGCAGAGCGAAGATTTATTCCTTCGCTTAATGCAGCAGCTGCAAGACACGCCTCTTTAAGAGAAGCCTCCGAGCCAAGCGAAGCTGCGGCAATCATCGCATGCGCAAGGCGAGGATGTGTTCCGAGTTGCAATAGTTTTCTGCCTTGAACAGTAATAGCTCCTGCAGGAGAAAGAGCATCAAGACGTTGCAACAGCTCAACACCTTGTTGCCAAGCCGTCTCTGGTGGCAGAGTCAACCAAGGAAGAGACTCGCGCTTTGAACTGCCAAAATCTGCACACATCAAAACAAGTGTAGAAAGCTCAGAATTGCATAGCTCAGGAATTGCTTCGCGAGGCATAAGTGCCTCCTCTCGCTCATCCCATAAGCGATAGCACACACCAGCACACAAACGGCCTGCACGACCACAGCGCTGGTCTGCTCTATCAAGAGAGATTCGCACCGTTTCCAAGCGCATCATTCCTGTCGCATTAGAATAGCGAGGCACACGCGCCTTACCTGAATCAACAACAGTTGTAATCCCTTGAATTGTTAAAGAAGATTCAGCAATACTTGTTGCAAGGACAATTTTTCTCTGACCATCCGCAGCTGGAGCCAATGCTCGCTCCTGCTCTTGCAATGGAAGTGCTGCATACAGTGGAGCCAATTCAATTGAGCGTTCAGAGCAAAATTCACTTAACAATTCAGCTGTTGCTTTAATTTCTCCCTCTCCTGGAAGAAATGCTAAAACAGAACCCGATTGCTCAGCAACAGCAGTCCTAATCCCCTTCGCCATAGCTTCAGAAATTTTTAATTCACGAGGCTGTGGCAAATATTTAGTTTCAACAGGGAATAAAGTACCATGTGCTTCAAGACACGGAGTGCCGACACCAAGATGCTTTGCAATTGGGGCTACATCAAGCGTTGCAGACATAATAACAATTCGCAAATCAGGGCGAAGACTGCGTTGCACTTCAAGAGCAAGTGCTAACCCAAAATCTGCATGTATGCTTCTCTCATGAAATTCATCAAAAATAATTGCACCAACATTTGCAATCTCTGGGTCATCAATAAGCATGCGTGAAAGCACGCCTTCTGTAAGCACAAGAACACGTGTTTGCTTAGATGCCCTGCGCTCCATACGAAGCTGATAACCAACAGTGCCACCAACATCCTCACCTATCGTTGCTGCCATGCGGCGAGCAGCTAATCGTGCTGCCATACGACGTGGTTCAAGAAGAAGTATTTGCTTATCTACAAAATATGGCTCATCAATTAAAGCGAGCGGAACAACTGTTGTCTTACCAGAGCCAGGAGGCGCTGTAATTATAATTCCTCCAGATGATGTTTGTTCAATTGCTTCTGAAATCCGAGGTAATAGCTCGCAAATTGGAAGTTGCGGTAATGAAATCATTTTTATTTTTCTCCGCAACCTTTTTGCTTCTCTTGTGACTTAGCATAATTGCAAAAACACTTTATAGGACAATCGTCACAATGCGGATTTATTGGGCGACATCTACGCTGACCAAACGAGACAAAGCAAGCATTCCAACTGCACCAATATTTTTGAGGAAGAATTTCTCGTAGAGCAAATTCTGTCTCCTGCGGGGTAGACGTTGCCACAAGTCCTAGTCTATTGTTTATTCTATGCACATGGACATCTACACAAATTGCAGGTTTTTTAAATGCAACTGCAACAACAAGATTAGCTGTCTTGCGTCCCACTCCAGGAAGCTCACAAAGCTCTTCAATTGTCTCAGGTATTTTCCCGCCAAAGCGCTCCTCTAAAACAACTGGCAATTGCATTAAAGCCTTTGCTTTTTGATGAAAAAAGCCAACAGGGAAAATCATTTGTTCAATCTCTTCAAGAGTAAACAGATTAAAATCAGATGCCTGTTTTACCTTAGGGAAAAGTTTTTCTTTAATTACCTTAGAGGTTGTTTCATCCTTAGTACGAGCACTAAGAATTGTGGCTACTAAAATTTGGAATGGACTGCAGCCCTGCGCTGCCATCAAATCAATTACAGGTGCGGGATTTGAAATAAAATCCTCCATCAGGATTTTATGAACAGAAGAGATATCTGCTTTATTCATAAAAACATCACTTCCCTACTGGCGTGATTTTCTTAGTTCATCCTCGCGCGCAATTGCAATTGTAGTTTCAAAATTCTCTAATGCTTCACGAGTTAACTCAACAATATACTCATTGTCTGTATTTAATTTAAATTCATTAAAGCCAATTATTCCCTTAATTGAAACCCATGCGCTCTTTTCTGAAGAGCGAACATTACGAGAAACAAGCATCATATATGATGGAGGAACTACACCTTGATCCACATATTCTTGAAAGACTCGCTCCATCTCTGTTCTTCCAATATTTACACGATCTGTGTAATAACTACT
>JAGCJJ010000060.1 GCA_017648065.1 Kiritimatiellia bacterium | reverse complement strand
GGGTGAGGATATTGCAGCATGGTTTAATGCAAATTCAATTACAGCATTTGTACTTAAGTATCGCTGCCCAAATCGCCGTGATGCAGCACTTGCTGATGCAATTCGTGCAATGCGTATTATTCGCTCTCGTGCAGATGAGTTCTGTGTTGATCCAGATAAACTTGGCGTATTAGGATTTTCCGCTGGAGCAAATCTTGCAGGTCGAGTATCAAATATGCCTACACCAGATGAGGTTTATGCACCTCAGGATGCAATCGATAGCTTAGATCATTATCCTAATTATTCATTCATTATCTATCCTGCTTATTTCTATGAAGAAGGATATGAATTAAATCCAGAAATTAAAATCACAGATAAAACACCTCCTGCATTTATTATGCAGGCAGAGGATGATAATCCATACGTTGATAGCTCTATAGCTTACTTTGTGGGAATGAAGAGAGCAAAGCGTCCAGCTGAGCTACATATTTTCCCTCGTGGTGGTCATGGGTATGGTATCTTTATGAATGGTAATCCAACTCAAGAATGGCCAGCATTGGCAATGAATTGGTTTAATCGTGAAATTATGGCAGGCAAGCCAATTATGCGGTAGAATTCAATAGGGAAGTTATATTTTAGGGAGGATTATGACAAAAAAAATTATTGTTTCTACATTGTTTCTAGCAGCAACATTTTGTGGCATTTCATCAGAAGCAGAAGGATTGAAGAATCTTCCTGTGGCTCCAAAGGAAGGTAGATTTGTAACACCAACAGATCTTGTTTGGCCGGCAAATGCAGGCGAGGGTGATGTATGCCTTTGGAAGGACGATAAATTTGCTGCTATAGCAATTACTATTGACGATAACTGCAAGCCAGATCATGAGTGGTGGCTCAAATTGTGCGACGAGCTTGGTATCAAGGTCACTTGGTTTGTAGTAACGGATGGAGTCGGAAAGTCCAATATTGGATTTAATGGAACATGGGCTGATTGGCAGAAGCTTGCTGATGCAGGTCACTCAATTCAAAGTCACACAACAAACCATAATTCCGCAAGAGATTTGTCAGAGGATTATGTTCGAGCTATGTATCGTGATTCTCTTGATGTGATTAATAGCAATGTTACAAATAATTTTGCTTGTACAATTGCTTATCCTAGCGGAACAGCTTATCCTGAAATTTGTGCTGAATATGCTATTGGTGCTCGTGGTGTTTATGGAATGCCAAGTACGGCAAATACTATCAACTATATGTGTACAAATAAAGGAGCTCCAGGTCAGGCATTTATTGATGTATTGCTTTATGGAGAAACTACTCATGAGCCAAAATGGATTCAAAAGAGTCCTAAACTAAAGCGAGGCCTAAATATTGTTCTTTATCATTTTGTTCAAGCTGGCCGCACACCAGAGCAAAAAATTGAAACTATGAAAAGAACAGAGGCAGAGGTTCGCAATATTGCATCTTATAAAGACAGACTTTGGGTTGCTCGCTTTGACGATTTAATGAAATATGGTCAGGAGCGCGATACAGCAAAGCTTGTAGTTGACCCAATCAGCAAGTCTGGTGAAATTTCATTTAATTTGACTTGTGATATGGATACAAAGATTTTTGATTATCCATTGACAATTAAGCTTTGCTTAGGCGAAAAAGCTAACGAAATTTCTGCAAAGCAAGGCGATAAGAGCGTTGCATCTCGCATAGTTGAGCATGAGGGTAAGGCATATGCACTTGTTGATGCACTTCCAAATGGTGTTCCTGTAAAGGTCGTTTATAAATAGTTTTAGGTAAAATTAAGTGGGATAAACATGAAAAAAATTATTGTTTCAGCATTGTTAGCAGCAGCAACATTTTGCGGTTTCTCATTAGAGGCAGATGGATTGAAGAATCTTTCTGGACAACCTCCAAAGGGTGGTAGGTTTGTAACACCTACTGATCTAGTTTGGCCAGCAAATGCAGGTCAAGGTGATGTTTGCCTTTGGAAGGATGATAAATTTGCAGCTCTTGCAATTACTATTGACGATAACTGCAAACCAGATCATGAGTGGTGGCTAAAAATTTGCGATGAGCTTGGTATCAAGGTTACATGGTTTGTCATTACAGATAGAGTAGGTAAGGTAAATGTAAACTTTAATGGAACATGGGCTGACTGGCAGAAGCTTGCTGATGCAGGCCACTCAATTCAGAGTCACTCCACAGATCATAAGAGTGATAAAAAGGATGGCTCTTATAAGATGACCGAGGAAGAAATTGCTGCTCAATATAGTGACTCATTGGCAGTTATCAATGAGAATGTTACCAACAATTTCGCTTGTACAATTGCTTACCCAAATGGAGTAGCACATCCTGAAATCGCTGCAAGGTATGCAATTGGTGCACGTGGTGTATATGGAGTGCCAAGTGCAGCAAACAACATAAATTATATGTGCACAAATAAAGGAGCTGCCTCACAGGCATTTATCGATGCTATATTGTATGGGAAAAGCGAGCATGAACCTAAATGGATGCAGAACCGTCCAAATTTGAAGCGTGGTCTAAATATTATTCTTTACCACCTTGTTCATTGGGGACGCACACCTGAGCAGATAGAGCAATCAGTTGCAAATGTTGAAGCAGAAGTCCGTAATATTGCAAAATATAAGGATGTTATCTGGATTGCTCGCTTTGATGATTTAATGAAATATGGTCAAGAGCGTGATACAGCAAAGCTTGTTGTTGATCCAATCAGCAAGCCTGGAGAAATGTCTTTTAAATTAACTTGTGATATGGATACCAAGATTTTTGATTATCCATTAACAATTAAGCTTTGCTTGGGCAAAGGTGCAACACAAGTAAAGGCAACTCAAGGCGATAAGTCTGTTCCTGCACGCATTGTTGAGCATGATGGCAAAGCATATGCTATTGTTGATGCACTTCCAAATGGTGTTCCTGTAAAAGTAAGCTATAAGTAAAAATAATAAGTGCGATTGCAAATGCACCTATCCTTTTAGAAAATAACGAAAAGCTTTGGTTGAGGCACGCTAGTTTGCTACACATTGCCACAACTCATATTAGCAATAACGAGGTAGCTTGCATTTGCAATAAGCACACGCATTTACTTGCAGTATTCAAATTTCAATAATTTTGGTATATATTTCTGTCAAAAAAACTAAATACTTTAAGCGTAGAGAATTGACGGAATTTCTGTAATTATGCTAATATAAGTAATAATTAAAAAATTGAGGCTGCATCATATTGCGGGGTTAAGCATCTAGTTTACTAGAAATATGCTAGTGGGTAGGTTCTTGTATTTGATTTTGCTTGTTGTATATACAAAAACGATATTTAATTTTTATGTTAGGGAATAGGTAATGAAAAAGTTTATATTAGCACTTAATGTATGCGCATTATTGGGTTGTTCCTATGCGGTTTATGTAATCTCTTCCGCTGATTTAGCTGCAAATATTGCTGCTGATCCTGCTGGCTCATATACACTGACTTCAAATATTGATTGCTCTGATTGGGTGTCCGTTGCATCATTCACAGGTTCTATTGATGGTGCTGGCTATGAAATCCAAAATTTGAAAGTGCCTATGTTTGATACGGTTGGCGGAAGTGGCACATTTTCTAATATCGTTTTCAAGGATGCGTGTATAACATCTAAAGTTGCTAATGCGTCTGTTGGTGTTCTCGCAAATAAATTTGATGGTGAAAACTTCCAATTATTTAATCTCTCCTTTGATGGTTGCTCAATCATATCAGCCGCAAAGAGTAATACCATAGGAATGCTTGCAGGTGAATTAACGGTCTCCGGCATTATCTCAAATTGTGTTGTTAAGTCAACTTGTACACTGTCAGGTTCGTCTAATATCTCAATTGGTGGATTGATTGGTAAGGCATCTTCTTCAGGAGCTGAATCCTCAATTTGCTTTGTTAAATGCGAAAATGCAGCGGAGGTTATTTTTGGTAATGCCACTCATATGTTCGGTGGTATTACAGTTAACGCAGAAACTAAAGGAGCTTCAGGTAAATTTGCTTATATCAGATTTGAGGATTGTACAAATCGTACATCAATCGTAGCTAAAAAGACCAATTGTGGCTTTGGCGGAATTACTTATTGGTCATCTGCGTATTCTTCAAGTGCGATGGGAGAAGTATCATTCGTTCGTTGCGTAAATTATGGCTCTGCAATCTTTTCTGGTGGAGCATCCTCACCATGTCGTATCGGTGGAATTGCTGGAGATAGTAATAAAGGTAAATTTGTATTTGATTCATGTATAAATTACGGCACTTTAGCCTCAACAAATGTTGATGAACAGAGATCTACAGCAGGTGGCATTGTTGCAACAGTTTCAGCACCAATCAAGCAACCATTCAGAATAACGAATTGTGCAAACCTTGGAGATGTTTCTGGATACTATGCAGGAGGAATTGTAGGTAGCGTTTCTCATAATGCTAGCTATAGTTCAACACGCTGGTATATAAATTCATGTATCCAAAAAGGAGTTGTTACATGCAGGGCTATTACATCTGAGCCTGGCCAGGTAATCGGTAGCTTAATTAGTTCCGTGAAATATCCAGAATTTGATTTCTCTGGTTCATTGTTCCAATCAGATTTGCTTATTGGAGAATATTTTGAAGGTGCTGAAACCACAAGTATTTTAACAAATGCTTGTGTATTTGCTTCAACTTCAAATTACCTTGTTGATGGAAAAGACCTTGCCACACTTAATGCTTATAATGATTGCAATTTATGGAAGCAAGGTTCAACCTCTCCAATCCTAAAGATTATGGATGATGAGCCTGCTCCAGATATTATAACAGTTACATTTAAGGATGCAGATTCCTTCGACTCTTCAGTAATTGCTACATATAGCATTTCCAGAGGTAGCTCAGTAATCCCTCCAGTAAACCCTGAGCATGAAGGTTATACATTTATAAAATGGAGTTTAGATGATTTTTCTAATTTAACTGAAGATACAGAAATCGTCGCTACTTATTTAGCAGGCTCACTTGAATATACAGTTAGATTCTTAGATTGGGATGGAGGTGTTATTGGTGAGCCACAATTAGTAGAATATGGAAATGCTGCAATTGCACCTGTAAATCCAAATCGTGATGGATATGTTTTTGTAGGCTGGGAAGGTGATTATTCTGCTGTTTTCTCCGATGTTGATGTATATGCAAAGTATGTTGTAGCAAATATTGATATAACCACTTCAGAAGAGTTTGTTTTATCCCTTTCTGAAAATTGCGTTCATGGCGTTACTTATCATTTGAAGGATAATATCGTTTTGCCTTCAGATTGGGCATCAATAGATTTAGTTGCCAATATTGATGGCGGAGGCTATACCATTAGTAATTACAGTGGAGTACCTTTGTTCTCTGTTGTATATGGTAATGTTTCAAATCTTATACTAGATGGCTATAATTCCGAAACAATGGCTGCAACAGAAGTTAAGATAAGTGGTGACTATAAAACCTTTGGTGTGCTTGCAGATGTGCTTGACGGTGGAACCGTTTCCGATGTGATTGTTCGAAATTATACTATCAATTCCGGAAGGTATACAACGATGGGTGCTCTTGTAGCAACAATGAGAAATGGAGCTACTCTTTATAGAGTTCACATAGAAGAGTCCTGTGTGATCAATCTAAAGCAGTCATTTGCTGGTGGTATAGTGGGAAAATTTAATCGCACAGAGGATTTTAGTCCAAAGAATGAACTAGGATATGATTTGGAGGGTGCTACTTTAGTCGGAATTTACGATTCAACAAATTCTGCTCCGATTATTATTACAGGAGGAGGAAATGCTGTCGCTGGTGGTATTGTTGGTGATGCAAATATTGCTAATTCAATATATAAGTTTGAAATGGTTATTTCTAACTGTGTTAATAGAGCAAGCATCTCACCACAAAAAGATTTGGTTGTAGATTCAGAATTTTGTTTGGGTGGCTTTGTTGGTGAGAGAGATTTTAATCTTACTGGAAATGCAGGAGTCTTGAAAATAATTGATTCAAGTAATTATGGCGATATTTCTGCAATAGGAGGTGAAAGTAGCTATGGAGGTTTTATAGGTCATACCTACCGTGCTGCAAAGACACAATTTATTCGTTGCCAAAACAGGGGTAATATTGGCGGTTTGGTAAGAGAAAACGGTGAAGCCATAATGGTTGGT
>JAGCJJ010000059.1 GCA_017648065.1 Kiritimatiellia bacterium | reverse complement strand
TACTCAGCAACTACTGGTGTCTCTATGGTCTCTTTAATAAATTTATCCATTTTTATTCCCTCTTTCACATTATATTTTACTAGAGCTTCCTCTTAATTGGCTAAAATTTTATCATATATCGTTTGACAAAAGCAAACTCAAAACATTTCTTAACTTTTACTTTTTGTCGGAATCTGCGCTAAAATCACTGCAACGAATATAATTGCACATCCCCAAAGCTCCATTGTCTCCATTCGCTCACCTAGAAGCAAATAACCTCCGATAGCCGCAAATACAGATTCCAAGCTCATTATCAAAGATGCTGCAACAGGATGCACACTCCTCTGCCCTAAAAATTGGCAACTGTAACCAATACCTGTAGAACATGCTGCACAATACAATATTGAATATGCTGCCCCTAAAACATGTTCTAATGACCAACTCTCACGCAAAACAATTGAAACTATCAAGGCAATAACACCTGCTACTAATGATTGCACTGTAGCGACTCGCATAGCATCTACAAACTGCACACACTTATCAATAACCAAGATATGAAAAGTAAATGCAACTGCACATAAAATCAAAAGCGTATCGCAAAACTGCCAACCTTTGCTATCGATAGATCCATCAACACTTTCAACAGCAGCATTTGATGATGCAAAGCTGAATAATTTTGAAATATCAACATCTGGATTACAAAGAAAATATGAGCCAACTACAGCAAATGCAACAGCAATCCACAATAATATTGTTGATTTACGCCCAACAAACACACCAAAAATTGGCACACCGATAATGTATAACACCGTTAAAAAACCAGCCTTACCAGCCTCTGCATCAATCATACCCCATTGCTGAAGCATACTTGCAACGCCAAGACAAGTACCACATGCTAAGCCATAAAGCCAAAGCTTTTTGCCCTTCCATTTTGGCCAATAGCCTCTGCAATTCCCATTTGACACAAAATCAGACAATGCCACAACAGGAAGCAAAATCACAGATCCTAACACAAAGCGTAAAGCACAAAATTGTGCTGGAGTAAGGCTATCCATTCCCTTACTTTGTGCCACAAAAGCAAAGCCCCAAACTAATGCTGCCAGTAATAGGAATAATACACCAATAAGCTGATTATTTTTCTTCATAAAAAAGCCTAATTCTTTTTTTGCAATTTATTGACACCTATGGTCAATGCTTCTTACCATAGGTGTACGAATATTGGACTTTTACAAGTAGCTGTTTTCAGCACAATACATCTAAAACTATGTTAGATAAAAGCAAATCCGTTACTCTCCAAACATATTATTACGCTTAGCAACAATATATGTACATACATTATCACCAGCTACATTACATGCTGTTTCAAACATATCCAAAATTGGGTTGATTCCCAAAGCTAATGCAGCAATAAGCATTGTTTGTGCTTCATCCAGTCCCATATTGCCTAAAACCATAAACAATAGGAATACTGAACCACCAGGAATACCACCAGCACCAACAGATGCAAATACGATAGAAACAACCAATCCAAACAATGCTAATGGTGTCATTGGCATACCAAAGATATTAGCTGCAAGGATTGCAAAAATTGGAAGATGAATGCAAACACCATCCATATTAATTGTTGCACCTAAAGGCAAAGAAAAACTTGAAAGCTCGTTCTTGATTTTAAATTCCTTTGTTGCAGTCTGGAATGACACAGGCAAAGTTGCTGAGCTGGAGCGAGTAATAAATGCTGTAAGCACAGGCTGGCGAATCTTCCATAAAATCTTATATGGATTAACACGTGTGCAAATATATATAAGCAAAGGATATATGAATACAAGCATAAGAATTACACCGAAACCTACACCTGCGATAATCTTGATATAAGGTCCGAACAAATCTGTTCCATACTTTGCGAAATTAACTGTTGTTAATGCAAAAATACCAATTGGGAAATACTCAAGAATCCACTCTATAATTTTGAAGCAAGCATTAAGAATTGCTTTAACAACTATTAGCAGTGTATCTATTGCTTGTGAGTGTTTTGAATCTGTATCTGCAACTACACGACATGCAATACCAAATAGGATAGCAAAAATGATAATTGGCAAGAACAAGCTGTTTGATAAAGCTTCAAATGGATTTGCGAATAAAGAAACAAAGAAATCACCAAAAGAAGCATTACCACTTCCACCAGCTCTCATCTGACTAATTTGTGATAATTGTGAACCAAATGTTTTAGTTACAAGAGATGTATCCAAAGTCGGATTAACTATTTTTGCCAGGATACAACCAAATATAGCAGCAAATACAGATGTTGAGAAATACCACAATAACACACCGCCACCAAGACGTCCAAATTTCTTAACCGGCAAATTTGATGCACCCTCAATTAAAGAGAAGAAAATAATTGGGATAACAATCATTTTTAACATTGCAACAAGAACATTTCCAAATGGAGCAATGATGTTAACTGTATTCTCAACCCATTTAGCATCAGAATTTATGTAAAGAAGATAACCAAATCCGATACCTAAAACAAAAGAGATTAAAATTCGTACAAATAATGGAATTCGAAAATATAAGTATTTTTTCATAGTTATGTAAGTGTATTTCTAAGTGGTTAAATTACAAAAAACGGGAGAAATATAACAAATATCTTTAGCAAATGCAATAAATAAACCGGAGACACGTGTTTATGAAAGTTATTACGATGCTATACGTAATGCAAAGCTATACCTATGACATCATTAAATTTGTTACATATAACGTTTGCTCTCACCATTTACGCCTGCATATAGCTCAACAAAGCATTTTACTGGACTTGAATTAACCTTAGGTATAAGCACCTCTTCAATTTGGAAGAAACCTACATCTGCATCCATATTCACATCAATTTTGATAGGTTTCTCTTTGCCCTCTGAAATTGTTACGCAAAGAATTGAATTTGCAGAATATTTATGAATATCGCCAACCTTTGGTTCTGTATTGATTGCTAAAGGAATACGTGCTCTGCCACGCTCCATATCACAACCATCTGCAATCAAAATTAAGCCTGCCTCAACAGAATGGATGCGTTGGGTCGCCATGTGTCCAGAAATGCCTTCGATAGCAAGAGTTTTAATTATAACTCGTTCTCTAACAGAAAACTGCTCTACCAGTATGCGATCTAATATTGGTGCAGCGAGAATACAAGACAACTTTTCGTGTCCATCACGGCCTACAGACATTCCTAAATCATGCATAAATGCGGCGGCAAAAACCGCACAGACACTCATCTCATAAGTACCAGCCTCATTTTCCTCCAGGCTTGTCTTAATACCTGCTTTTCGAAGAAGTTCAAGCATTGTAAGTGCATTTACAGCAACCTCACGCATATGAACAGGCCCATGGTCATTAAAACCTAATCGACGAATGGAGACAACATTTGCATATTCTTGGAGTTCGTGCAGCTCCTCATCCTCCAAAAGCGCTTTAACAAATTCAGTTACTATTGGATAAGGTTTAACTTGTTTATTTATCTTTTTATATAAAGCAATTTCTTTTTGAGATTTCATAACAAATTTCCTCATTTTTCTAATGATAAAACCGAAGCCGCAATTTCCTTAGCTTGTATTATATCCAGCTTTATTTGTTGAACCAAGTCAGATGGAGATTCAAACCTCTGCTCTCCTCGAATAAAGCTAATAAATTCAACCGACAATTCTACTCCATGCAAAGAAATTGGCAAATCAAAATCTAGTAAATGAAGTTCTAGCACAGGAGCGTCAGGGCGAGCATCAGGAAACGTTGGGCGATATCCCAAATTTGCAACCGCAAAGAATTTTGTTTTAGCTGAGCCCTGCACGACTTCTTGTGGCAGAGTCACTCGTGTAGCATAAACACCATTAGGAGGCATTACTTCACCGGAGAAGACAATATTGGCGGTAGGAACACCAATCTGTGTACCAACACCACGTTCAGGCACAGAGTCTTCACATATAGTGTAATAATATCCAAGCATTTTATTTGCCTTTTGCAAATCACCGGAAAGCAATGCTTGTCTAATTCGACTACTGGAAACAAGGGTTGAATTATAAAGAACACCCTCTACTACATGAGCAGCTATCCGATTATTTGTTAATGAAGGAACATCTCGTATAGATGCAGCTTGCTTATGTCCAAAACGCCAATTTGGACCTGAAACAACTATGCAAGTCTTATCTTCACCATACCAATATGAAAAGCATTGCTTACAAAATGCCTCTGGTGAAGTTTCTGCCAATTCCTTTGTAAAAGGCAAGAGTAAGCAACCATCTACACCACATGATGCAAGAAGCTTTAATCTCAATGACAATGGTGTAATTAACTTTGGATTGAACTCAGGCTTTACAATAGACAAAGGATGAGGATCAAAACTCAAAACCCAAAGCTCAGCGTTATTCTTTTTCGCAATATCAATAGCCTCATTAAGAAGCTTTTTATGACCAGAATGCACACCATCAAAGAACCCAGCAGCAAAAACAATCTTTGATGCTGTTGCAGCTAATTCAGATGGATGTGTGTATATTTTCATTATTTAACGCTTATAAGCATTACTCATTGCACGTGAAGCCTCACGATCAGCATCACGTCGGCGAATTGTTTCGCGCTTATCGACTTGGTTTTTACCCTTACATACACCGAGTTCGATTTTCACTTTACCACGAACAAGATATATTGAAAGAGGTATAAGAGTATTACCCTTTTGCTCCACAAAAGCCTTTAATCGGCGAATTTCATTTTTGTGTAGTAAAAGTTTTCGAGTTCTTAATGAATCGTGATTAAAACGATTACCAAAATAATAAGGTGGTATAGTAATATGACACACATAGACTTGATTGTCTTTATCTATTTGTGCATATGCCCCATTAAGACTTGTTTCTCCTGCCCTAACAACCTTAACCTCTGTACCAAGAAGCTGAATACCAGCCTCTATTTTTTCGACTACGTTATAATCGTGTAGCGCTTTGCGGTTCCGGGCAAGATAAATACGGCCGCCAGCGCTTTTATCACTGGCTGCCATAAATTACTTATTTCCCTTACGCTCCAATGCGTCAAAATCGACCTGGGCAATTAGCTTGCCTTCTGCGATTTCTCTTAGTGCGATGTCAAGTAAGTCATAATCTGGAGAATCTGGCTTAACTAATGGGCGAAAATCTGCTGCTAGCTGCTTTACGCGGATAGAAACCATATTCACTAGTACTGGGATACTTGGCTGTTTAGCCTTTGCTGCTTCTAGAAGTTTAACATTCATTTTATAATTGTACCTTTTTGTGCACTATTGTTGGTAAAATTGATTTGATATGATAGCATTTTTTATTTTCTTTTTCAACTGAAGTTTTGCTGTATTGTGATTTTTTTACTTTTTTTCGTAAAAAGCAGCAGAAACTTCAATCATTCCAACAACAAATTTATAGCAAAAAAGAAAATGAATGAGCTATAAAAGTGATAAAGGCAGGAGTCATTTCATCTTCAGAGGAAAAAGTATAAATACAATCTGACCAGCCTGTACTAGTCCCCCTATAAAGTTTTCCATTTTTATAAGTTGCTATACAATCTGACCAACCAGTACTATTACCTCTGTAAATTCTACCATTACTGTAGGTTGCAACACAATCTGACCAACCGGTACTATTACCTCTATAGAGCTTTCCATTGCTAAAGGTAGCAACGCAATCTGACCAACCCGTGCTATTACCTCTATAAAATTTACCCTTATTATAAGTTGCTATACAATCTGACCAACTGGTACTTGTCCCTCTGTAGAATTTTCCGTTATCATATGTGATAACACAATCTGACCAGCCAGTACTGTTTCCCCTATAAATCATCGTTTTTGCTGTAATTAAAAGCATTGAGAAAGCAAATACAAGCAATACACATATCTTTTTCATAATAAACCCCAAGAACAAGCCCAATTTTACATCTAAAAACTTACTTAATTTAACTTAACATTATTGACATGAAATATCAACAGAAAACAAGTAATTTATCATCAAGAATCAAGCAAGCGCTTATTCATTAATTACTCTTTTTTTTACCCCATATATTCAAGCTATCTATATTTTGCTTTGCACGGAAATAAACACAACTAATTAACCCTCTTAAATTCAATAACATACTACAAATTTACCATTTTATTTTTTCTGTTTTCAACAAAATACAATTCTTAAATTAATTTTGTACATCAAAACATCAAAAAAATTTATACAAATTCTACCACAAAAAGTGAAACTCTCGATTGACATTTAGAACTCATATTTGATACTCTTTAACTCGTTTTGTAAAACAAGTGTTTTATGTAAACATTGACCTCCACGAAAGCGGGGCATAGCGCAGTCTGGTAGCGCGCTTGAATGGGGTTCAAGAGGTCTCGAGTTCAAATCTCGATGCCCCGACCATCTCGGCCTGTGTGTAAAAAATCCACTCACAGGATATTTTTTAACAAACTCCGAATAAAAATTCGGTACAATATGGAGAAGTGATTAGAGTGTCTGACTTCTTATTGTTTGATGGTATATCAAAGCGATTTGGCAACCTTACGGCTGTCGATAACGTTACTGTAGGCGTTGAAAAAGGTGAGTTCTTCTCATTGTTAGGACCTAGTGGTTGCGGAAAAACCACATTACTTCGTATGCTAGCAGGTTTCGAAAAACCTGACACTGGTCGAATCTTCCTAGATGGTAAAGATATAACAGACCTTCCTCCTAACAAACGTAGGGTTAACACAGTATTCCAAAACTATGCCCTCTTTCCACATTTGAATGTTAGAGATAACATTGCATTTGGTCTTAAGCTTGCAGGTCGCCCAAAAAAAGAAATTGAGCGCGAGGTTGATGCTATGCTTGAGCTTATTCAAATGGGAGATCATGAGCTAAAGCGTCCATCCCAAATTTCTGGTGGTCAAAAGCAGCGTGTTGCTATTGCTCGTGCTCTTGTAAATCATCCTCAGGTACTTTTGCTTGACGAACCTTTAGCTGCACTTGATCTTAAGCTACGCCAGCACATGCAAATCGAGCTTGATCTAATCCACGATGAGGTCGGCATCACATTCCTATATGTTACACATGATCAGGGTGAGGCAATGTCACTCAGTGATCGCATTGCTGTAATGAACAAAGGCAAGATTGAACAAATCGACAACCCAACAAAGATTTACGAATCTCCTCGTTCTTCATTCGTTGCTGCTTTTATTGGCGATACAAACTTCTTCGATGGCGTGGTTGATAAAGCAATTGATAACGAATATTCCCGTTTAAGATTTACAGACTTTGAGCCAATCATTTGCTTTAACGACAAAAAAATCAGACCAGGCAGTCCTGTACATCTAAGTGTACGCCCTGAGAAAATACGAATTTCTCATGAATGCCCAGAAAATCCTGATGGAAAGCTTAATATCTTTAGAGCCACAGCAGAGGATGTTGTATATCAAGGCTCTCATACTCGTTTTTGGGTTCGTATTGGTGAATATCGAATTTCAGTATTTCAGCCTCATAGTCGCTTCCTACTAGATCAGCGTCCAATCAAATGGGGCAACAAAGTATGGCTTTCATGGCATGCTGATGATGGCTATATGTTAGAGCAATACCAAGAAACAGACGAAGATTTGCTAATTCTCCCTCCTGAGAATATCGGTGATATGGATGAGGAGATAGAGGAAGAAACAACAGAATCAGAAGAGTCTGAGTCAAATGATGAGAACAATTCTAGCTTAGAGGAATCTGCAGAAAATGTCAACGAAGCAGACAAATAACGCAGTATCACAACCTAAGCTCACTGCGTGGCAACGTTTCAAAAGCCACTTAAATGAGTTGTTTGTAACTGCACCATCTTTTCTTTGGATGGTTATATTCTTTCTCATTCCAACTATTCTAATCTTTGCGCTTTCATTTCGATCAACTGCGCCTGGAGGTGGCATTGGTGACACTTGGACTTTCTACACATGGAAAACCATTTCTAATCCAAGCTATCCAGAGATTGTTTGGAGAACAATTTGGCTAAGTGTGGTAGCGACATTCATTTGTATTGTTATCTCCGTGCCATGTGCGTTTGCAATTGCAAGAGCATCAAGAAAGATTCGCCATTTTCTTGTTGGCTTGATAATTCTTCCTTTCTGGACGAGCTTTTTGGTTCGCGTTTTTGCATGGAAAACCTTGCTTCATCCGGATGGGCTAATCAGCAATTTGTTCATTGCGCTTGGTTTTATCCAACCAACAGAGCAGCTACTCTATAATTCCGGTGCTGTACTTGTTGTGATGATTTACACTTATTTGCCTTTTGCAATTTTACCTCTTTATGCAGCAGCAGAAAAGTTTGACTTTAGCTTGATTGAAGCAGCACTTGACTTAGGTTCTACACCTTTGCGTGCCTTTGTACAAATCTTTGTTCCAGGCATCAAAGCAGGTATTTACTCTGCCACATTGATGGTTTTAATCCCTGCTCTGGGCTCATATGTAGTACCTGATATTGTAGGTGGCACAGATAGCGAAATGGTAGGTTCTAAAATCTATCAAAGAGCTATTCCAGATAGAAATCTTCCTCATGCAAGTGCCCTATCTGCTCTACTATTCCTTGGTGTTCTTGTTCCTCCATTTATTGCTTGGTGTTTCATTCGTAGCAGAAACATTAACATTACAGAAACAGAAGCAGTTGAGGCTGCGATTACAGAGGAAAATAAACGAAGCAAAATAAAAGGAGGTGCTAGAAAATGAAGCGAATGCAAAACCACTCCAAGATTGTGCTTTGGGCTGTAATTATTTTCTTCTATCTTCCAATTATCATTCTTGTTGTTAATTCATTTAATGCAGATAAATTCTGTGGCTCATGGAAGGGCTTCACATTTCATTGGTACGAAGAACTTTTCAAGGACAGAGAAATTTGGCACGCTATGGGTAACACCATTAAGATTGCATTCACATCTACCCTTTCCGCTGTTATTTTAGGCACAACTGCTGCCTTAGCTATCAACAAATGGAAAGGCACAATCCAGAATGCACATTATGGTTTAATATATACACATCTGGTTCTTCCTGATATCTTGATGGGTATAAGTCTATTGTTATTCTTCGTAGCAATTGGATTAAAGCAATCTCTATTTACTGTCTATTTAGCCCATACAACCTTCTGTATCAGCTATGTTGCTATGGCGGTTCTTGGACGATTGCAAGACTTTGACAATAGTATTCTGGAAGCAGCACAAGACCTTGGAGCAAACCCTTGGCAAACCTTTTGGAAGGTACAGTTCCCAAATCTATTGCCAGGTATTGTAGCTGGAGGACTCTTAGCATTTACATTATCAATTGATGATTTTGTAATCACTTTCTTTGTTGCTGGTCCAGGTAGCGATACTCTTCCTGTTAAAGTTTACGGCATGATTAAGCGTAGTCCTAAACTACCGATAATCAATGCTTTGTCTACACTATTAATCCTTGTAACAATTTTGGCTGTAGTAGCAAGCCGAATGCTTGGACGCGAAGAAAAGAAGAGCTAAGCTTTAAATAGTATTCACTAAATTTCTCAAATGAATACTACATAAAATCTGATAAAAAATGTGCAATACGTCCTAGTGCTGCACATTTTTATTACATTGCTGGTAATGTATTCCTTGTTCTTAAGAAAAGAACAGTAAACGGGGTTGAAAGTCTGCCTCGTATTGGAGTATTATACGGAACAGCAGGTGCCTGGAAAACATCTACTGTGCGCATGGGAGACACTCGAGAATAGATATGAGTTAAGCCTTTACAGGTTACACTCGCTACATTGTTTGAGTGCCGGCGGAATCCTCCTGCTTGGGGCGAAAGACCCCGAATACTTGTTTGCAACCTTGCAGCAACCGCCTACTCCAATACGGGCAGCAATTTTTAAGGATACAACAATGAGAGAAGAAGGTCAAGTGTGGCATGGTGAAAATATGGAGAGACCAGAGGGTTGTAATTGCGCTGCAAAGCTTAAGCACGAGATTGACAACCAATAAAAGAAATGGTAAAATGTTAAAAAATTAATTAAAAGTCGTGACATGAAAACATACAACTACACAAACCCAGCAAAACCAGCAAAATTTTTGATTTTTGTAAATTATGCTTTGATTGTATCTCTAATATTATCTTCTTTAGCATGTATCAATGAAACTATATTTTTCAATAGTGTACTTAATGGAATATTAAGTTCTGAAGAAGAAATAATGGCTGATGCCTGTTTTTCAGACCTTTTGACTACAATAAGTTATTCTATTGAAATATTTATATCTATTACTTCAATAATTATTTTTTATGTTTGGCAATATCGTGCTGCTGCAAATGCACAATATATGGGAATTCCATATATTGATTAAAAGCCACATTGGGGATTTTGGAATTATATTATCCCTTTTTGGAGTTTATATAAACCTTATAAATTTATAAAACAACTTTGGAACTGCACTGAACATTTTAATAATACAAAATCATATTCAAGTTGGAAAGATTTACCTGCTCCTCTTTGCATAAAGATTTGGTGGGGAACATTCTTAATTTCAAGTTTTTTAGATAGAATATCACTACGTTGGGAAATGCGTTTGGATAAGAATCCCGATGCTCCCATAGAAAGTTATATTTCTATAAACCATTTGGACTTATTGGGTTTTACTTTTTTGATTGTTTGTGCAATTTCTGAAATAATTATTGTACGTGGCATAATGAAAAGACAAATTGAATGCTTCAAAAATGCAAATAATTCTCAACCCGACGTAAATGTATAAAGCGAGAGTACAGCAAATTAACTTTGACAAAAATAGCTATAAAGCATTACTCCACAATATTATCAATTGAATCATAACTGGAGTGTAGGACGTCCTCGTCTTACTATTTAACTTTGGTGCAGTACGTTCTCGTGCTGCACTATTTTTTTGAGTCTACCGCAAGTAAAACATAAAGTCCATATTAACAATAAACCTAAAAACGGTAAGAGACAAAAAACATTTCTATCACAATTACCCTAATAATCCAGTAATACAGGTATCGCGCCCTGCTATTGGCAACCCATCGATATGGTAATTTATAAAAAGGCCAAGCAAACGCAAGAGTTTTCGCATTGAATCTTTTGTATAGCTAATTGACATATTCCCTTCAATTAACTGCTTCGCCAATTCAATTACTGCCCCATTAACGATTAGAGAAGGCTCGTGAAAGCTTGTTTTCTTAAACTCATGCATTTCACACATCAAATTTCCATCTGCTATGTGAAACCGATATGGTGCTTCAGAATTAAATTCACAGCCGCATGAAAGCTCAAAATTTGGCAGTAATCCTAATTGCTGCAAGAGCTTTAATTCAAAACGAGCCAAAATTGCTACATCTGGATATGAAGGTGAATTCAATAAATCTAATGACTCAGCGAGTAATCTATATAAGCCTGGTGTCCCACCAATAGAAACAGCATTCACTAATGCACACAGCCATGACGCACAATGTGACGCTCTCCAATTAGAACGGAAATAAGGCCGCAAATCATAAGGATAAACCTCTTTTGCAAAAAACATACTACGCGTTGGCTTATATTGATAGACAAACTCGCATGTATAAAAAAAATCATACTGCCCTCTGAACACGCTTTTTGGACGACACGCCTCTTTGCAAATAAAGGACATTTTATTGCCTGATTCAGATAGCAATGTAACAACTTGTGAAGTGTTTGTAAATGGAATTATGCGTAAAACAATTCCATTAGCCTTTTCTAGCATAATACACCCCCAACACAATCATACAAGGCAGAAAGATTTAAGAAATTAAACCAAATTTGGCAAAATTAGGAAGGCTGTAATTGCATAATAAATAAGCAATGCTGCAATATCATTTATCACTGTGATAAATGGTCCTGAAGCTACAGCAGGATCAATGCGGCAACGCTCAAGCAATATCGGAATCATAGCACCAAAGCCAGCAGCAAATCCCATTGCAGCAAATAAGGCTAATCCAACGACTAATGCTAAATACCATGGAGAACAATTAAGCCCCTCTGGCGGAGGAGAAAACTCAAGCATAACAATTGTCCAAACAAATATTCCAATACCACATAACAATCCCATCAATGCGCCAGTACGTAATTCATGGAAGAACAACTGACCCAAAGAGTGGCGACGTGCTGAACCTGAAGCTAGCTCACGTACAAGCAACACACTTGACTGAAGACCGGTATTACCACCCATAGCCATCACATTTGGGATGAATGCAACAAGCACAATTAATGATGAAAAATGCTTACTAAAGAGATTAATTAATGCTGTTGTAATAAATCCACCTATTAAGGTTATCGTTAACCATGGCAAGCGAATTGCACAACTCTTGATAGAAGAAACATTGCCCAATTCCTTGTCATCAGAACCCGCCATCATGAAGATATCTTCTTCCGCCTCTTCTTGAATAACTTCAATTACATCGTCATGGGTAATTCGACCTAACAAAGTGCCAGATGCATCAACTACAGGGATTACAGACAAATCATATTTAGACATTGCATGAGCAACCTCTTCCTGGTCAACATCCGTTCTGACAGCAAATGTCTCCACATCCATAATATCGCCAAGACATGTAGTTCTATCTCTTTGATGAAGAAGCTTCCAAATAGAAACGATACCTACCAATTTATCTTCATCATCAATCACGTAAATCTGATAGATATGCTCACCCTCTTCATTATTTGCTATAGTATCGAGGGCTTCTAGCACTGTCTGATTCTGCTTCATCGTAATAAGGTCAGTGGTCATGATACCACCAGCAGAATCCTCTGGATATGTCATAAGCATGCGAACTTCATCAGCAGCAGCATCATCCATCTGCTCAATAATTTGAGAAGAAGTCTCCTTATCCAAACCACCAAGAACGTCTGCAGCATCATCAGGATCCATCTCATCAACAATATCAGAGACCTCTTGTGATGGCAATGCTTCAGAAATAGCCTCAACAAACTCAGGTGGCAAATCTGCCATTACATCAGGTTTAACATCATCAGGAAGATCATTAAACAACAAAATCTGAGTCTCTATTTCATAGCGACTTAAAATTTCGGCAATATCGGCAGCCTGTAATTTAACAAGTTCAGAAGCCACTTGTCCCCAAAGTTTTTCATCTATAAGTGTTTCAATATGAGAAACGATATCAAATTCTTCAGACATAAGCCCCCCTTGGGTATAAAAACAACGGAAATAAACACTGCAAATGGTACTCCATTTAGATATAAAAATCAAGAACGTTTGTAACAAAAAATTTCATAAAACATGAACCATCATACACCTATCGATTAACCGTTGGTTAATTGCCTCGACAGACCAAGCTTTGAGTACCCCCACCGACAAGCACAAATGTCATTAATCACACATCGCGTACACCTGGCCACAAAGTAAGGCTCGGTTGTTCAAACAAAAATCAGGTAAATCCTATCAAAACTTCGTACTTTTAGCGACCTTTATTACCTCAATGGTCGTTTTTAAGCTCTTTATACGAAAAAAAGCAAACAGATGCATTTACTTTCGCAAATTACAAATAAGAATTAAATGCTATATGAAGAAAACAACTCTTGTTTTTTACCATATTTATATGGTATAATGAAATTTCACATATATAAACAAGGAGTTTATTACTATGGCAACAGCAATTGTCGGTGCAAATTGGGGTGACGAAGGTAAAGGTAAAATGACAGACCTTCTTGCTCGTGATGCAGATATTATCGTACGTTTTCAGGGTGGTAACAACGCAGGCCACACAATTATAAATGATAAGGGCAGATTTGCTCTTCACCTACTACCATCTGGTGTTTTTAATCCAAATGTAATCAATGTTATTGGTACAGGTGTTGCATTAAACATTCGTGCTTTCAAGAAAGAGTTAGATGAGCTAATCGAGGCAGGTATTGAGCCTAATATCATCGTTTCAGACCGCGCTCAGGTACTACTTGACATCCATAAGCAGCTAGATGCTCTTGAGGAGCAGCGCTTAGGTAAGGCTGGCTTTGGTTCTACAAAGTCTGGTATTGCTCCATTCTATTCTGACAAGTATTCAAAGATTGGCTTCCAGGTATGTGAACTATTCCACCTAGATCAGATGGATCAGCGCATTCAGCTATTCTGCGACCGCAAGAACCCTCTTTTGACAAGCGTATACAATCAACCAGCACTTGATCCTGCTGCAATTAAAGCAGAGCTTGCAGAGCTTGCAGAAATCATTCGCCCATTTGCTCGCGACACAGGTGACTTCTTTAATAAGGCAATCAAGGAAGGTAAGCGCATTCTTCTTGAGGGTCAGCTAGGCTCTCTAAAGGATACAGATCATGGTATCTATCCTATGGTTACATCTTCTTCTCCATTGGCTGGTTTTGCATCAATTGGTGCAGGTATTCCTCCATATGAGATTAAAGACATTATCACTGTTGTTAAGGCATACTCAAGTGCTGTGGGTGCAGGTCCATTCGTTTCTGAAATCTTTGGTGACGAAGCAGAGGAACTACGTAAGCGCGGTGGTGATAAAGGTGAGTATGGTGCAACAACTGGCCGTCCACGTCGCGTAGGTTGGTTTGATGTTCCAGCAACACGCTATGGTTGCCAGCTTCAAGGTGCAACAGAGGTAGCATTGACAATTGCTGATGCTCTTGGTTATTTGGACGAGATTCCTGTATGCGTTGCATACGAGATCGACGGCAAGCGCATTGACTACTTCCCTGCTACTCCATATCTTTACAAGGCAAAGCCAATTATCGAGAAGCTTCCAGGTTGGAAGTGCGATATTCGTGGCGCTACAGATTGGGATGCATTGCCACAGCAGGTTCGTGACTATGTTAAGTTCATTGAGAAGAGCATTGGTGTACCAATTACATTCTTCTCTACAGGTCCAGACCGCAAGGACATTATCCGTCTAGGCAAGCGCGCATAAGCAATTCTTGCTTTTAACACAAAAAATAGCCCAATTTTTTGAGGCTTACAATGAGGGGCGCAGTCAGGCAAAATGCTATGACTACGCCCCTGATAATTTAACAAACAATATTTTAAAGATACACTCCTATGATAGATCGTTACACAAGAAAAGAAATGGCTGCCCTATGGTCTAGCCAACATAAATTTGAGGTTTGGTTAAAGGTAGAGCTTGCTGCTACTGAGGCTTGGGAAAAGCTAGGCGTTGTTCCTGCTGGAACTACTGACCGTATGCGTGCTAATGCTTCTTTCACAGTTGAGCGTATTGATGAAATTGAAGCATCAACTCATCACGATGTTGTTGCTTTCACACGCTGTGTTGCTGAAAGCCTTGGCGAAGATTCAAAGTGGCTTCACTATGGATTAACATCTACTGACGTTGTTGACACAGCTGCAGCAGTTAATATTCATGAAGCATGTGGTATGCTGATTGAAGGTACAAAGAAGCTAATTGCTACATTAGGTGAGCAAGCAAGAAAATATCAAGACACACCAGTAATGGGACGCACTCATGGTGTACATGCAGAGCCAACAACTTTTGGCATGAAGTTCTTGCTATGGCATGAAGATATGAAGCGTTGCTTGACACGCCTTGAAGCAGCTGCAGAAACAATGCGCGTTGGCAAGCTTTCTGGTGCCGTAGGCAACTATGGTAACATTGATCCATTTGTTGAGAAATATGTTTGCGAGAAACTAGGTATCAATCCATCTCCAATCTCTACTCAGGTATTACAGCGTGATCGCCATGCAGAGCTAATGTGTGCAATTGCAATCACTGGCTCATGCATTGAGAAGATTGCTACAGAGGTTCGCCACTGCCAGCGCACAGAGCTTCGTGAGGTTGAGGAGCCTTTTGCGAAGGGACAAAAGGGTTCTTCTACAATGCCACACAAGCGCAATCCTGTAAAGAGCGAAAACCTATGTGGTCTTTCACGCGTATTACGTGGTTATGCTGTTACAGCAATGGAAAATGTGGCATTATGGCATGAGCGCGATATCTCTCACTCATCTGCAGAGCGCATTATTATTGCTGATGCTACTACTCTGCTTGATTATATGCTAGAGCGCATTAACTTCATTGTTGGTGGATTGCTAATTTACCCAGAGAACATGAAGCGCTCAATGGATATGAGCCATGGTCTTGTATATTCACAGCAGGTAATGCTTGCACTTGTTGCAGCTGGCATGCTTCGTGAAAAGGCATACGACCTAGTACAGCGCTTAGCAATGCAAGCATGGGCAGAGAACAAGGATTATCCAGAGCTACTAAAGGCAGAGCCTGAGGTTGTTGCTCACCTATCTACAGACGCAATTGATTTGCTATGCAAGCCAGAGAACAGCTTCAAAAATATCCCACAGGTATTTGATCGCTGCTTAAAAGACTAAATTAAATAATAGAATTTAGTCGATTTTTCCATTCTGTAAGGAAGTCGGTAGGTGGCTCTGTAAAATCTTTATAAGAGACACCTGCTGCTTCATTTTTATGCATACCTAGCTTATGGTACGGCAAAAGCTCTACCTGAGAAATATTTAATGACGCTAAAAATTCTGCTATTGCATTCATCTCTTCATGAGTTGCATTATAGCCACCTATCACAGGTATGCGAACAACTATCTTGCCAGAAAATTGTGATGCGAGCTTAATCAGATTTTCTTTTATCTGCTTATTTGATACACCTGTACCTTGAATATGCAATCTCCCTGAGATACATTTTACATCGTACAAAAAAATGTCCGTATAAGGCATTACTCTTTCAAAATGAGACCATGCCACATTTCCTGCCGTATCAATTGCCGTAGATATATTAGCATCCTTGCATTTCTTCAGTATCTCTTCTAAAAAATCAATTTGCAGCATGCACTCGCCACCTGAGAAAGTTACTCCTCCACCTGATTTTTCATAATATGCCCTATCCTTCTCAATCTCTGCAAATACATCGTCAACGCTCACTATGCGTCCGCAAAGTTCTAATGCATCATTAGGACACAACAATGCACACTTACCACAAAGCATACAGTCGCTTTGTTTTGTCGGGCAAATTGCTGTACACTTGCCACATGCACTGCATTTTTCTGGATATCGTAATAAAGCTCGCTTGGGGTTTATTCCCTCTGGATTATGGCACCAAAGGCAATTAAGATTGCATCCCTTAAAGAAAACAGTTGTGCGAACACCCGGTCCATCCACAAATGAGGCGCGCTGTAAATCAAAGATTATTCCATTCATTTTACTTAATCTCGAATAATCCTTTTAGGAACGATGTACTGTGCGACTGATAATGTCATCTTGGATACTTGGCTTCAGCTTAACAAAATAATCAGAGAAGCCTGTCACACGCACTCGTAAACTCTTATAATTTTCAGGAGAAGCCTTTGCTGAAACAAGATCATCCTTTGAGGCATAAGTAAGTTGGAAATGTACTCCCCCTTGATTAAAAAATATCTCAAGCATATCAGCAAGCTTTTCAAAGTTTGCTTGCTCACTTACGAGTTTCTCATCTAAATAAAGATTTGTTATTGTAGAGCCACATGCTATAGCATTCGTATCACACTTAGCAATTGAATTTAATAGCGCCGTCAATCCTTCGCGATCTTTTCCTTCGCTTTGCCCTATTCCAAACTTTATTAAATCATAATTGCATCGTCCATCAGGAGTTGCCAGTGTTTTCTCGCCAAACATCTTATGATGCTCATTGTAGCCCAACAAATCACCAACAAGCCACTGATAGCCGAAAAGATTTTTCTTCCCTTTTAAAAAGTTATATAAGCTTTGATAAAGTTGCTGAGCAACTGAATTAGAAAGCACATCATCATTTCCCCAGAAGCAGCCGCGCTTTAGGATAACCATACGCATATCCTCATAGCCTACCCAATTTGAATGCAATGCAGAAATCAAATCTTGCATAGAGAAAAGCTTTTCTTGAAAAACAAATTGTTTAACAATGATGAGTGAGTCTATCAAATTTGTTATTCCAATAAGCATTGGTGAGGCAATCGCAACATTACAGCCACCTTGTGTCAGGGTCTTTGCATTTTCTATGCACCCATTAAAGAAAAGGCATGATATATAATTTATGTCCTTTGCGCGTTCAGCATTGTACATATCATCATAATCATAAATTTGCTGTAAATCTGCAAACAGTTCATTCTCAAAAATTGAATAAAATTCATCGTATGAGTTGGTATTTACAATTAAAGATGATTTGCTATGGAAAAGAGTTTCCATACATCTGAGGATATTTCCCTTTGATGTACTGCCTGTAATTGCACCAAGAAATGCTGGCTCATTGCAACCTACCATTGTGTATTGTACTGCATCTTCAAATGGAATATTGCAATTCTCTGTAAAGCATTTAATGCGCTTATCATCATTTGTAAAGGCGATGCGTTTATGAGGATCATTTCGTTCACAATCAAGTACAAATCGAAAAGCTTCAGAAGAAAGCTTTTTCGTCCATCTCAAAGTAATCTGAGGAATAAATGTTGGCAGTTCAATCAGACTTTCTACAATCAAAGCAGAAAGTTCATTAAAAGCATCGTCTCCATTTGGCAAATATCCGCCAATACAAAAATGCGACTCTCCTCCGCGCGTAAAATGAACAGAGCTTATTGGAGTAGATGCTTGAAGCATTAGAAACAGCTCTTGAAGATATTCGCGTGCTTCATCGCGTGTCAATGCACCGGATTTAATATCGCGTTCGTAGAAC
>JAGCJJ010000058.1 GCA_017648065.1 Kiritimatiellia bacterium | reverse complement strand
CAATTGCTCCTAATAACAAACCTATTATAGCGGCTACTATCACTTGTAAAATGACATTCATAATCATTAATCTTTATTAAGTTGTTGTAAAATTATATTATTTAGTTCTTTTATTTTTTCCTCAATTGGCTGCATACGATTCACATGAGATTCTGCCTGCAAGTTTACTGCCATATCTAAAGCAACATAAACCCAAAGTTGCTCAGCAGAACTTGTTTGCATTTTTCTCTGATAATGATGATACTTTTCATTTAAAGCTTTCGCCGCCAATCGATACAAATGCTCTTGATGTGCTGGAACATTTATCGAAACCTGATGCGCATCAAGACGTAAGGTAATATGTTGTTTGCGTTGATCTGTCATTGCGTTAGCGATTCAATAGCTTTATCGACCTGCAAAATTATATTCGTAATTCTTTGCTTTGCCTTAATACGATCCTCATCAGTTGCATCCTTACCTAAAAGGATAGTATGTGCCGTATGCAATTTATTGTATTCTTGTTTGAGTTTTTGATATTCAGCATGAGAAGCTATTATTTCCTCACGTTGACGCAGATTTTCCTCTTCTAATGAAGCCAATTGCTGCTTAAGTTGCTGATATTGTTCCAACAACTGTTGAACATTTTGTTCTAATAGCACCAAGGTCTCCATAGTATATCAAGGTATTAGAAACTATACCCAACTCCCAAACCAAGAATTCCTTTAAATTGAACACGTTCAGCCGCAATACCTTCGGCATTCGCAATCTTTACGCCATTATAATATTTAAGAGAAGTAGAAAGGGTTACGTTAAGACATTTAAGGAATTGATAAGAAATAGCAGTATCCCAATCCACATCAAAGTTTCCAAAACGACGATTATTATCACGATAAACTAAATCACCATTTGCATCAGGAATTTCAGTTTTATCCCAAGCATATGGAGTAAAGAGACCCAAAGTTGTGATTATCTTTAGATCTTTGTATGCATAGTTGATACCACCCTTGAAAGAGAGACCAAGTTCAGCCTTATAGCTTTTGTATATCTTATCATAAGTTCCATCAGCATTTGCTTCTTTGCTATATGTCCAAGTAGCATACTTATCTTGCATCTGTTGACGCAAACCAGGATTGGCATTTTCAAGTGCATCACCTACATAAGCAGTAGTGATTTTACCAGCTACTGGAGATAGATAAAGAGAGAAAATGGAATTAGGTTTCCAATCAATACCGACAGAAATATCTGTGTATGAAGGAGATAGGAATTTAGAAATAATAGGATCAGCCGCTTCTGTACCATCGTATGCACGACCAAAAGCAAACTGGCTCTTGAAGCCCGCAGAAGCAGTAAGATACCATGCTTTATGGAATTGCCAACCTAATTTGGTATTGAAATCAATCACGTCGCTTGATTTTTGGAAAGCATCATTTTTTTGGTCAATATATGAAAGTCCGTATTCAAGATTAAGGTTGGACTCCCAAGAAAGATTTTCATCTGAATATAGGAGGCGTACTTTACCAAAAGCAACACCGTTCACATTATTGTTACCACCAGCAGCCCAGTTAACAAGGCCTGTTGCACTAGCATTTAATCCGACAACACCCGTGCAAGACCAAGGAGAAGGAACAGCCTCTTGTTCTGCTTCTTGCGCCACTAATACAGTCGCTATACAAAGTGAAAATACAAAGAGTAGATATTTTTTCATAATTTTGATAATTTATAAATTTAGTTGTTAAGATACATTCCGTTTTAATATTGAGCAGCATCATACACTTGATCCGCAACTTCAGGACCTACTGTTTTCTCAATAATGCAGAATGCGAAATCACTACTGAGTCCAGGACCTTTGGCTGTGATGATATTCTTAGACTCTACGACGAGTCCATCAACATAACTCTCCCCTAGATACTCCTCGAAGCCAGGATAGCACGTAGCTTGTTTACCTTGGAGGATACCCAACCTGCCTAAGACAGAAGGTGCAGCACAAATAGCAGCGATGAGTTTATCTTGATTATTATGTGCAACGAGCAGGTCACATAGTGGTTGGCACTCATGCAGTTTGGTAGCTCCGCCAGGTAAGATCAGCATTTCAGCATCTGCAAAATCCACATCTGCGAATACCTTATCCGCTTTTACCGCAATATTGTGTGCTCCCAAGACCGATTCAACACCTGTTACCGACACGGTTGTGAGTGCAATATTCGCACGTCTAAGGAGGTCGATTGTTGTGATGGCCTCAATCTCTTCGAAGCCATTGTCTAAGAAGATGTAATTCATAACTTAATTTTGAATTTTGAATTAAGAAGTTTGATTTCCTTAATTTAGTTTAAATGTATATGTAATTTTACCTATTTGAGGAGTTTCACCCTCCGTAAATTTAGCTTGTCTTGCAGCTTGGAGTGCGAGTTGTTGTGTCGCACGATCCGAGATAGTAGTGCCATCCGCAATGGTAGCATTGCTCACATTGCCAGCCACATCCACCATGATATTTACCACCACTACTCCATCTTGTGCAAAATCAGACGAAGGTTTAGGAAGTCGTTTGACATCCCGACCATAGAGCGTCCATTGTGCACCGTTCGTGACTCCCATGCCTTGTCCAACAGGGTTTCCCTTCGTAGATGCGTTGTTAGCTGCTGAGGCATTGTCTGCATTTGCTCCCTCAGTAGTACCCGCTTGTCCAAAGAGAGCAGCTAGCTGGTTCGCTTTATTGATAGCTTCTTGCTCTTTGGCTTTTTGCTCTGCGAGGGCTTTCTCCTTTGCAATACGTTCTGCCTCCGCACGTGCTTCCTCCTCTTTGCGTTT
>JAGCJJ010000057.1 GCA_017648065.1 Kiritimatiellia bacterium | reverse complement strand
CAAACGGAATAGGTTACGGTCAAGGAATTTGATTTTTTAATTGTTCCAATTTTAATGCTTTAAATCATAAGATTACACATACTATAAAAAAAATATTGAGTCCAACTTGCAATAAAGAAAAACTCATTAACAAAATTGGACTCAATAATAATTCTATTTTCTATTAGCTAATATAAACTAGTGAAATATCGAAATATTTATCGAACATACTGAACGATATTATTCTTTAGGCCAGCTGACAGTTTGAGCTAGCAATACTTTTTCGTGACTCTCAAGACTAATAAGCTTACCAAAAGCTTCTCTATCAATAGAACCGCGAACAACTGTTCCTAATCCTTTTGACGCGCAATACAAATATAAATTCTGACTCATTAAACCTGCATCTACACCAAGCATTAACATACTATCGGTTGGATTAGAGACACCAAGCTTCTTTTCATCACCGACAAATACTATATTTACAGCAGCATCCTTTACAAATGGTTGCATACCTGTTTTCTCTCTGTAGTCACCCTCTAAAACCAATTTTAGAGCATTCTCTTCTGGAATATATAAATATATGCCTTTTTCGAGTACAGCATACACGCTTACAGATTGCTTATTAAGTGTAGAACCCGCTGTTCTTTTTCCATCTGCCCTATTCTCTCCACATGTAGCCCACAAAAGCTCTGCAAGTATCTGCTCAGATATTTCCTTAGAATAATCATATTCGCGGATTGATTGTCGCTTTGAAAGAGCCTCCATTAATGGCATTCCTCCTCTTCTCTCCACTTTAGGAAGAATTCTCTTATTACTCATACTAACCGACTCATTAGAAAATGCACACTCTATACAAAGAAACAAACTAAAAACAGCAGAAAATAATTTCATATTTTTCATGATTAACATCCTTAATAAAAAAATAAAAAAGTAATTATACAAACCTTCATTTATGGTGACAATATATCACAACAAACATTATTTCTTCAAGACAAAATATCAAAGAGTAATTTACTATAAACTTTATTATTTTCAAACAGACATTTGAAACAAAGAGATGACTCATTTTCTTGTTATACCAATTATTTTTCTCTATTATATACGAATTTTTAGGACAAAAGGAGTAATAATGAATATTAAAAAAATCTTTTTTGCAGCAATCTGCTGCGCAACATTAACAACATTTGCTGATAATTTCAAAGGCTTATGGACTACTATTGACGATGAAACAAAAGAGCAAAAAAGTGTAGTTCAAATTTACAAACACGAAGACATGTACTTCGGTAGAATTGTTCATCTATTTAAGAATCCTGATGCAACAGCAAAGCTTCCAAACAATCCAAAAATCCTCGGATTAGATATTATTTGGAATATGAAGCCAACAAAGGATAAATTAAATGGGGGAAAGATTCTTGACCCTAAAAAAGGTTCTGTATATTCATGCGAAATGTGGCGAGATAATGAAAATCTAATTGTTCGTGGCAAAATTGCCTTTTTTGGAAGAAATCAAACTTGGGTACCATATAAAGGCGATGAAGTTCTTCCAAAAACAGAAACAATCACACCTGCTATTCCTGTAAAATAATTGTAGCAAATACAACATTTGACAATAAGCTTAAAGGCGTCCATTGAGGACGCCTTTTTTGTGCTTTATTAGTTTAACGAAAACCTAATAACATTAAATAAAAAAGGCGCCCCGAAGGACGCCCTTTTTAATTTAATTAGCGAAGCTTACCTGTTTCTTTACGCTTAGCAATGATTGCCTCAGTGATTACGAATGGAACTGCTTCGTAGTGATCAAAGATCATTGTGAAAGAACCACGACCCTGAGTCAATGTACGTACTGTATTTGAGTAACCGAACATTTCTGATAGAGGAACGTATGCAGAAACGATCTTCATACCTGCCTTCTCGTTCATCTGATCGATACGGCCACGGCGCTGACAGATAGAACCTGTTACTGCACCTAGGTAATCCTCTGGAAGTGTTACTTCAACAGCCATAACAGGCTCTAGAAGCTGTGGGTTACCCTTAAGCATTAGCTGCTTGAAGCACTGACGAGCTGCCAATTCGAATGCGATTGCAGATGAGTCAACCTCATGGTATGTACCATCGTATAGAGTTACCTTCATATCTACTACTGGATATGCAGCATATGGACCCTTCTCCATTGCAGCGATAACACCCTTTTCGCAAGCAGGAATGTATTCGCCAGGAATTGCACCACCCTTAATCTCGTTGATGAAGGAGAAGCCCTTACCAGGATCCTGTGGCTCAAGGCGTAGATATACGTGACCATACTGACCAGAACCACCAGACTGCTTAACGTGCTTGTAGTCACCTTCAACAGTCATAGTTGCTGTCTCACGGTAAGCTACCTCAGGACGGCCAATGTCAGCCTCAACGCCGAACTCGCGCTTCAAGCGGTCAACGATGATTTCAAGGTGAAGCTCACCCATACCGGAAATGATTGTTTCCTCGGTCTCTTCGTCGAAGCTAATAACGAATGTTGGGTCTTCGTCAGCAAGTGCCTGCAAGCCCTTGATTAGCTTTTCATTATCGCCGCGAGATGCTGGCTTAATAGAAATAGAGATAACTGGTGTTGGGAACTCGATAGACTCAAGAACGATTGGGTCTTCCTTCATACAGATTGTATCACCTGTACGTGTACGTGATAGACCAACTACTGCTACGATATCACCAGCCTGTGCTGTCTCAAGAGCTTCCTGCTTGTTAGCGTGCATACGTACGATACGACCGATACGCTGTGCCTGCTCACGAGTGCTGTTCCAAACTGTAGCACCTGTCTCTAGAGTACCAGAGTAGATACGAACATAAACTAGCTTACCCATGTGCTTATCTGCAACAATCTTAAATGCTAGAGCTGCTAAAGGCTCATCATCAGCTGCCTTACGAACTGGAGCTTCAACGCCAGCTGCCTTCTCTTCCTCTGAGACAGAACCAACAACGTCGCTGATATCTAGTGGAGAAGGTAGGTAATCTACGATAGCGTCTAGTAGAGGCTGAACACCCTTGTTACGGAAAGCAGTACCGCAAAGTACTGGAACGATGTTACGAGCGATTGTTGCCTTACGGATTGCAGGAATCATTTCTGCAACTGTGATTTCCTCACCTGCGAAGAACTTCTCAAGTAGAGAGTCATCTGTCTCTGCAACCTTCTCTACTAGGTTCTGGCGCCACTCGTTAGCAGAATCAACTAGATCTGCTGGAATATCTTCCTCGTGGAAAGCCATACCATTTGACTCTTCATCAAAGATGATTGCCTTCATCTTTAGTAGGTCAACAACACCGCGGAATGTCTCAGAAGCACCGATTGGGATTACTACTGGTACTGGGTTTGCCTTTAGAACTGTCTTGATAGAATCTACAACGCTGAAGAAATCTGCGCCGATACGGTCCATCTTGTTAACGAAAGCGATTTTAGGTACTTCGTACTTCTCTGACTGACGCCATACCTGCTCAGACTGAGGCTGAACGCCACCAACTGCGCAGTATAGAGCTACAGCACCGTCAAGAACGCGAAGAGAACGCTCTACCTCAGCGGTAAAGTCAACGTGTCCCGGAGTATCGATAAGTGTGATCTGGTGCTTACGCCAGAATGCTGAAGTAGCAGCAGAACCGATTGTGATACCACGCTCCTGCTCCTGTACCATGAAGTCCATTGTTGCTGCGCCATCATGAACCTCACCTAGCTTGTGAGACTCACCGCAGTAGAAAAGAATACGCTCTGATGTTGTTGTCTTACCAGCATCGATATGAGCCATGATGCCGATATTTCTTACTTTATCTAGTGATGTTGTACGTGCCATAATACGAAACCTTATAAATAATAATAGTTTACATTAAGCCCAAAGAGACTTTGGGCCCTTTGGATTACTAAAACGAATATAATACTTGATTTAAGGTGAATTTATCAAGTGAAAATTTTCATTTTTTTAGGATTTTAAGAGAGTTTTTTCCAATTAGACCAAAAACAAACAATGCGCCAGATTATCCTGACGCATTGCTTATAAAGGTTATTTTTACAAAATTCAAAAATTACTTTTTAAGTTCGCTAAGCTTTTTTGCAAAAGCTTCTGCAATTAAAGCATAACCCTTGTCATTTGGATGAATACCATCGCAATAGCTATCTGCTGAATTTGCCTTTAGAAGCTCATAAACGTCTACAACTGGAAGACCACGCTCTTTTGCAAATTCTCTCTGCCATGGAGCGATCTTTCCACCGACAGTTGCCTCATTAATCTCCCATCTATCCTTTTGAACATAAGGAGACACACCAATAACAACGATAGGTTTTGTATCTAATGCAAGATATTCATCTACTAGAGCTGCATAGTTTTTCTTAAAAGTCTCTTCATTACCTTCCCAATTGATTTTCTTACTGTCATTTGAGCCAAGCATAAAAATAACAACATTTGGCTTGCATTCTAATGACTTTTTGAAATTAGGAGACTTTCTATAGCCCATGCCCTGCTGACCATTCCACTCACGACCCTCATCCAAAGCTGTGCGAGCATTATGACCAAAATTGATAACCTCCCATCCTTCGCCAAGAAGCTTTTGAAGCACTGCTGGATATGTTGTCTCATTACGTTTAGATGCTCCGTGGCTATAAGTGATGCTATCACCTACACAAGCAACTACGATTTTTGATTGTGCATCTTGCGCAGAAAGAGTAAACATCATTGCAAATGCTAATATTGATAGTAAAAATTTTTTCATTGTTTTTTCTCTTATTTTAGTGTTGATTAAACAAATTTTAGCTTAACGGCTACCTTGCCAAGCTTTGTTAAAATAATACCATACCCGATTAATAAAGTGCAAGGTTTTTTACAAGAATCCTAAATTAAATAGCGAAAAGCAAAATTAAGATAAATCTAAAACAAGTAGCTCGATTAAATGAGATAAAAATGCGAAATGAGATGCAGCGAGCATTTAAACCCCGATTCAGCAGTGGAAAATTAAAAATATATGATAATATATTGCCATTATAAAAGCTGTTTAGATTTGGATTATAACCTTTTGAGTGAAAGTTTTTGTCATAATAACAGTTTATGTAGGTATGAATTAGTTCAACTGTGGTTCTTCGCCATTCACCTAATATCTATTCACTATTCACTAAAAAAAAGGGGCTGCCCGCAGGCAGCCCTTTTTGTTTAGATTCGTGATAGCTTTGAATCTTCCTCGTGACGTGGAATTAATTCCTCTGGAATTGGATCGCAGGTTGGAATCAACTTCAAGTGACGATGGATTGGGAAACCAGTACCACCTGGAATTACGTGACCAAGAATTACGTTCTCCTTGAAACCACGTAGGTGATCTACGCTGCCCATTGTAGCATTCTCTGTAAGTACGCGTGTTGTATCCTGGAAGGAAGCTGCAGAGATGAAGCTGTCTGTCTCCAAAGCTGCCTTTGTAATACCAAGTAGTACAGGAGTTGCTGTTGCTGGGCGACCACCTTCAGACTGAATCTTGCGGTTTGCCTCAAGGAATTCTGTCTGGCTAACCTGTGCATTCCAAAGTAGGTCTGTATCGCCTGGGTCTGTAATCTTAACCTTACGAAGCATCTGACGAACGATAATTTCGATATGCTTCTCGTTGATTTCTACGCCCTGACCACGGTAAACAGACTGTACCTCGTTTACTAGGTATTGACAGAACTGTGCGAATTCTACAACGTTGATGTATTCCTGAACGTCGATTGCACCTTCTGTTAGACGCTGACCCTTTGTAACGTAGTCGCCATCGTATACAACGATATGCTTACCCATTGGTACAAGGTGACGATCCTCAAAGTACTTACCTGTCTCTTCGTCAACTGTATTTGGATCAGTAACAACAAGTACGCGCTTACCACGCTCAACATTACCAAGAGTTACATAACCATCGATACGTGAGATTTCAGCTGCGTCCTTAGGACGGCGTGCTTCAAATAGTTCAGCAACACGTGGAAGACCACCGGTAATATCTGATGTCTTGTTCTCACTGTTAGGAATCTTAGCGATAACATCGCACTTAGAAACCTTAACACCATCCTTAGTCTTAACCTTGATAACAGCACCGATTGGCATCTGGTATGTGATAACCTCAGAAAGCTCAAGAACCTTCTTATCACCATTATCAACAACCTTTACGCGGCAATCTGTATCGATAAGCTCAGGAATGAACTCTGGATCCCAAGAGCAAATAACCTCATTGTACTTAATACGCTCGCCTGGCTTGATGCTGAATACTGCACCGTATGGAGCAACAAATGAGCTTAGTAGAACTGGGTCTGTAATGTCGTTCTTCTTCTTTGCAAGAATCTCAACCTTTACTTCCTTGCTCTTGCTGTTTACAACTAGAACACGGCCACCAACCTCAGCCTTCTCAACGCATAGGCTCTTATCGTAGTTAACGATGATGTTGATATCCTTTGAGTCAAATAGCTTTGTAACCTCAGCCTTCTTATCGCTGTGTGGGTTACGATAGCCATATAGACCACCGCTGATAGCAACTGCACCATTAATATAACGTGACTTATCTGTTGCCTTAACCTTAGCAACAACAGAACCAGCTATGCGGCGCTCTGTCTCGTTATCATCAACAAGGATTTCTGCACCTGCTGGAAGCTCGCGCTTCTTAGCTGGGCGAACAAGTAGAACTTCAGGTGCGCTAGCATTTGAAACACCGATAACCTTACGCTGATTTGTACCTGTATCGTTATCAATCTGGTCAAGAACGTCGATAGACTTACCCTGTACGAAGTTCTGGAAGTATAGCTTACCATCGAACTCAGACATAATAGGTGTTGTATATGAGTCCCAAGTACAGATAACAGTCTTCTCCTTAACGAAGTCACCTTCCTTATGAGTAATGATTGTACCAACTGGAAGTTCCTTTGTAGACTCAAGCTCTTCACCATTGTCATTAACGATAGTTATTGTTGCGCCCTTAGAGAATACAACTAGGTGCTTATCCTTGTTCTCAACAGTCTTTAGACCTGCGCTGAACTTTAGCTTACCAGCCTTAGTTGAAACGAATTCTGGTTTAGAAACATCCTTAGCAGCAGTACCACCGATGTGGAAGGTACGCATCGTTAGCTGTGTACCAGGCTCACCGATTGACTGAGCAGCGATGATACCAACAGCTGTACCGATCTCAACAGGCTTACCTGTAGCAAGGTCACGGCCATAGCACTTAGCGCACATACCATGTGTGCTTGTACATGTCAGACCGCTGCGGATCTTAACCTTCTCAACACCAGCTGCCTCAATCTTATCGCAAGCAGCCTCGTTAATCTCCTCGCCTTCATCAACAAGAACATTGAAATCTGCATCGTAGATAGGCTCTAGGCAGGTACGGCCAAGGATACGCTCACGTAGGGATACCTTAAGCTCGTCACCTTCGTAAATTGCCTCAACCTCAATACCAGCTGGTGTGCAGCAATCCTGCTCTGTGATGATAACGTCCTGAGAAACGTCAACAAGCTTACGTGTTAGGTAACCAGCGTCAGCAGTCTTTAGAGCTGTATCAGCAAGACCCTTACGAGCACCGTGTGAAGAAATAAAGTATTCAAGAATTGTCAAGCCTTCACGGAAGTTAGAGCGAATTGGAAGCTCAATAATTTCACCGTTTGGCTTAGCCATACAACCACGCATACCTGCTAGCTGACGAATCTGCTGCTTAGAACCACGAGCTTTAGAGTCAACCATCATGAAGATTGGGTTAATTTCTAGCTCATCAGCATTCTTCATGTTAGGAGTCCAGCCATTTTCCTCGATCTCCTTATACATGTCATCAGCAACAGCGTTAGAAGCATTGAACCATTCGTCAACAACCTTGTTGTGACACTCAGCACCAGTGATAACACCCTTCTGATATTGAGAGTGGTATTCATCTACCTTCTTATTAGCTGCGTCAAGAATTGTCTGCTTTGTAGATGGTGTACGCATGTCAACTAGACCGATAGAAACACCAGCGCGAGTTGCCTGTGCAAAACCCATATCCTTTAGCTTATCTAGCATTACAACTGTTACGTCGTGACCAGATAGGAAGTGGCAGTCCCAAATCAAGCTACCTAGCTTAGACTTGTTAACAGCCCAGTTTACAAAGCCAAGAGTTTCTGGCCAAATCTCGTTAAAGAATACGCGACCAACTGTTGTCTCGATAACGCGTGCATTTTCATCACCATGCTTTGTTTTGCGACCAAAGTCAGGGTTCTTGAACATGATGCGAGAGTGAGTTGACAAAGCACCATCATCAAATGCTAGATGAACTTCATTAGCATCGTTAAATAGAGGTAGACGGCGCTGACGATTGATACGCTCAGCTTCTGTTTCTGGGTTCTTCTTGCGAGCAAGAATGCGCATTCTATCTGCCTGGCTATCTGCTGTGATGTAGTAGATACCAAGTGCAATATCCTGAGTTGGAGTCATGATTGACTTACCAGAAGCAGGTGAGAAGATAGAGTTAGAAGAAAGCATTAATAGGCGTGACTCTAGCTGTGCCTCGATTGATAGAGGAACGTGAACAGCCATCTGGTCACCGTCGAAGTCAGCATTAAACGCAGTACATACCATTGGGTGAAGCTTGATAGCTTCGCCTTCAACTAGTACAGGCTCGAAGGACTGGATTGATAGACGGTGAAGAGTTGGAGCACGGTTAAGCATAACTGTCTTACCCTTTGTTACCTCTTCTAGTACGTCCCAAATCTTATCCTCTTTACGCTCGATAAGCTTCTTTGCGCTGCGTACTGTGTGTGCCTCACCAAGCTGCTTTAGGCGGCGGATGATAAATGGCTCGAATAGAACAAGAGCCATCTTCTTAGGCAAACCGCACTGGTATAGCTTTAGCTCAGGTCCGCAAATAATTACAGAACGACCAGAGTAGTCTACACGCTTACCAAGTAGGTTCTGACGGAAGCGACCTGTCTTACCCTTAAGAGCATCACTTAGAGACTTAAGTGGGCGGTTACCAGCACCAACAACTGCCTTACCCTGGCGGCCGTTATCGAATACAGCATCAACAGCTTCCTGAAGCATACGCTTTTCGTTGCGAATAATCACATCAGGAGTCTTAAGCTGCTGTAGGCCCTTTAGACGATTGTTACGGTTGATAACACGACGATACAAATCATTTAGATCTGATGTTGCAAAACGACCACCCTCTAGTGGAACAAGAGGACGAAGCTCTGGTGGGATAACAGGCATTACTGTTAGAATCATATTCTCTGGCTTGCTATTGCTCTTCATGAAGCCTTCGCAGATCTTCATACGCTTAGATAGCTTAGCCTTTACCTGCTTAGAGCCTGTGTTCTCCATCTCTGCGATTAGAGAATCCATTAGCTCATCCAGATCAATCTTCTCAAGCACCTTCTTTACTGCCTCAGCACCCATTTGTGCTTCGAAGGCATCACCGTATTGCTTGCGATATTCTGTATAATCTGCCTCGGAAAGTAGCTGATTCTGTACAAGTGGAGTATCACCTGGATCAACAACTAGGTAGTCCTCATAGTAAAGAACGCGCTCTAGATTGCCTGCGCTCATATCAAGCATTGTGCCGATACGGCTAGGTGCACACTTTAGGAACCAAACGTGTGATACAGGTACAGCTAGATCGATGTGACCCATACGTACGCGACGTACCTTAGAAACAGTAACCTCAACACCGCAACGATCACAAACAACACCCTTATGCTTTACGCGCTTATACTTACCGCAAGCACACTCCCAGTCACGTGTAGGTCCGAAAATGCGCTCGCAGAATAGACCATCATGCTCAGGGCGATATGAGCGATAGTTAATTGTTTCTGGGTTCTTTACCTCGCCATAGCTCCACTCACGAATCTTCTCAGGTGATGCTAGAGAAATTTGTACTGCATCATACTGATCTGCATCCGTTTTCTTACCAAATAGTTCTTGAATTGAAAATGGGTTCAAAGCATTACTCCTTCAAATTAGTTGTTAGCTTCATCTGTTTGGTCATCAGCACCTAGTAGCTGCATATCGATGCAGAGGCCGTTTAGCTCGTTCTTAAGAACAGAGAAGGTCTCTGGCATACCAGCTTGAAGTGCATTTGAGCCCTTGACGATTGACTCATAAATTCTTGTACGGCCTGTGACATCATCAGACTTAACAGTTAATAGCTCCTGCAATGCATAAGCTACGCCGTAAGCCTCAAGAGCCCAAACTTCCATTTCACCCATACGCTGACCACCGGACTGTGCTTTACCACCGAGAGGCTGCTGAGTAACAAGTGAGTATGGACCTGTTGAACGAGCGTGAATCTTATCTGTAACAAGGTGGTGTAGTTTTAGCATATAGATAACACCAACTACAACGCGCTGTTCAAAGCGCTCACCTGTTCTACCATCATATAGAACTGTCTTACAATCATCGCAAACCCAGTTGTAATCAGACTTTTCGCGAGCCTCACGTAGGAAGTCACGAATCTGATCCTCCATAACACCGTCGAACACAGGTGTACCAGCATGCAAGCCAAGTGCGCGGCAAGCGATACCTAGGTGAGTTTCGAAAACCTGACCGATGTTCATACGAGAAGGCACACCCATTGGGTTTAGTACGATATCTACGCACTGACCGTTAGGTAGGAATGGCATATCCTCTGGAGGAAGAATACGTGCAACAACACCCTTGTTACCATGGCGACCAGCAAGCTTATCACCAACTGATAGATTCTTCTTCTCAGCGATATAAACCTTAACTGCCTTGATTACGCCCTGGCCATCATTGTTAGAATCAAGCTCTGCAAGCTTCTTCTTTGCATTCTTCTCTGCCTTATCGAAGTCTGGATTTACCTCATCGATAACACCCTTGATTTGCTCCTGTGTACCACAAACCTCCATGCTCCAGTGCTTACGGCAACGAGCTAGGTGCTGTAGGTGAGACTTATTTGTCTTTGTTGAAGCAGGAACAATGATATCACCTGTTTCTGTATCGATAATATCAAAAGTATTCTTATTCTGACCAATGATGCCCTGAAGTTTAGCAACAAGCTCCTTTGTTAGCTCTTCATTGCGTCTCTTTAGTTCATCCTCAATCTTTTTGCGTTCCTTCTTAATCTCTGCTAAATCAGCCTGAACGCCAGCCTTCTTAGGATCCTTTACGCGAGTAATCTTAACGTCCATAACGATACCCTCTGTTCCTGGTGGAACACATAGAGATGTATCGCGAACTTCAGAACCCTTATCACCGAAGATTGCGCGTAGTAGACGCTCCTCAGGTGGAACCTCTTCCTGCTCAGACTTAGGTGTAACCTTACCAACAAGGATATCGCCTGGCTTTACCTTAGCACCAATGCGAACAACACCATCAGCATCAAGATTGCGAAGAGCATCCTCGCCTACATTTGGAATATCGCGAGTAATTTCTTCTGGGCCAAGCTTTGTTTCACGTGCCTGGCATTCAAAATCAGTAATATGAACAGATGTGAATACATCGTCGCTTACAATACGCTGAGAAACAAGGATAGAGTCCTCGAAGTTGCAACCACACCATGGCATGAAGGCAACTAGTAGATTCTTACCAAGAGCTAGCTCACCTTGGTCTGTAGCAGGACCATCTGCAAGAACATCACCCTTCTTGATTGTATCACCAACATTAACGATTGGATACTGGTTAAAGCATGTGCTTGCATTTGTGCGGCGGAACTTCTGTAGAGTGTACTCATGCTCTTCACCCTTCTTATTTGTGATAGTGATAGAGCAAGCATCTGCCTTTGTAACTTTACCATCCTCTTCTGCAACTACAACAACGCGAGAGTCACGTGCAGCACGACCTTCAAGACCTGTTGCAACGTATGGACGCTCTGTGCGTAGTAGTGGAACAGCCTGACGCATCATGTTTGCGCCCATCAAAGCGCGGTTAGCATCGTCATGCTCAAGGAATGGAATCAAACCTGCAGCAATAGAAATTACCTGCATAGGTGAAACGTCCATGTAATCGACAAGCTCACGTGGAAGAGCTTCGAATTCACCATTGCGACGGCACATTACCTGTGGGTTCTTGAATGTACGATCTGGAGTTAGAGGAGCGTTAGCCTGAGCTACAACGTGATTTTCCTCATCATCAGCAGATAGGTAAACAACCTCGTCAGTAACCTTACCATCAACAACCTTTACATAAGGAGTCTCGATAAAGCCAAACTGGTTAATGTGAGCATAAATACCTAGTGAAGAAATCAAACCGATATTTGGACCTTCAGGAGTCTCAATAGGGCAGATACGGCCATAGTGAGATGGATGAACGTCACGAACCTCGAAGCCTGCACGGTCACGAGACAAACCACCAGGACCAAGAGCTGACAAACGGCGCTTGTGTGCTAGGCCTGATAGAGGGTTAGTTTGATCCATAAACTGAGATAGCTGGCTACGACCAAAGAAATCTGCAATTACGCTAGCTAGAGTCTTTGATGTAACAAGCTTCTGGATTGCAACATCTGTTGTTGGAGCAGGAGCCACTGGTGCTGTAGTTGCGCCAGCTGTAGCGCCAGTTGTTGCATTATTTGCAGCAAACTGAATAGACATGCGCTCTTTGATTACGCGCTCTGTACGTGCTAGACCAGTGCGGCAGTAACCTTCAAGAAGCTCACCAGCTGTACGGATACGGCGGCTACCTAAGTGGTCAATATCATCTGTCACACCTGACTCGTAGATATTTAGAAGCATACGAACAGCACGGATAACGTCAATCTTGCTTAGGATGCGCTGCTCACTTGGAACTTCTTCCTCACCACGATTAGGGTCAGTATATGCACCAAGCTTCTGATTTAGCTTATAACGACCAACACGACCAAGGTCATAACGACGCTCATCGAAGAACAAGCGAGTAATATATGTCTTAGCATTAGATGCTGTTACAGGGTCACCTGGGCGAATTGTGTGATAAATTTCACGCAAAGCTTCTTCTTCGTTAGTTGTTGTTTCTGCACGAAGAGTTGTTACGAACAAGCCCTTGTCATTAGAAACATTAACTAGCTCAACATACTCGATTCCAGCAACGCCTAGCTGATGAAGAACAGTAGCTGTTACAGGAGCATAGCGGTGAGCAATAATTGCATTTGCGTTATTTGGATCGCGAATATCCTCTGGGAATACATAATTAGCTAGGAAGTCCTCTGGGTAACCATTTGGATAGACTTTTGGATCTAGCTGTGTCTGAAGAGTCTCAAACTTGTAGAATAGCTCAAGAATCTGACGATCTGAAGAGTAACCAAGAGCGCGTAGGAATGTAGAAACGCGGAACTTCCTGCGGCGACGACGACGATCTAGGAATACCCAAATCTGGTTCTGAACGTCAAACTGTAGCTCGATCCAAGAGCCACGATCAGGGATAATACGTACAGAATAAAGCTTAGAGCCATTATTGTGGATGGTCTTTTCTGAGCATAGGCCAGGAGAACGATGTAGCTGGCTAACGATAACACGCTCAGCGCCGTTAATAACAAAGGCACCATCATCTGTCATCAATGGGATTTCGCCCATAAATACAGTCTGCTCTTTTGTTTCCTCTCCATCACGAGATAGGCGGAAAACAACATTTAGAGCAACCTGATATGAGGTTCCCTCGCGAAGAGCCTGTAGTGGAGTATATAGAGGCTCGCCAAGCTCATAGCGAACAAAATCAAGGTTATATGTTTCATTTAAGCCGCCAACAACTGGGAAAATTTCTTTAAAAATGCCCTGAAGACCTTGGTGCTTGCGCTTTGTTGGTGGAACATCTGCTTGCAAGAAATCCTTGAAGGATTTGGTCTGTATCTCGATAAGATCTGGTGGCTGGATTACTGGTGTAAGTTTGCCGAAAATGGTTCTTTCTACCATCAGGTACCTCTTCTTTTAGTTGAAAACAGAATCCGCTTCATGCGGGGGAAAATGATGCGTTTTTTTACTCAAAAAAACGTCTAAAAAAGAAAATGCCACAGGCGGGTCCTCTATGAACCCGCCCAAAAGCGTAAATTTCGAACCCCTTCATGGGAGATATCTTTGATTTAAATAAAAACCATGAAGGGTTTTCGAATTATATTAGGCTAAATTACTTAACCTCAACTTTAGCGCCTGCAGCTTCAAGCTTCTTCTTTAGCTCTTCAGCCTCGTCCTTAGAAACGCCAGACTTAACAACGCCATTGCCCTCAACTAGAGCCTTTGACTCAGCTAGGCCAAGACCTGTAGCACCGCGAACTTCCTTGATAACAGCGATCTTGTTTGCACCAGCGTCAACTAGCTTAACGTCGAACTCTGTCTTCTCTTCAACAGCAGCAGCGCCGCCGTCAACGGGAGCAGCAACAGCAACAGCTGCAGCAGCAGAT
>JAGCJJ010000056.1 GCA_017648065.1 Kiritimatiellia bacterium | reverse complement strand
TTCGGAAGTTTTTGTATAAATGCTTTATTTTGAAATTGTTTTGTAAAACTAAACATGGGATAGACATTATGAAATTATTACGTAATATTGCTTGTATGGCTTGTTCTTTGGCTGCTATGTTTGTGTATGCAGCAGAAGAAGAGGAAGGCGATGGTTCAGAAATTGTTTCTGCATATAATTTGACAACATGGTATAATGCAAATGGAACTGCGATGGAGTCGAATGGCGGTGGTGGCAATGGCAGTCCAGCAAGAATTTTTGATGGTAATTTCACAAATTACCAAATGCTTCCTCGTTGTAATAATGGTGGATATTTTATTTTAGATTTTTCAACTGTTGCATCTGATGGTTATTATATAACAAAAATTATGGTTGGCCATGCAGGTGGAAAGAAATATTCTATCTACTATACGGAAAATGGAACTAAGTGGGAGCCTGTACCTGGAGCTGTAGGTGTTGTTCACAGTGGAATTGCAACTTATGAATTAGGTAAGATTGCTAAACAAATTAAGTATGTATTTGACCAAGGTTCTATGTGGGATTATTCAACAGAATATATCGGAGAGGTTCAGGTTTGGGGTATGGATCCTTCTAATTTGGTATGTACTCATCCTACATATACAGAATGGGTTGTGGTGCCAAATACATCTACATGTTTAGAAAAGGGTATAATGGAGCGTTCCTGCACAGTTTGCGGTGAGTACTTTACAATGTCTGGTGCAGATCCATTAGGCCATGATTTTAAATCAACGTTAACAAGAAAAGGTAAATATGTAGCATTTGGTTCAGGATATATTACTTGTACAAGATGTGATTTCTATCTTGATTGTTCTCAGCCAATAGACCTTATTACAAATAAGGTTAACGGCGCACCAATTGGTAGCTATGTTGCAGAAGGAAAGTATCAATTTACTGATGTAGTTGTTTCTTCTGAGTGTCATCCAGAATGGGGGCCTTCAGGTTCTAGGGTAGTTGATAATTGGTGGGAGGAAGGCCAATGGTCATGGTGGTTTGGTTATGGTTTAAATAATTATGTTGATTATAAGTTTGGTACAACAGTTGATTTAACACAAATTGATGTGTCTGTACAAAACCGTACACAAACACTTTTGTTCTATGATTATGATGAAGCAACAGGTGTTGAAACACTTCTTGATCAGGTTGAATTTACATTTATCCCTCCTGAGACAAATCTTGTGATAAATTCTGTTGTTCGTCAGCAACAAAAGCAAGTGCAAGATGTTGATGAGGAAGGAAATCCTCGTTATTATAATGATGGAACTCCAGTTATGGTTGGTGCTGTAGATGCAAATGGTAATCCAATAATGGAGGATGTACTGGATGCAAATGGTCAACCAATATATGACTTAGTTCAAGAGGAGGTCGTTGTAAATTGCAAGGATCAGCGTATTCAGCATCCATTGTTTGAGAAGCAAACCTCCTACTTGCGAGTTCGTTTTATTGATGAAGGTATGTATATGGGTGGTTGGGGACCTAATGGAAATTCATTGATTGAACTTCATCCTTGGGGAACTGTTCCTGGTGCAGGCCGTCCACAATATCGTAAAGAAACATTTATTTTATTGAAATAATTTGTTGAGCCAAATATTATGAAAGTAGAACATCCAAAAAAATATGATGGGAAGTTGACTGCGGCAATGCGAGCAGCAATTCTTGCTGGAGCAGTTGCTGTTACTGGAGGTTGCTCGGTAGATAAAAATCCAGTGATGGGGGATGTTCCTGCTCCAGAACCTATTTCAACAAATGATTCTCCTGAAGAAATAATCACTTTGGGGAAAATTCCATCAGTGATTAGAGGTGAGTTACCAATTGAATCTGTTGAAGAAGAGACTCTACCACAAGATGTTGATTTTTCAGAAGAAATGTTGACCCCTAGAATGGTGGCGATCCCTGCTTATCTGCCTGCACATTTAGAAAAAGTGGCTAATGAGGCCGTTGTAGAGCAACCTAAAGGTGAGGACGAAAAGGAAATCATTATTGAAAGAATATTGGGTAAACCAGCTCCAGCTACTATGGATTTACCTCCAGAACCTCCAGAAACCATTTTGATGGGTGCTATTGTCCCTACTATTCCTCCTTCGCCTGTGCCTCCAACCACAAAAGAAGATTCAGCAGCAGAAGAAGATGCTAAAGCCCGAGAGGAACTTGCTGGTTTGGTGCAAACTCTAGCAAAGGAAAAGGCAGAGTCAGAAGAAGCCGAGCCTAAAGATTAACCAAAATGTCTATCACGCTTTTCTTAACTCATAATTGCAATTTACGTTGCAAATATTGTTATTCTGGAAAAAAGTTTGAAAAATACATGACAAAAGAGGTTGCCTTTAAAGCAATCTCTTTTGCTGTAGATTTTCATGCACGAAATTTAAAAAATAGCCCTTTTGTGCTTGGCTTCTTTGGTGGAGAACCTTTATTAGAATGGGAGCTTTTACAACAATGTGATGAATATGCAAAGGGGCTTTGTGATGAGAAGAAATTAAAATTCGGTCATACTCTCACAACAAATCTCACCCTCCTTACAGAAGAAAAAGCAAAATGGCTTATTGATAAAAGGTTTACATTAGGAATTTCTTTAGACGGCTCAGAAGAGGCACACAATACATTTAGAAGATATGCTGATGGCGCCGGTTCTCACGCAGATTGTGTGACTGCTCTTAAATATCTTAATGGGGCAAAAATACCAATTAAAATCATTAGCGTAATAAATCCAGAAACAGCACAATATGTTGTGGAGTCAGTTAAATATCTTTCATCAATTTGTAAGTATGAAATTGCTTTAAACGTAAATGTATCAGCAGATTGGACAGATGAGGCATGTGCTGAATTAGAACACCAATACAATGAACTTGTTAAGCTTTATGTGTCAGAGTATCGGTGTGGAAATCCTATTCACATTAATACAATTGATGGGAAAATCAAAACGATTTTGCTCGGAGGATATCGTTCCTGTGATAAATGTAGCCCTATAAAGAAAGAGCTGGCTGTTGATGTTGATGGAAAGCTTTATCCTTGTCCAAATATGATTGGAGAAGGTGTCAAAGAAGATATATGCTTGGGCGATATTTTTTCTGGATTTAATGAAAATGCTGTAAAAGGTGTACTTTCAAAGTGTGGCAATAGTAATTCTGAATGCAAGGATTGTCCAATAGCATCAAGGTGCATGAATTGGTGTACTTGTGTAAATTATTCATCTACGGGTCATATAGATAAAGTAAGCCCATTTATGTGCTTCCATGAAAAGCTTTGTGTTCGCATAGCAGATGAAATAACAGAACAATTGATAGGCGAGAAGAATGATGCATTCTTAAAATATTTTGGAGAATGGTCAAAACCAAAGTAATTATTCATTAGTTAATAACATTCCTATCCTTACTCAAATTCGTCCCTTTATTTATTGACTTTTTTTAGATTTTTTAATATAAAATAAGGACATAGGGAAAGTTAAGGGGATATTTATTAAAGGGATAGTATGAAATTTATATTATTAATGTTTGTATTTTTGGGAATAGGTATTGCCTATTCCCAAGAAATTGAATCAAATAATTGGACATATTTTTATTCGGAAGAGGATAGCGAATATCAAGTTACAGATGGAACTTGGACTTTTAAAGCTACTGTAACAGGTGATTTATTAACAGTAAATGAAGTTATTGGGTTTCCAACGGAAATCTCAACTCTTGATTTTTCAAAACCAGTAACTGATGCAGATGGTAATTCATACACAATTAGTAAATTAAATCCACTATTTGGTATTGATTTAGATTCATGGAAGGATGTAGATACTTCAGAAGCAGGAGCATATCTAGGCGAATTGGTACTTCCTGCTGAAGGGTTAAAAACAATTAGCGCTGGTGCTTTTGGTGCATGTGAAGCATTGACAAACGTCGTAAATTTCCTGCCAGACAGTGTCACTAGTTTGGGTTCTGCAGCTTTTTATGGATGTAGCAAATTAAAGGGTGAATTAATTTGTCGAAATGTTAATAATTTAACAAGATGCGTATTTACTGGGTGTTCAAAACTGACACAGGTTACATTTGGTGCCGGTGTACGAACAATCGGCAATGGAAGTAACAAGCAAGGTGCATTTCAAAATTGTAATGCCATAACCAATATTATTTTTGAAGCAGATTGCAAAAACATTAATATCAAGGGCTATTCTTTTGCTGGTTCATTATCATTTAAGTCTCCTGTTATTTTATATGGTGTAACAAATCTTAGCACAAAAGTGTTTAGAGGTAATAAATCTTTTCCTGCTATTGTATTTGATGACTGTATAAAGGGAATAGAATTAGGCTTATTTGATGGTGCTCCTTCAAATTTCAGTGAGGTGCATTTTTTGGGTGCTCCTCCTGAGAATTATGGAATTGAATTTTTCGGAACTGGGTTATCCCGAAAAATAACAACATATGTCCCTCATAAATACGGTGATCAATGGGTAAAGTATTCTGCTACTGGCGAAATCAATTATAAAGACACAACTTTTTCAGCTGATTTTGTAGGTGAAGATTATGAGAATCGCCTTTTGATTTGGGGCGATAAACTAAATTCAACGGTAATAGAAATCAAATAATTAAAAAATTACACGAGCGCTAAACCTAGCTTACACCCAAAAGCAACGTTCTTCGTAATTAAAGCTTATGCTAAATGATTTGCTGCACCATACCAGCCCATGATTTGCAATCGTGGCAGCTCGTATGACAGCTGACATAGAGCAGCTATCGCTGCACTATCTAATGCCTTTGCATCTATGTCCACAAAGAATGCATATTCCCAAGGTTTGTCTGGAACTGGTTGAGAACAAATTCCTGCAAGATTCAGTCGCATATCTGTAAACACATCAAGTGTTGATGATAATGCACCTTGCTTATGTGGCAACTGCATAATTATACTTAAACGAGAAGCATCAGGAGTTACTATCAACTCGCGTGTAACCACAATAAAACGTGTCTGGTTGCAGGTTGTATTGCAAGCATTGCTCTCAAGTATTACAAGGCCTGCTTCTTCTGCTGCACTGCGTGAGCATATCGCTGCAATTGTAGCATCACCCTTCTCCAAAATATATTTTGGTGCATATGCTGTATTTTCCACATTTACTTGATTCCAACCTGATGCTTGAATTTTGTTTGAGCATTGGCTTAATGCTTGAGGATGACTTACTACAACTTTAATTTCTGAAAGACTTGCTCCTGGCAATCCTGCAATGCAATGCTCTACAGGAATATCTGCATAACGTGCAATAAACAGCTTTTGTTGCAATAACTGATATACTGTATCTACTGGACCACCTGTTGTATTAGCAAGTGGAAGCACAACTGCATCAACCTCTCGCTCTGTAAGAGCCTTACAAGCATCAGCAAATGACCATGCAGGCTTTAGCTCTGCTTCTGGGAAGAAGGTACGTGCTGCCTTTTCTGAATAAGAACCAACCTTGCCACCATAAGCTACACACTTGACATTTTCCAATGATCCATCAGCTACTGCTGGAAGAATTGCTGTAGCATTCTGATTTTGACGTTGCGATGAAAGCATATCGTACTGACGCTCACGTGAGACGCGCATAATTGTACGCATAAAGGATTCTACAGCATCTCCATCCTGAGTGCTGACCTTGCCACGTGCATTTGAAATAACAACATTCTCGCGTGCTGCATCATAAATTGCACCACCACTCTCACCTTTTGCACGAGCCACGCGTTCAGAAACGCGTAGGCGTTTTGCAAATAAATCAATTAACTGAGAATCTATTTCATTGATGTCGCGACGGCACTGCTGCAAAGAATCTTGCTGTTCTGAACTAACATCAGGCTTTGCTTCTGTTGTTTTTTTTAGAATAAAATCATTTACCAGCTGATCCAGTCCCATTATATAACTGTTAATGCCAAAGCCAGCAATTTGTCCTACACATACAGCACGAATTACAGATGTATGACGAAAGCTCTCGCGCTCATGTATATTTGAAATATGCACCTCCATTACAGGAAGGCCTGTTACATCAATTGCATCGCGTATTGCATAGCTATAATGTGTAAATGCACCTGCATTGATTACTATGCCGGCAGTTGTCTCACGTGCCTCATGAAGCTTTTGAACAATCTCGCCCTCATGATTTGATTGGAAGCATTCTGCCTCAAAGCCTAGCTCTGCGGCACGTGCAGTAAATAGCGACTCCACATCAGCAAGTGTGAAGCTGCCATACTGCTTAGGGTCTCGCTTCCCTAGCATATTCAAATTTGGTCCATTAACTAAAAGTATCTTCATAAAATTATCCAAGTAAATCTAGCAAAACAATTGCCATTGCACTCTCTACTACAGGTACTGCACGTGGGACAATGCAAGGGTCGTGTCGCCCTTGTATTTCAAGCTCAACATTTTCTTTTGTTGTAAGATTTACAGTATCCTGCTTTGAATAGATTGATGGAGTAGGCTTGAATGCACAACGCATTACTATTGGCATACCATTTGTGATACCGCCATCAATACCTCCTGCATTATTACTCTTGCGAGTAAGTGTGCCATCAACAAAGATTGGAGAATCATTATTCTCTGAGCCACATGACTCTGCCACAGCAAAGCCCTTTCCAAACTCAACGCCCTTTACTGCTGGGATTGCAAACATCATTTGTGCAAGGCATCCCTCAACTGTATCAAAGAATGGAGAGCCAACACCTGCAGGCACACCTGTAGCCACGCACTCAACAATGCCACCGACTGAGTCTCCGTGTGCATGTGCCTCAGCAATTTTCTTCTGCATTTCATCTCCCTGAACATCATCTACAACTGGGAATGGTTTATCCGCCACAGAGATAGGATACATTGCATCGCCAACAAATGCGTCCTTAACTCCAGCCAGCTCATATATGCGAGCATGAACGCGAATGCCTCTTGCTGCAAGTGCTTGCAAGCATACGGCACCTGCAAATGTCAGTGGCGCTGTGATGCGTCCTGAAAAATGTCCTCCTCCGCGTGGATCATTAAAGCCATCATAACGAATGCTTCCTGTAATATCTGCATGACCTGGGCGAGGGGTTTCAGTAAATTGACAATAATCGCCGGAGCGAGTATTTGTATTACGAATTATTGTGGCAAGTGGTGTGCCTGTAGTACGACCTTGATATACACCAGAAAGGATTTCTGGCACATCAGGCTCCTTGCGTGCAGTAGCCCATGCAGCATTACCTGGAGCACGGCGTTGCATATGCTTTGCAATCTGCTCCATATCAAGCTCAATGCCTGCTGGAAGCCCATCAATCACTACACCAATGCCATCGCCGTGCGACTCACCAAATAGTGATACCTTTACATTTTTGCCGTAAATTGAACTCATTGAAGTATTCCTCCAAAGGCGACATAATCTTCAAAGAAGTTTGGATAAGATTTATTTACAGCAAATTCATCTGTTAGCACAACTTCATTTGCAGCACGCGTAGCAAGAATTGCAGCAGTCATCACAATGCGATGATCCTTTGCACCATCCACCTTGCCACATGGTGTAAGAGTTGTGTTCATTCCTGAGCCATAGACAATAATGCTGTCATCAGTGCAATCAACCTCAACACTAAATGCACGGAGCATAGCAAGTGTGCTCTCAATTCGGTCGCTTTCCTTCAGACGTAGGCGTCCGATATTCTCCAAATATGTATCGCCATTTCTAAATACAGCAGCAGCTGCAAGTACAGGAACAATATCAGGAATATCCCTTGCATCAATATGGCGGTCACCCTCTCCTCTATAAGCTTGCTCAAGAATTGCAGCAAAGACACCATCGCCCTGATTTGTGTTACGAGGAAGATTTGAAATTGTAATTTCATTGCCAATATAATTTGCAAGCTGCCAGAATGCTGCTTGAGAGCAATCTGCCTCTGTAATGAATGGAGCTGTGGCAGTGTATCTGCTTGAGCCAGCAATATGGAAGCCTGTCTCTGTGCGCTCTACCTCAACACCAAAGTGACGCATCACATCAAGTGTAAGCTCAACATAGGAGGCAGACTCAAGTGGTGTTGTCAGCACAATATCAGATGGACCGGACAATAGAGGAAGTGCCAGCAATAATCCGGAAATGTATTGTGAGCTGACATTTCCAGGAATTTTATATGTGCCAGGCTTTAGCTTACCCTTAACCAAAAGAGGTAAATAAACACCCTCTGCACCTGGCATTACCAGCTCTACACCATTATCTTTAAATGCTTCTGCAAGTTCACTCATTGGGCGAGTTGGAAGTCTTCCACTTCCTCCAAAACAAATTGGCAAACCAAGTGCTGCAGCCAATGGAACCATCAAGCGAAGTGTTGTGCCAGACTCACCACAATCTAGCAATGGTTCACCCTTGGCAAGCCCCAACAAACAGCGCTGTGTTGCCTTAATATCATCTGATGGATTTTTTGGAACAAAGCACTGCCCGCCAGAAAGTGCAGAACAAATCAATCCTCTATGCAGAAGACTCTTTGAAGGAGGAACAATTACTGTGCCAGAAAGCTTTGTTGGAAGAATATGTAATGACATTGTGTTTACCTTAAAATCGTATTAAATTAAAATAGCCTTGAGCTCATCAATAAGCGCTGCGGGTTCAATTGGATATAATACACCTTTTCCTATATTCTCTAAAAGAACAAAATGCAATTTATTCGCTAAATTCTTTTTATCTGAAGAAATAGCTTCTGCCAGCTCTGTGGCAGAGTATGTTGTTGAGGTTGGCAAGCCATAACGCTCAAGCACAGCGATAATTCGTTCTGGCACATCCTGAGGAGTTACACCTAAACGCACGCCAAGCTTAGCAGCGATCACCATACCAATAGCAACTGCCTCTCCATGAGAAATGCCACCAAAGCCCATTTTCTTTTCGATGGCGTGACCAACTGTATGACCAAAATTAAGTAGCATGCGCTCCCCAAGATCAAATTCATCGCGCTCTACTACTCCTGCCTTAATAGAGATAGACCTTGCCACAAAATCCTCTGCGCTGACTCTGCCACATTCCAGTCCCTCAAAGAGGCTGGCATCGCTTATGCAGCCATATTTGATTACCTCAGCCATGCCTTCTGTATAGCGATTTTGTGGCAGAGTCTGAAGCATATTTGAATCTGTTACTACTGCAACAGGCTGATGGAATGCACCGGCAAGATTTTTTCCAAAAGGTAAATCAATGCCAGTTTTTCCGCCAATAGAGGAGTCAACCATAGCAAGGAGCGAGGTTGGTACTTGAATTATTGGGCAACCGCGCAAATATGTGGCTGCTGCAAAGCCTGATAAATCGCCAACCACACCGCCACCTAAAGCAACAATTACATCCTTACGAGTAATTCCCAGCTTATTAAATTCTGCCCAAAGCTCAAGCAACTTTTCAGGCTGCTTAGATGCTTCGCCTGCAGGCACAACAATGCCACCTACAGAAAAACCAGCTGCAGTCAAAACTTCCTTTGCTCGCTCCAAATATAAATGTGCAACATTGCTATCAGAAACTATTGCTGCGCGACGCCCCTTAACAAGCTCGGCAGCAATACTTCCAAGCGAAGAAAGAGCTCCTGCTTCTGCATGAATTTGTGTAACTTTATTAGCTGTTTTCAGATTTATTTTCATTGTCGTTTACTTTGGTGGCGATTTCTATGCAAATTTCACTTTGTATGTGAAAACCACATAATTTTCTGCCTCAATGTGGAGTATAAAAGCATACCCCACACCGAGAGCAATAAGTTTTATATTTCTCTACCGCATGCCTTTGCAATTACAGAAAGCTTACCCATCAATGTTTTGAATACATCTGGTGTCAAGCTCTGTGGTCCATCAGACAATGCAAGCTTTGGATTCTGATGAACTTCAATCTCAAGACCATCTGCACCTGCTGCAATTGCAGCCATTGCAAGTGGCTCTACAAGACTTGCGTGACCAGCAGCATGTGATGGGTCAACAATCACTGGTAGATGTGTCTTAGATTTTAGCACTGGTATTGCACTAATATCAAGTGTATTACGTGTAGAAGTTTCGAAAGTACGAATACCACGCTCGCAAAGAATTACCCTTGAATTGCCCTCTGACATAATATACTCTGCTGACATGAGAAGCTCGTTAATGCTATTAGAGAAACCACGCTTCAACAAAATTGGTTTATCCACGCGGCCTAGCTCCTTCAACAATTCGAAGTTCTGCATATTGCGTGCACCCACCTGAATAATATCAGCATAATCAATGAAAAGCTCAATTTGTGATGGGTTTGTAATCTCTGTTACTACAGGCAAACCAGACTTGTTGCTTGCTCTATGTAAGTATAGCATACCCTCTGCGCGCATACCTTGGAATGAGTATGGAGATGTGCGAGGTTTGAATGCACCACCACGTAGCAACCCAGCACCTGCCTCTTTAACCAGCTGAGCAAGCTCCACAATCTGCTCCTCAGACTCTACTGCACATGGGCCTGCAGCCACAACAATCTTATTGCCGCCAATTTCCTCATTACCAATTTTAATAATTGTGTTATCTGGATGGAACTTGCGGTTTGCACGCTTATATGGCTCCTGAACCTTGACAATGCGCTCAACCTCCTCATGCACCTCAATCTCCTGAGGGGCAATATGAGATGTATCACCAACTAAGCCAACAATTGTTGCCTCAGATCCAATAATTGGATTTGTCTTTACACCATACTTTGTTGTGAGCCAATCACACAAACGATCGATTGAGTCTCTATCTGTACCTTGCTTTAGAACTAGTATCATAATATATTTCTTTCCTATGATAGCGTTGTTATTTATTTAATAAACTTGAGATTTTCTCAGCAATTTCTGCTGAAGTATTATTTATATTTGTTTTAATTGTAAAATCGGCAAAAGCCTCATAAATTGGTTTTCTCATCTGATAGAGAGCTTCAAAACGCGCTCTATCCTGAGCAAGAGGTCGACTGATATCGCCAGCAACGCGTCGCGTTGCTTCCTCCAATGACACATCAAGACAAATTACAACCGCCTGCGAACACTCTCGCACTAATGCTTGATTTGTCTCAGAAATTGGGAAGCCACCTCCTGTTGCAATTACAGCCAACTCCTTAGAAGACAAAATCTCGCTTGCAGCAGCTGTTTCAATCGCACGAAAACCTGCCTCTCCTTCTGTTGCAAAAATCTCTGATATTGTGCGACCTTCACAGCTCTCTATCTCTGCATCTAAATCTACAAAGCGCAGACCAAGCATTGTGGCAAGGTCTTTTCCCACACTGCTCTTACCTGCCCCCATAAAGCCAGTAAGCACGATATGCCTTCCAAACACATTCTTTTGTGCAGCCTTAATTTGTGCCAATACCTTCACCTCTACCTCATCAACAGCTATATCCAGCTCAGGATTCCAAATACGCTGAGCTTCTATTGCCTGGCGAACAAGCATGCGTAGACCATCGTAAGCTACTGCTCCATTTTCTCTTGCCTTCAAAATCAAATTTGTTGGCAATGGATTATAAATTGGATCAAACACAACTACATCTTTATGAAGCATTGCTTCTACTGCTACAGGAATTGCATGTGGCTTTGGGAACATCCCTACAGGTGTGCCATTCAAGATTACATCAGCTTGATAATCTGCTGGTGGCAATTCGCCACAATAAGTAACTGACGCACGGTTTGACACACTGCCACAAGTTGACGCCATCACCTCATCAATCATTTCTTGAGCAGTCTTAGCATTACGTGCAGCAACAACAATCTCTGTTGCTCCTCCAAGAATTGCTGCAGAAAGCATCATTCTGCAAGTACCACCGCTGCCAAGCACAAGCACACGCTTGCTTGCAAAATCAATTCCGTAAGCACCAAAGCCCAAAATATCTGTATTGTAACCAACGCCCTTATAAACAGTATTCACACAAGTGCAAAGCTTTGCACTGTCAGCAATACTATCAAGATAAGGAACAATTGCATTCTTATGAGGGATAGTGCAATTAAAACCATCAAGCTTAGACAATAGCTCAGGGATTACCTTTGGCATATCCTCTGGAGCAATATCATAGAGAGTATAGTCGCCCTCAAGCCCAATCTCCTTCATAATTGCTGTATGAATTTGTGGAGACAGACTATGTCCCAAAGGATGACCAATCAAACCAAAATGCTTCATTGTTTTTCTCCTATTTTATCTAAATTATTTTTTGCACGTAATCCATCAGGAATTGCTCTGCGAAAATCTGATGCTGCAGTCAAATGAGAGTTGATTATTTTCTTATCTTCATTATTCAACAAATCTAAAAACTCATTTAATATTGCTACATATTTTTCAAGCGTAGGAATCAATGCTTCTGACTCAGTAAAAATATCAGTCCAAAGACTTGGTGAAGATGCAGCAATGCGTGTTGTATCTCTGAATCCGCCACCAATCAGTTGCTTAATTGCATCATCATTTGCAGAGGCAGCAAGCTCAGACAAAGCAAAAGCTGCGACATGAGGAAGATGTGAAATCAAAGCAACGCGCTTATCATGAAGCTCTGCATCCATATAAATTAGGTTAGCACAAAGCTTTTTAATAACATCAACAAGAGGTTCGCGTTGCTCAACAGAAAGCACGCAATTTTCAGGAATTGTAAGAATCCAGCTGGCATTAACAAACAGATCCTGCTCTGCAGAGCCATATCCAGCACCCTCTGAGCCAGCCATAGGATGTCCCCCTATGAAATTTGTTAAATTACAAGCAGCTTTCATTATTGGACTTTTTACAGAAGCAACATCTGTAATGATTGAGAACTTACTGGAATCAATTCTCTTTATATCTTCGCATGCGATATGTGGCGGAGTGCAAACAAATAAAATATCACATTCACCAAAATCTAATGATTGAACATCAACTGCACGAGAAACCACACCATCATTGATAGCTGCATTTACAGCATTGCTATCAACATCTGCCACCTCAATGTGGGCAACAGGAAAAGCGTGACGTAGTGCCTTTGCGATAGAGCCACCGATGAGACCCAATCCTATTATGCCGAAGCTTGTTATTTTCTTTGTATTTTGATTATTCATAAAAAAAACCGATTATCTTGAGATAACCGGCTTCGTCCTTTCTGTTAAAATTTGATTACTTAAATTATACCTTGCTTGATATATTTTTTACAGATTAACGAAGCCGCTACGTGTATAGTAGAAGTAAAAGTAAAAAAACTTGCTAAATCGGCTAAATCCAAAAAAAGAAACCGCACGACCAAAAAATGAGCGAGCGGAATAAGAAGAAACTACTGATGAAGCTACTATACGAGCAGAAGCGCCAGATTTGCAATCTGGTACTGAAATATTGCTCTTTGTTAACACACATGCTTCGTTCATTGTAGTAGTCCTATTTGAAAAATTGATAATTTAATTATTGCACAAACAGAAATCACATTCAAGATATTTTTTTACAAAAATACAAACAACTAAATTTCTTTATATTGCTTGAACAAAAGAAACCTTCGCGAAATCTAAATGTATAAATGGAGCGGGCGAGGGGAATCGAACCCCCGTACGAAGCTTGGGAAGCTCCTATTCTACCATTGAATTACGCCCGCCCGTTAAATGCATCAATTGCTCAAGATTTTATATCATTTAAGAACGTTAAGTCAACTACTTTTGAAATTTCGCTATCTGTAAAACACATGCAATACATACTTAATCGTTCTTTGTTTTCCACTGATTTTAACATTAAATATTTAAGAAAATGAACAAACCTCTGAGAGATATACTTGTATCATTTCATAAACCTATGGTAAGATATGTATGTAGCGAAAAACAAAATCAAACCTAATTTACATCAAGCACTATACAAGGTAAAATTATGCAACCAAAACCAGAATATCCAAGAATGCAATTTCGTAGAACTCAATCCTGGCTAAATCTTAATGGAGAATGGTCTTTTGCATTTGACTATAATCGTAGTGCTATTTCAAGTGACCAATGGAAAGAAGACAGCTTTTTTGATAAAAAAATTATTGTTCCATTTGCTCCAGAATCAAAGCTTTCTGGTATCGCTGATATTGATTATCATGAATCTGTTTTTTATCGAAGAGAATTAGATATTCCTAGAGAATGGGAAGGCAAACGAATCCTTTTACACTTTGGTGCTATTGATTATCATTCCCATATTTATATCGATAATCAACATATCTTTGACCACATTGGTGGCTCTTCTCATTTTGAGGTAGATTTAACAAACTACGTTATTCCTGGTAATACACATGTACTTAAGGTTCATGCAGAAGATTTTGGACGCTCTGGCAAACAAGGCTTAGGAAAACAAAGCTACTTCTATAAATCAAAATTTTGCTCATACACACGCACTACAGGCATCTGGCAAACCGTATGGCTAGAGGCTGTACCACTATCAGGTCTGAAAAAATGCAAAATTCTAACAGACATCGATAATGGCACTGTCACATTTATTCCTAGCTACTACTCTACCCCGATTAACAAAAAACTTGAGATAATGGTAAAAGGACCCGAAACAATTTCACAAACCTTAGAATGCTCACAAAACAACAGCATCACAATTCAGCTAGACAATCCTCGTCTTTGGTCAACTATAGACCCATATTTATATGATGTTGAATTGCGTATGACAGACGATACTGAGGCTGAATATGATTATGTTGAATCATACTTTGGTATGCGCAAATTTGATATTCGAGGAAATCGTTTTTATCTGAACAATAAGCCAATTTATCTTCGCTGGGTTTTGGATCAAGGCTACTATCCTGATGGTGTGTGGACTTCACCTAACGACGAAGCATTACGCCATGATATTGAGCTTTCAATGGCTGTAGGCTTTAATGGTGCGCGCCTTCACCAAAAGGTTTTTGAGGAACGATTCCATTACTGGGCAGACAGACTTGGTTATATTACATCTGCAGAATATCCATCATTCGAATTAAAATGGAAATTTGATGTTGCAAGATTCAATTTTATGAATGAATGGCGCGATTGTATTGAGCGAGACTTCTCTCATCCTTCAATTGTTATGTGGACACCTTTTAATGAGAGTGCAACAATTGGAGATGAAGCATGCGATGCAACCAACTTTAATTGGGGAGTATATGCACCACTTTATGAAAACTTTATTTCTCAAGTGGGTGCATTAACAAAGGCACTTGACCCTACTCGTCCTTGGCATGATTCCAGTGGCTACGTACATGTGGGCAGTCCTGAAATCTATTCTGTTCATTATTACGAACCATCTGCAAAAGCATTGATGGAGAAAATTCATCCAGACGGAACCGACTCTCAAAAAATGGGAACACAAGTATCTAGCTACTGTCATTGTCCATACAATGGAACACCATATTTTGTTGACGAATGGGGTGGCTTCAAGTATGTTCCACACGAAGTTGAAGTCGCTGGGTGGGGATATAATGGAATTAACATTACATCACCAGAAGAATTTGCAAAATACATAAGTGAACAAGCTGAAGCAATGCGTATTGATGATGCTATTGCGGGTCATTGCTACACGCAATTAACAGACATCGAGCAAGAGCAAAATGGCATTTACACCTATCGCAGGCAAGAAAAAGCACCTACAGACATGCTAAAGACAATAATCAGCAAAAAACCTGACTGGTCCGAATTTTAATCTAAACCTACCCTCATTTCCAGACTGCATTGACATGCATAGAACATAAGAAATTCGACGAGGGACTTGGACAAGCCGAAATTTATATCTATTTGAAATAGACCGATTATTATTCAGTTACGAGGGGTAAGTTGAACGACAGAGAAACGTTTCTCTCGCTTCCCATAAGCGTGCAAGCCAAGTGAAAGCATTGGTGGAGCGTACTTGCAGAAGACCTTGGCGTAAGTGTTATTTCGTGCAAACGAAAGACTAAGGGTTTTCTTGATTCTCTTTACTATTCGCCTAGCTTTTCAGCTATCTCGCTTTGAGAAATATCGCGCCACTCACCTGGGCGCATATCCTCTGGAAGCTGTAAATCATTAATTGCTACTCGCATCAAATGTAGCACACGTAGACCTGCCTTTGCACACATCTTGCGAATCTGCAAATTACGACCCTCCATCAAAATAAAACGCATAATGTGGAGCTGCTGCCCGTTGCGTCGCTCTCTCTCACATTCAATATACTCTACCTCTGCAGGTTGTATACGATAGCCATCAATTACCATGCGAGAACGTAATAAATCCAGCACATCACGATTTACCACGCCTGCAACTTCAACAATATATTCCTTGCGATGATTAAATTTTGGATGGGTTAAACGATTTATTAAATCACCATCATCACTCAATAATAACAGGCCCTCAGAATCCTTGTCCAAGCGACCAATCGGCACCACGCGCTCCTTAACTCCGTCTAAACAATCGTAGATTGTGGCACCTTGCCCATCATCACATGAGCAAATCAACCCGCGTGGTTTATAAAGCATAATAGTACGATGCGCTCTATTCAATGCGCTGGTATCAAGTGGAATTCCATTGATTGTAATACGTGCTCCGGAAGCAGGAATACGATAGCCAGGAATTGTTATGCGCTTGCCTTCTACAGCCACAGCACCTGTCTCAATTAAACTGCCACAGGATCTGCGTGACCCAACACCACACTGCTCCAAATACTTCTGGAGGCGAATTGTTTCCTCTTCTGCAGCCATCTATACAACTCCTCTATGTAGCTGTGCTGGGAAAAGACAAGCTAGAAAACATAATGCAAACCCTGCCACAAGAAATCCGGCAAAATATTCTTTATATCGCAAATATATCTGCTGATCTATCTCTGTCTTCTCTAGCTCATCAATTGCTGCAAGAGCATTTTCAAGGGCTTGCTTATCGCGCACATTATAGTAGCTGCCACCTGTCTCTTTTGCAATCTTCTTCAGAGCTGCTTCATCCATGCTTACAAATACCGTACCTACTGATGAACGTCCAAACATATCAACACCACGCATCTTTGCTCTGCCTGTGGACCCTACACCAATTGTGTAAACCTTAATTCCCATTTGCTTTGCAATTTCAGTTGCTTTTTCTGGTGTGATAATACCTGTATTGGTTTCGCCATCACTTAATAAAATAATTACACGGCTCGTAATATTCGTCTGCTTTTCCAATCGAGCACAAGCCATTGCTAAGCCATCTCCAACAGCTGTAGCTGTTTCCATCTCATCAACAATCTCACCTTTACGAGTGCCAGGAACATGCACATCATCTATAATTGCATTTAATGCACGATGATCTAGTGTCAACGGTGTTTATGCTGTTGCATATCCGCCAAATGTAACCAATCGAATTAAATCATTAGGACGCTTCTCTACAAAAC
>JAGCJJ010000055.1 GCA_017648065.1 Kiritimatiellia bacterium | reverse complement strand
TGTTACTTTACAATTTATTGATGATGCAGCACCAGCTCAGGCACCAGTTCAAGCACCAGCTGCAGCACCTGTACCTGCAGCAGAGCCAGCAAATAATGGTTTGAAGCCAGGTGTAAAGCTTCCACCTAAAGATACTTTGAAGCCAGGACTGAAGCTTCCTTCTCAGCAGGGTTTAAAGCCAGGAGTAAAGCTACCTGGTAAGCCAGCACCAGCTGCTGCTCCAAAACAGGAAGAAGCACCAAAGGCTGCTGCACCAGCTCCTGCTCCAGAGCCTAAGAAAGAAGAGCCAAAGAAGGAAGAACCAAAGGCAGAGCCTAAAAAAGAAGAGCCTAAGGCAGAACCTAAGAAGGAAGAGCCAAAGTTTAATATCAAGCCTTCTTCAGATTGGAAACCACCTGTATTGAATATCGATAAGAATGCTCCTATTGAAAAGATGGCAAATGACGATATTGAACTTATCGCAGATCTTAATGATCGCTATAAGCGCATGAAGGAAGAGCTTGCTCAGGTTGTTATTGGTCAGGCTTCAGTTGTTGAAGAGGTGCTTACTGCAGTATTCAGCCGTGGTCACGCATTGCTTATGGGTGTACCTGGTTTGGCTAAAACACTTCTTATTAGTACAATTTCTAAGGTGCTTGCTCTTGATTATAAGCGCGTTCAGTTTACACCTGACTTGATGCCTTCCGATATCACAGGTACTGACGTTCTTGAAGAAGATAAGGCAAGTGGCGGCCGTCACTTCCGCTTCGTTAAGGGTCCTGTTTTCACAAATATGTTGCTTGCTGACGAAATTAACCGTACACCTCCTAAGACACAGGCTGCTTTGCTTGAGGCTATGCAGGAGCATCATATTACTGTTGGTTCAACAACATATCAGCTACCTGAGCCATTCTTCGTATTGGCAACTCAGAACCCAATCGAACAGGAAGGTACATACCCACTACCTGAAGCTCAGATGGACCGCTTTATGTTTAACATCATCGTTCACTATCCAGAGGCAGATGATGAAACTCAGATTATTTCTAATGTAACAAGTGGTAAGAAGGCAAATCTAACTAAGATTATGGATGGTGACATGGTTCTACGCATCCAGGATGTTGTTCGCCGCGTTCCAGTTGCTCCACACGTAATTGAGTATGCACGTAATCTTACACGTGCTACACGCCCTAAGCAGCCAGAGGCTCCAGATTTTGTTCGTGAGCTAATCGGTTGGGGTGCTGGTCCTCGTGCTGGTATCAGCTTGATTCAAGCAGCTAAGGCTCGTGCAATCTTGCATGGTCGCCACCATACAACAACTGGTGACGTTTCTGCAGTTGCTCTACCAGTACTTCGCCACCGTGTTATCACAACCTTTGCTGCTGAAGCAGCTGGTGTAACATCTGATGAAGTTGTTCAAATGCTAGTTAAGACTCTCTCTCCAAGAGAGGATTTGGAAATATAACAAATGGCAGAACAAAAGAACCAGCCTAGCTACATGCGCTGGCTGCCCAGCAAGACTACAGCTACTATTGCTCGCTGCGAGTTAATCGCACGCGGGCAAGTAGAGGGCTTTATCTCTGGACGTCATCGTAGTCCAAAGAAAGGCTTCAGCGTTGAGTTTGCTGAGCATCGTCAGTATGTGCCAGGCGATGATTTGAAGAATCTTGACTGGAAGGTGCTTGGTAAGAAGGACCGTCTCTACATTAAGCAGTATATGGAAGAGACAAATCTTCGCGCTACAATCCTTCTTGATTGCTCGGGTTCTATGGCATATTGTGGTGATGAGGCTGTTGAATTTGAAGGCCGCCGTCTTTCAAAATTTGAGTATTCAAAGTATCTTGCTGCTGGATTAACTTATATGCTAGTTGGTCAGCAGGATGGTGTTGGCTTGGTGATGTTTGACGATAAGGTTCGCGAATATCTTCCTGCAAAAGCACGAAATTCTCAAGTTCGCAATATCCTTGAATATATTGACAAAGCAGAGCCAGGCGGAGAAACACAGATTGCTCCTATTTTTGACCAAATAGCTGAGCGTATCCCTCATCGCGGATTGATTATTATTATCAGCGATTTGTTTGATGAAGATACAGTTGCTCTTATTAAGGCACTTCACCATTTCCATTACAGAAAGCACGAGATTGTTGTTTTCCATGTGATGGCAGAGGAGGAGATTCATTTTCCTTTCAATAGCTTCTTGCACCTTCAGGATTTAGAGTCTCCAATGGAGCTGCAGCTTGATCCAAAATCACTCCGAGCCAGTTATTTGGAAAGAGTACAAGAGTTTTTGAAAACCATAAATGATGGCTGTAGTCAGATGCATGCCGATTATGTGCCAATTACAACAAAGAAGCCATTTGATGTTGTTTTGACAGATTATCTTGCACGCAGAAGAACAGGTATCGGATAAAAATTTGTTAATTCAATCAGTAGCTTAGTGGCTCCTGATTGAATTAAAGTATTTAGTTTTTGTAGAAATTTAACATTTTAACACAGTCATAAGCTATGCAATTTATACATGTAATGATGCTTTTGGGATTGCTTGCAATAGCAATACCAATCATAATACAGCTACTTACGCGTAGACATCAGAGAAAGATAATGTGGGGAGCATTTATCTTTATCAAGGATTCAATGAAGAAACGCCGTAAACGTGTGCTGTTAGAAGAAATATTGCTATTGGCATGTCGTTGTCTTATACCAGCATTATTAGCATTAGGTTTTGCTCGTCCATTTATTCAACCTAATTCACCAATTCCATGGGCAGTTGTCATGCCAATTATTTTGGCAGCAGTTGCTTTGTTAGGTATTAGCTTTGCTCTATGGAATTATCCAAAATGGCGCCGTCGTGCAATGACTGTGGCAATTGTATTGTTAACTTTGGCTTCTGTGGCAATACTATTTGAGCGCAGACTAAATCTTAAGCGCTTTGGTCGTGGTGCAGCAAAGGATGTTGTTCTAGTTATTGATGCTTCTGCATCTATGTCTATGCTTAGCGATGGCGAAAGCAATTTTGAGCATGCTAAGAAAGAGGCTCGCAAGTATATTGAAGAGGCTCCTCGTGGCACTTCATTCAGTATTATTTTAGGTGGACCTGTTGCACAGGTATTAAATCCTGTACCTATCGAAGATAAGCGCGTGCTTATAGATACATTAGAGCGCGTTCATATTACTGATGGTACAATGCAGATTATGCATACATTGACATCTGCTGCGGTTACTCTTGCATCAGGTCATAATGCTGTTAAACAGATTGTTATAATCGGTGATGGTCAGGTAGAAGGTTGGAATATTGATTCATCAGAGCGCTGGCAAACAATTAAGCAGATTTTTGGTACACTTCCAATGGAGCCAACAGTTATTTGGCGTACATTACCATTGCCAACATCTATTCGTAACCTTTCTGTGAGCGAGGTTACTCTTTCACGTAAAGTTATTGGAACAGACCGTCAGGTCCGCATTCAAGCAACAGTTGTAAACACTGGTTCTGAAGCTGTAACACCAGAAAATGTTACACTTACAATTGGTTCAAAAGTCATTAAGGCAACAGAAATGCGTCAGCTTGAGCCTGGTGCATCACAGACCTTTAACTTTGACCATGTATTTGAAAAACCTGGCTCAACAATGATTACAGCTAAGGTTGTTGCTAATGATGATTTGCCTTCAGATGACTCTTTCCGTTATATTGTTCCAGTAATGGATAATCTAAAGGTACTTGTTGTTGAAGGTACACCTTCTCCTGATGTCTACAGACGCAGTGCAACATTTGTATCTTTGGCATTACGTCCTGAAATGGCCAAGTTAGTTGCAGCAGCGACAGCAAGTAATGGAGCAGGGGATGAAGAGCGTGAC
>JAGCJJ010000054.1 GCA_017648065.1 Kiritimatiellia bacterium | reverse complement strand
TAGTTAATATAATAATCCCTTTGATGGATTTAAGTCAAGTAAAAGAAAATGAAAAATTAGAAAAATCTAAAAAAAATAGTTAAAGGTATAGTGTTATGTGTATATTAATAGTCTATGAAATATTTCTAAATTTAGTGGAAATGTCTAACCCACCATTTTCTGCTCATTTTACAATTTCGTTGACTTAAACTTAGGTGTAATTATATAATATTCATATGTGAGGAAAGTTACATTGCTAAAATATGTGCTTCACCTCAAATTTTCATCAATTTTAATATATAAATAACGAAAACTCATCAGTAAGGTAAATAATCATGAAAAAGTTACTATCTATCGCATCTATGATGTTGTCATGCATAGCTGCACTTGCTGCAGACTACTATGTTGATGCAAATGCTGACAGTGCTACTGCTACTGGCTCACAAACCGCCCCATTTACATCTATTACAGCTGCTGTAAATGCAGCAAATGCACAGTGCATTGCAGATGGCTTAGCTTCAACCATCTATGTCAAAGGCGGAGAAGAAACACCATACTACATCAAAAATGCTGATGATTTAGTCACCATTACTGCTTCAAACCTGACACTTTGCGCATGGGCAGATTATGGAAAAGCAAATATCTATCTAGACAGTGAGCTAAGCGTTGCTATTAACAACCCAAAAGTTATCTCTGTTGATACTAATGCTGTGTATGTCACAATTAAGGATTTAAATTTCTACTATGATGTTGCTAATACAAAAGTACATACAGGCAACTCATTAGGTAAAAACGGCGAGATTATCAGCATTTATGCAAATTATTGCACTGTTGATAATTGCGGATTCTACCAGAATCAAATTGGCACAAATAATGATTGGGGCCTCAATGGTGCTGTTGTTAATAAAGCCATTGAGCAGAACGTAAAAAAAGTAGCTTTATACATGGTTGTCAAAAACTGCTACTTTGAAAATGCAGGAAGACCAAATGCTCGCCCAATTCATGCGGGCAGCTACACTGAAATGATCAATAATGTTTTTAACAATTGCGTTTCCTATTATTACCCTATTAAAGCGTCTCTCGGAGGTGCATTTATATCAAATCGTGTTGTAAATTGTATTGCTCCAATTCAAAGTAATGGCGGAAGCTATGGAGAATTCAAGGAAGCAGAAATCGCATATAACATCTTTGTAAATAGTACTGATGATACTTTCATTTTAAAATACGCACAAGGTCTGAATGAAGCAAACATCCATCACAATACAATTATTGGTGGAGGTTCTTTTGCACATTCTAAAAAAAATAATGCAAATAAAATTGAGTGGAACCCAAAAATTTACAATAACCTGATTGTATTAAATCCTACTTCAAGCTTTGTATTTGAAGAAGATTACGAAACAATCCAAAATGGTAAAACAACAACCTTCAAAAAAGGCTCAATGTTCTATGACAATGTATGGATTGCAACAACTTTTGTAGGTGGTTCTGCTACATACACATTAGAAAATTACAATATTGAAGCACCAAATGTTGATAGTGCGGGTTTATTTATTGACAATAACCTTAAGCTTGCTGTTGCACCAGAATTTATTGAAACTGAAGATGTATTTTCTGAGGATTTCTATAAATTAAATTCCAATCAATACTCTTGGGCAAATGGATTAGATACAACCTATGAAACAACACCTGCATATATTGGTGCACAAGAACCTAAAGCAATTGCGGCTCAACCAGGTGAGTATTTCAGCATCACATCACTAACTATTTCAGCTAATGAAAACACACCTCTTTCTGATGTAACATTTACTATTGATTATGCTCTGAATGCAGGTGATGTAACACTATTCTGGGACTTTGATGCAGATGGCGTAATCGATTATACAGGAACCGAGAAAACTGTTGTTTATCAATATCCTAAGGCAGGCAATTATATGCCTATCGTAAAGGCTGTTGATAGTGCAACTAATAAAGAAATCTCATATCAAGAGACTTTAAGCCCTCTGGCAATTCTTAGAACAATAACATACGTTGATGTTTTGGCAGCTGCTAACGGAGACGGATCAGAACAGCAGCCTTATCAAAAAATTTCAGAGGCTGCAAGTGTCACTGATGATTATGGAACAATCTATGTTCGCGGTGGAGAAGACAGAGTATATGAAATTGACTCTGCTGACGATTTTATCGTTATCTCATCAAAAGGCGTCACTGTTAAATCATGGGGTGATTATGGTAACGTAAAAGTTGTTGTAGTAAATGATCTTCCAACCTTAACAGGAAATACTGCTCCTGTAATTTTTACAATTGAGGCCGGTGCTATTTTCACAACAATTTCTGATTTTGATTTTCTATGGTATGGTGAGAAGAACACCGATTTCCCAGGTAATTCTTTAGGCAAAAACGGAAACATTATTCTCACATATGCCGATGACACCCTAATCTCTAATTGCAGCTTCACACAGGAAGGCGAAGATGCAAAAACAGGAAATTTCAATGGTGTTGACAGAACATCTGTTTATCCTATTGCAGCAGCAACTACTGGACAAGGAGATGCAGATACAGGAGAACGCCTGACAGTTCAGAATTGTCGCTTTGAAGGAAATACTGGCTCCAAGTGTCAGTTAAATGCTATTTGGTGCGGAGCTTCAAGCCGAATGATTGGAAATGTATATACAAATTGTAACACAATGTTAATTCCTATCAAGAGTGTTGCATGCACTTATCAATTTATTTCCAATTCAATGTACGAGTGCTATTCTCTTCGAACAACGTATGGAGCCTGGGGAGAATTCCCAAAGGCAGATATTTCGTACAATAAATTTATAACAAGCACAGGTATGCCATTTATTGAAAAAGCAACATTTGGCTTAACTGGTGATACAGTAATCCACCACAATACTGTTGTAGGCTCTGATTCTTTCTTTAAGCTTGGAATTACATCATCAAACTATAATTGGGGTCCAAAAATATATGATAACCTAATTCTTCTTTCTGATGTAGGTGTTATTGTTAATGACAACTCAACAAAAAATCCTACAAATCAGACATCTTCATTTTCTGATACATCATCCTTTAACAATAATGTATATATGGCAGCAGAATTTGCTGGCGGAACAGCACAAGAAACAATTAGCGGGTATAAACTAACACTTTCTCCTGTTGATTGCCTTGTTGTTGATAAAGCTCCACGCTTTATCTCTACAGATCCTGATAATGAAGATGCATATCGCTTAAAGGCATCAAAACAGGATTGGCCATATACAGTAGCTGTTGGTGGTTATCCAAATTTTGTTGGTGCTGAAGCACCTTATGAACTACCTTTATTAACTATGATTATTATCAGGTAAGCACTGGTTCTTTATAAAGAAATATATTGAGCGCTAGCGAGGAAATAATCTTCGCTGGCGTTTTTATTTAACAGGATGAGGCCTACTTTATTTCGTATCTCTTTTTGAGATGAATAGGAAAGGGCTTTTGTATTAATATTGACAAAGAAAACTTTTTTATTGTAAAATTGTGGTACAACGAAGGTTATAACATTAGGGTAATATAGAAGGAAAATCTATGAAAACAAATAAAATTCTCTCGTCATTTGTTGTTTTATTAGCAGGCTTAAGTATTTCTTATGGATTAGAAATAGAACTTCTGACTCCGGAAGATAATGCTATATACGATACAAATATGCCTACGGTTCGAGAATTTTTAGCAAATTTTGATGCTCGTGGTGTAAAGCCACCACGCCCAAAAAGAACAGAACAAGAGCTAGAGCAAGAGCGTAGACAAAATGCTGCATACGAAAAGTGGGTAAAAGAGGGTAGCATTAAATCTAAACGCGTAAAGCCTTATGAGGATCGATTTAACTTTTACATCAATAATAGCTGGTCTAGTGAATTGATGAAACGTGCTGAGGTTGAAGAGCGTGATTATAAGCCTTTTACATGGAAATTTGATAGCTTTGCAACAAATATCGTTATTGAATTTTATGAGGTTGGTGTTCCAGAAACAGAGGCTCCTACTTATAAAGAAAATATTTGGCATAATGTTAAGACAGCTCATTTCCCTAATTATTTAATGTTAGGTATGACATATAAGTGGCGCGTTTCTGCTGAAGATAAGACTGGGCAAAAATTCTATTCTTCATTCCGCACATTTACAACCAAGAATGAGTGGCCAAGAATTATTAGAAATGCATCCTTTAATATGCGTGATATGGGTGGCGGTACAAATGTTCATGGCCAAGTAATTCGCCAAGGTTTGCTATATCGCGGTCAGGCAATTCCAGCTGGTAATACAAGTGATGCATTCCTGCGTTCTTTGTATATAGATGCACTAAAGATTAAGACAGAGCTTGATCTTCGTGGTAAAGAGGAATGTATGGAACGTCGTAAGGCATGGAAAGAAAAAGATTTGGCTGAACTATTTGGTGTAAATCACATTTATTTAGGCATTATCCCATATCATATCAATCATCCAACAAATAGAGACAGCCTGCTTAAGATTTTTGAAGAACTTTCAAAGGAAGAAAACTATCCTATCTATTTCCATTGCAAGGTTGGCTCAGACCGTGCAGGTACTGTAGCATTTCTAATTGATGGCCTTCTTGGAAGAGCAGATAAGCATTTGATTGATAATTATGAGCTTCCTTCTTTCAATAGAAATTTACCTCGCTATAGATATTGTCGTAAGGGCTCAGGTATGATAAAAGATCTTACTGGTAAGAATGGCGAGCCATTCCATGTTACAATCGAACAATATTTATTGAAGCTAGGTGTTCCTCAAGAGCAACTTGATTCTATTAGAAATATTCTAATTGAGAAATAGAATATATTGCGTTTCTTTGAAATATCGTCGTAGCATAACAGAGCACGGATATTCAAGAATTGATACGATCTGTATCAGAGAAATGATATTAGTGCTAATTGGTATAACGTTTTGCTATGACGTTGTTTGATCGGATTTGTTATATTATATAAGGGTTAAAATGGGAAAAATTAAGCTATTTTCGTTATTGTTATTGCTAGTTTCAGGGTTAGGTATTGCCTTTGCCTTGGAAATAGAATTAATAACACCTGCAAATAATGCTGTGTATGATACTAGTATGCCTACAGTTCGAGAATTTCTTGCAAATTTTGATGCTCGAGGAGAGAAACCTCCTCGGCCACCAAAAACAAAACATGAACTAGAGCAAGAGCGCAAACAAAATGCTGCTTATGATGCTTGGGTTAAGGCTGGTCGTGACAAATCAAAAAAGGTGAAACCTTACAAGGACAGATACAATTTCTATATCCATAATAGTTGGTCTAAGGAATTGATGAAACGTGCTGAGGTTGAGGAAAATAAATATAAGCCTTTTACATGGAAATTTGATGGCTTTGCAACAAATATTGTTGTTGAATTTTATGAAGCGAATGCTCCAACAACAGGGGAACCAACTTATAAGGAGAGTGTTAGTTTCAAACAAAAAACTTCACTATTCCCAAACTATCTTATGATAGGTAAAACCTATAAGTGGCGTGTCTCTGCAGAGGATAAGTCTGGTAAAAGATTTTATTCTCCATTTAACACTGTAATAACAAAAAATGAGTGGCCTCGAATGATTAAAACCCCATCATTCAATATGCGTGATATGGGTGGAGGTACAAATGTTTTTGGTCAAACAATCCGTCAAGGATTACTATATCGTGGTCAGGCAATTCCTGCAGGTAAAACTGGTGAGAAATACTTAAAATCGCTTTATGTTGATGCTCTGCAAATAAAAACAGAGTTAGATCTTCGCGGAGAAAAGGAGTGTTTGGAACGTCGTAAGGCATGGGGAGAGAAAGATTTAACAGCTCTATTTGGAATTAATCATATCTATCTGGAAATAATTCCTTACCACATGTATTATCCTGCAAACAAAGAGAATATGCTAAAAATCTTTGAAGAGCTTTCAAAGAAAGAAAATTATCCAATTTATTTCCATTGTGCTGTTGGATCTGATAGAACTGGAACAATTGCATTTTTGATTGATGGAATTGTTGGCAGAAGCGAAAAGCATATGATTGATAATTATGAACTGCCATCTTTTAATAGAAATTTAACACGCTATAGATATTGTCGTAAAGGTTCTGAAATGATTCATACTCTAAAAGGGAAAAATGGAGAGCCTTATCATGTAACAATACCAAAGTATTTACGAAATCTTGGCGTACCACAAGAACAAATTGATGCCATAAGAGATATCTTAATTGAAAAATAAAAGGAGAATTTATTTGTTTATGAAAATTAAAGCAATTTTATCTTCCTTTGCAGTATTTAGTGCCTTCGCACTGTTTGCAGATAATTGGACTTTTATTCAGAAGAGGATTCTACTTATAAAGTTACTGATAATGTTTGGGCTTTTAAAGCATCTGTATCTAATGAGTTACTGACAGTAGGAGAAGTGCTTGATTATCCAACAGAAATTTCAATGCTTGATTTTTCGAAGTCTGTTTCTGATGCAGAAGGAAATTCTTATACAATCAGAACTCTAAGTCCGCAATTTGCTAGAAATAAAAATGCTTGGAAAGAGTTTGAGGCAAAGGATGCAGCAAAATATGTTGGTGAACTGATTTTGCCTCCAGAAGGATTAAAAGTAATCAGTGCAGGTGCTTTTGCTGCTTGCTCTAACCTGACAACTGTTGTTAATTTTATCCCTGATAGTGTAACTAACTTAGGTCAGTCTGCATTTTCAAATTGTGTTAAATTAAATTCTACTCTTACTTGCAGAAATGTCAGTTATTTAGACCGTAAGGTTTTCTATGCATGTTCAAAACAAAAGAATGTTATAATTGGTTCTGGCGTCAGAACAATCAGTAATACTTACAATGGACAAGGAGCATTTCAAAATTGTACTGGAGTTACTAATATTGTTTTTGAAGCAGATTGTCACGATATTAAGCTACGAGGCTATTCATTTGAAGGCAACATAAATGAGCTAGTGCTAAATGGTGTTATTGAGGTTCAAGTTAATGCATTTTCTGGAATGAATGTAAAGAAAATAGTTTTTGATGATTGCTTAGAATCTCTGTCAGGAAGTGTATTTAAGACCAAGTACCCAGGTAATTTATCAGAAGTTTGGTTTATGGGACCTCCTCCATCTAGAGGATATTCTTACGAATTCTACGGAAAACTGGATAAGAAAATTACAACATACGTTCCTCACAAATATGGTGATCAATGGGTAAAATATTCAGCCACCGGTGAAATCAATTATAAAGATACAACATTTTCTGCTGATTATGTTGGCGAGGATTATGAGAAGCGTCTTTTGCTTTGGGGAGACAAACTTCTTTCTACAACAATTATAATTAAATAACCCGAATCATAGTTTATTTAAATAGAGCACTATTTTTTGCATAAAGCGTACGCATGTTGAAATATGCGTGTGCTTGTTTTATATTGCGAAGCAAAGCTTTATAGTGATTGGGTTGTATCGTATGAATTCGTGATATTAATAGTTAAATTTAGGTTTAATTATGGTTAAAAATAAAGAACTTGAACTAAACCAATCCCATTTGATAAACTATTTGCAGTTGTATACTTAAATTAAATTGGTTTAGTTTATATATTTTGTGTAGGTGGAGGAGCTATGGAGCGACCATATAATGAGTCTGTTTTAACTCATGATTTGAAATATTATATCTTTGATTGGGATGATAATATTTTGCATATGCCTACATATATACATTTGGAACGTAAACTTCCTGATGGGCGCTGGGTTCCACATCTTGTTTCTACCGCACTGTTTTCAGTTATCCGTAAGGATACTGACAATTATCGTCCGCCAAATGGTGATTGGGAAAGCGCATTTGTTGAATTTCGTGATTTTGCACACGATGAGGAAAGTAAATTCCTGACAGATGCAAGGGCAGCCCTTAAGCGTGTTGAGTCAGGTCTTGAAAAGGTTCCTCCTAGTTTTAATACTTTTAGAAAAAGCTTAATCGAGGGGCGTATTTTTGCTATTGTTACTGCTCGCGGCCATCAACCTGAGACACTTCGTAAAGGCGTAGAACTTTTTATCAATAAGGTTCTTACACCAGCAGAGCGAGAGGAGATGATATTAAATCTTCGTGGATATACAGTACGCTTTGATGGTGCCGATGTAAATAATGCCAGAACAGATGAAGAGGTATTAGATAATTATCTCTCATTAAATAAATACCACGCTGTAACAAATCCTGATTTTATTAAGCTTGTGAAAAATGCAGAAGTCCCTCAGGCTGAAAAATCTGAGGTTCGTAAGCAGTATGCAATTCTTGATTTTATAGATCATCTTTTCGGTATTATTGAACGAGTTGGTGCTGATAAACCAATTAGCGTTGGATTTTCTGATGATGACCCAATCAACGTGGCATCATTGTTGGATTTTGTTAAGGATAATCTTGCAAAACGCTTTACATCTGTAAAGTTTGTTGTATATGATACATCTGACCCAACTCTTGAAAAGGGAAGAAAGATGATTGTATCAGGGCAGTTAGATTTGCCTCTTGGTTCATTTTAATTAGCAAATAATTTCATATATAAATAATAAAAAGCACAATAGAGAAAAATAAAATGTCAGAGAAAAGAGAAACACTAGGTAGTAGATTAGGTTTTATTTTATTGTCCGCAGGATGCGCAATTGGATTGGGAAATGTTTGGCGATTCCCTTATATTACAGGACAATATGGTGGTGCAATCTTTGTTCTAATTTATTTGATGTTTTTGCTTCTATTGGGATTGCCAATTATCGTTATGGAGTTTGCTGTTGGTCGCGCAGCCAGGGCATCACTACCAGTTGCATTAAAGAATCTTGAACCAACAGGAACAAAATGGCATTGGTATGGACCATTTTCAATTGCTGGTAATTATATTTTGATGATGTTCTATACAGTAATCACTGGCTGGTTATTGGCATATTGCTATTATTCTATTTGTGGAACATTTGTTGATTTTACAACAGCTGCCAAGACACAAGAATTTTTTGGCGCATTTTTAAGTTCCCCTAAAGAGCTTGCTTTCTGGATGGTTATATCTGTTCTTATTGGCTTTGGTGTTTGCTCTTTAGGTGTTCGTAAGGGTGTAGAAAATATAACCAAATACATGATGCTTATCTTGTTGATAATGATGTGTGTACTTGCTGTTAATTCTATTTTCTTGCCTGAAGGTGAAGAGGGTCTGAAGTTCTATCTAGTGCCAAGCACTAAAAAATTGATGGATGCAGGTATTTTTAATGTTTTAGTTGCTGCGATGGGACAGTCCTTCTTCTCTTTGAGTGTAGGTATTGGTTCTATGGCTATTTTTGGCAGTTACATGGCAAAGAATCGCTCATTGACTGGTGAGTCTATTTGGGTTGTTGTTCTAGATACTATGGTAGCAATTATCAGTGGCTTAATTATTTTCCCAGCTTGCTTTGCTTTCGGAGTAAGCCCAGAGGCAGGACCAAACCTATTGTTTATCACATTGCCATCAGTTTTTGCACAAATGCCAGGAGGCAGAATTTGGTGTAGCTTATTCTTTATTTTTATGGCATTTGCAGCATTATCAACATTGATTGCGGTATTTGAAAACATTATCGCCTTGAATGTAGATGTGTTTAAGGCAAAGCGTTCAAAGGTAATCGCTATAAATATCCCATTGATGATATTGTTGTCAATTCCATGTGTATTAGGCTTTAACGAGTGGAGTTGTTTCCAACCATTTGGTGCAGGCAGTTGCGTATTGGATGTAGAAGATTTTATTGTAAGTAATGTTCTGCTTCCATTTGGTGCTTTGCTTATTGTTTGCTTCTGCACAATGCGTTTGGGTTGGGGCTGGAGCAAATTTATTGAAGAAGCAAACCAAGGCGATGGCGTACGCTATCCTAAGTGGTTGCGTTGGTATTGCTCAATTTTCCCACCAATCATTATCTTAATTATCTTCCTAAAAGGAATTATTGATAAGGTTAAGGTATTCTTTTAATGGTAAACCAGTTGCTTGCTGCTCTTAATACACTTTTACCAATCATCATTATGGTTGGTGTTGGTGCTTTTTTGCGACACAAACGCTTTCACACAGAGGCATTTTTTAAAGAGTTAAACCGGTTAATCTTTTGGGTTGCTTTGCCTTGCTTGCTAGTGTCTAAGATAATGCGTTGCGAATTTGACCCAAGCTGGGGCAGGATGATTTTGGTGTTGATGCTTACAACACTGCTTATTGCTGGAATTGCATGGTTTGGGTCGCCATTATTTGGTGTAGGGAAGCGTTCTCGCGGCTCCTTTACGCAGTCTGTATTTCGTAGTAATAATGCTTATGTAGGTATTCCTGTTATACAGCTTGCGGTAATGCATTTACCTAATGCAGATGCACTTTCAAGTAAGGCAATGCTTACACTTGCACCATGTCTTATCTTGTACAATGTTTTGGCAGTAATTGTATTGATGCCAGATAGTATTGCTGCATCAGAGCAGGGTGACACAAATCAGCTTTCATTTGGAATGCAGCTCAAAAAAATAGCGTTTGGAGTAATGCGAAATCCATTGATTATTGGCTGTGTGATTGGTGTTGTGTTAATGTTATTTAAGGTACGCTTCCCAACATCAATAGACAAGACAATTGAGCATATTGGAAATCTTTCTACACCGGGCGCTTTGCTTGCATTGGGTGGTTCTCTTACACTTGAGCGACTACGTAGCTCAATTAAGCTATCACATGTGGCAGCGTGTTTGAAGCTTGTGGTTTGCCCATTGATAGGTTTAGGATTAAGCTGTGTTTTTGGCTTATCAGCAGAAGCTCGTTTTATTGCATTAATCTTTTTAGCTTGTCCTAGTGCTGTTGCTTCTTATGTGATGGCAGTAGAGATGAAGGGAGATGCAGTACTTGCAGGAAGTACAGTTGCTCTTACCACATTATATTCACTTATAGCGATAGGTGCAGTCGTATTCTTTGCTGGCATATAAAGTTAGGTAATAGTGAATAAGGAATAGTGAATAGCGTATAGTTAATAATGATTAGTGAATAACGAATAGATGAGGTAATAGATAATAAAAAAGTCTTATCGTCTTATCGTCCGATTATTATGTTTATTTTAACTAGGTAGCGTAGGGGACAATGGAGACAAAATTTTGACGTTGCAAATTTTTCTCTTTTCGTGTGTTTCGTGCATTTTGTGGTAAAAACAAACTTCGTACTCTTAGTTGCTACGTTTTCCCAATAGCCATTTTAAGAATAAATACCCGTATTTTTTGTGCACGCAAGAATGTTTTCTATAATAAAAAATAACCTAATGACAAATCGTAAAGTCATTAGGGTAAAAAAATGGAGGCGTGAATCGGAGTCGAACCGATCTCTAAGGATTTGCAGTCCTCTGCCTAGCCGCTTGGCTATCACGCCTCAAAAACGTGGCATAATGTATCATAAACGTTATGTGTATGTCAACAACAAATTGTAAAAGAAAATAGCATTGCTATATATGGAGGTAATTTAGTATAATAACAAAAAAAATTATTTCTATAGTCGTTTTTGCATCTAAGATGCGATAGGAGAATTTTATGCGTACAATTATTGAGCCACACATTCACATGTATTCACGCACAACTAATGATTACCAGGCAATGTATGAAGCTGGTATTAGAGCTTGTGTTGAGCCTTCTTTTTGGCTTGGTAGTCATCGTCGTTATGCAGGTACTTTCTTTGATTATTTTGAAAATATTTTAACATTTGAGCCAACTCGTTCCGAGCGCTTTGGAATTGATCACTTTACAGCGATTGCCTATAACCCAAAAGAGGCAGAAAATAAGACTCTTGTTGATGAAGTGCTTGATGGAATAGGGGAATATTTAGATCATCCTCGTTGTGTTGCAATGGGAGAGATTGGCTTTAATAATATCAATGAGGCAGAGTATTATTGCTTTACTCGTCAGCTACGTATGGCGAAGGAGCGCGATATGCCTGTAATTATTCATATTTCTCATTACAATAAGCCAGAGTGCTTGGAATGGGTGCTTCGTGGTTTTGATGAGGTCCAGCCAGATCAAAAGAAGATTTATCTCGACCATAATACAGAGGATACAATAGAGCGTGCCCTTGCAAAGACTGATTGCTGGTGCGGATTGACTGTTTATCCAATTTCCAAGCTTGATCCGGTACGTGCTAGTGCAATTATCAAAAAACATGGAATTGATAGAATTATTGTAAGTGGTTCTGCAGATTGGGGTATTTCAGATCCTGTAAGCTTAGTTAAGGTGCTTGAGCAATTGAAGGCAGATGGTCATTCTGAGGAAACACTTCAAAAGGTTGCTTTTGATAATGCAAATGCATTTTATTCTCAGTCTCCAAAATGGAAGCCACGCCTTGATTTAGTTCCTTGGAAGATTGAACTGCGTCAGCCATAAAAAACTACTACGATGAAAAACGCATATCTAAAGCTATTCCGTTTGCCAAATTTACCAACCGCACCTGGAGATGCATTAGCTGGAGCTGCATTTGTCCTATGCTTTGCATTGAATACGGGCGTTGTAAAATTTGCAGATGTTAATGGTTTATGGTTAGGTATTCCAATAATTGCTTCAGCTTTTGCCGCATTGTTTTTGTACATGTATGGTCTGGCAGATAATGACATTGTTGGGGTGAATGAGGATATTGCGAATAATTCGCCTCGACCAATTGTTCTTGGGGAGATAACGCTTAATCAAGCAAAGATTGCACGTGCAATTTGTCTTGTAATTGCTTGTGTAATTGGCTTTGTTGCAAATCTATCGCTGGAATGGTGCTTTGGTGCTATTGGTATTGTGGCTTGTGTTTGGTTTTATAATCGATTCAAAAATAAATGTAAGCTAATTGGTCTTTTGGCAATGGGGTTGTGTCGTAGCATGAGTTTATTAGCTGGTGCTCTTGCTGTTTATGGCGCAATGCTTGGGACAGGGTATGAGTTTTCTTTCCCATTAGAGATTTTATATTTAATGCTTGGTTGGACAGGGTATATTGCAGCGGTAACATATTTAGCGTATGATGAGCATAATGCAAAGGCAGGATTGGGATTTCACTATTATTTGTTAGGCCTTGTCAGCTTAATACCAATACTCGGAGTATTAAAGTTTCATCCTACTTTTAGACTATTGCCAATAATTGTTTGTGCATTTATGTTTGTTCGTTGGATTCTTGTTTTGGCTCCATTAAAAAATGAGCATACTCCTGCTGACAGGCGAAAAGCGGTTGGTCAGACTATTTCGGCATTGATATATCTGCAATTGGGGTTTGCCTTAATGCCACAATTGCCTATTTTTTATGTTCCAATGCTAATATGTTTTGCTATTGCATACTTAATTAAGGCTAGCAAGGCGCGTGTAATTTCAGGCTCTTAGCTTTATTGCCAAAATTCACTAGTTTTGCCTAATAAATATGATTAAATTTTTAGTCATAAATTGAGGTGGTGAAATTATTTCTCACCCCTTAAAAATTAGTATTTTCGAGAAAAAATAGCCTTTTTTGGTTATGTTTTTAGATTTCTACTAAAAACCACCCCAAAAACCCCAAAAAAAACTTGAATGCATAGTGATTAAATGGTTTAATATTTACTTTCTTATTTATTAAGGGGCTAATTATGTCAATTAAATGGTCTAAAACACTTTTAACAACACTTCGTGATGATCCTCAGGAGGCAGAAATTCCTTCTCATAAGCTAATGCTTCGCGCTGGGCTTATTCGTAAACTATCTGGAGGACTTTATATCTTTACTCCGCTAGGACATAGAGCATTACGCAAGGTGCAGAATATTGTTCGTGAAGAAATGGATGCAGCAGGTGCTCAGGAAATTCTAATGCCAGCATTGCAGCCAATCGAGCTATGGGAGCGCAGTGGCAGAGCAAATCAGATGGGTGCTTCAATGTTCCGCCTAAAGGACAGATTGGATCGCACAATGGTGCTAGGCCCTACACACGAGGAGGTTGTTACAGATTACATTACTCGTGAAATTAGCTCATATCGTCAGCTTCCTTGCACAGTATATCAGATTCAGACAAAGTTCCGCGATGAGATTCGCCCACGCTTCGGTTTGATGCGCTCTAAGGAATTTATCATGAAGGATGCTTATAGCTTTGATGTTTCTATGGAAGCAGCAGATGCAAGCTATCAAGCAATGTATGATGCATATGTAAGAATTTTCAAGCGTTGTGGTTTGATTGCAAAGCCAGTTGAGGCAGATACAGGTGCAATTGGAGGTAATCACAGCCATGAGTTTATGGCATTAGCACCATCAGGTGAGGATGGAATCCTTGACTGTGAGGCTTGCGGTTATGCAGCAAATCAGGAGAGAGCAGAGCGTAAGATTGCTGGCTCAATCTATAATGAGTATGCTGGCGAGCCTGAGGAGGTTCCTACACCAGGTGCACACACAGTTTCTGAATCAGCAGCTGCAGTTGGTGTGCCAGATAATCAGATTGTAAAGAGTTTAGTTTACATTGCAGATGGTAAGCCTGTAATGGCTATCGTTGAGGGTACACGTGAGCTTAACGAGTGCAAGCTACGCCGCTTCCTTGGCTGCATGGAGCTTGAATTGGCAGATGATGAAACAGCTGAAAAGGTTGCTGGTCCATTTGGTTCTATCGGCCCAATCAATGTTAACATTCCTGTTTACGCAGACGTTGGTCTAAGAGGAGCAAAGAATGTTGTTGTTGGTGCCAATAAGGAAGGCTTCCACATCAAGCATGTAGATTTAGAGAAGCAAGCAACAATTACTGCTTGGGCAGACATTGCCACAGTAGTTGAGGGCGATTGCTGTCCAGTATGTGGCGCAACACTACGTATCGCACGTGGTATTGAGGTTGGTCATGTATTCAAGCTAGGAACAAAGTATACAAAGGCATTTGATTCTACATTCCTAGACAGTGAGAAGCAGAGCAACATTATGATAATGGGCTGCTATGGTATTGGTGTTACTCGTACTGTACAGGCTGTTATTGAGCAGAATTTTGATAAGGATGGCATCATATGGCCAGCATCTGTAGCACCTTGCCAGGTAGTGGTACTACCACTTGATGCAGCTAAGTCACCTGAGTGTGCAGAAGCTGCAGATAAGCTTGTTAAGGAGCTTGAGGATCGTGGCATTGATGTATTCGTTGATGACAGAGACGAGCGTCCTGGCGTTAAGTTTAAGGATGCAGACCTAATCGGCTTCACAATTCGTGTAGTTGTAGGAAATCGTTCTCTCCAGCAGGGTGGTGTTGAAGTTTGCGTTCGTAAGACAGGCGAGTCTTCATTATTACCAGTAGAGACAGTTGCAGCACAAATTGCTGATATGCTAAAGAATTTATAGTTTAATATATAAATGTTAATTAACAATAAGAGAATTATACAAAATGAAAAATAAATTAACAAAAAAAGATATCGCTCTTGCAT
>JAGCJJ010000003.1 GCA_017648065.1 Kiritimatiellia bacterium | reverse complement strand
GTATCTGCGATTTTGACGTATTTGGTCGCGATACATTTATGAATCGCCTTATCTATATCCGTGATAACGAGACAGGCAAGTTCTGGAATGTAGGCTGGGAGCCAGTTAAGGCAAAGTATGACAAATTTACTTGCCGTCATGGTATTGGCTACACAATCATTGAAAACTCAACAAATGGCGTAGATGCTTCTTATCGCATTTTTGCTCCTCGTGGTGATGAGGCAGCTGAGTATTGGACAATTACTTTGAATACAGCTACTCCTCGCGATTTGAATGTATTTGTTTATACACAGATTTCCTTCAAGTATATGTGGGGCTTTAATTCTTACGGTGATATGTTCTACCGTAATTCTCAGCTAGATGCAGCAAATAACATGATGGTATTTGTTAAGCACCCATTTGTTACACCACATAATTTCCAGACAGGCTTCCTAGCTGCTGATGTTAAGATTGATGGCTTTGATGGCAGCAAGGATTTCTTTGTTGGTCAGTATAATGCTTTGAATGAGCCACGTGCTGTAATCGAAGGCAAGTGCTCTGGTTCTATCGGTAGCTCTGATTCAACAATTGCAGCTGTTCAGTTTAACCTAGGTAAGGTTGAAGGCGAGAAGAAGCTAAATCTTATCTTTGGTGTAACTGATTCTGTTGAGCATGCAGCAGAGCAGAAGACACGCGCATTGGCAAATGTTGAAGCAGCATGGGAGGATATGCTTGCAGAGAAGCGTGAGATGTTTGCTCATAACTCAGTTGAGACTCCTGATGCAATGTTTAACGCAATGTTCAATGCATGGCACAAGCAGCAGGCTCGCTTTGGTGCTGAGTGGTGCCGCTGGGGTTGGATGGGCTATCGCGATATCGTACAGCATGGTATGGGCGTTTCTTCATTCATGCCAGAGCGCTCTCGTGAAATTCTTCTTGAGGCATTCAAGTATCAGTATGAGTCAGGTCTTGCACTACGTGGCTGGAATCCAATTGATACAAAGGAATATTCAGACTCAGCATTGTGGCTTGTATTCTCTTTAACAGCATATTTGCGTGAGACTGGCGATAGCGATTTCTTGAATATCGTTGTTCCTTTCTATGACAAGGGCGAGGATACAGTTCTTGGCCACATTCGCCGCGCACTTGACTTCCTAGAGCGCAATAAGGGCGTACACAAGCTGCTTCTAATCAAGTTCGGTGACTGGAATGATTCTCTTACTGGTATTGGTAAGGGCGGTAAGGGTGAGTCTGTATGGCTGTCAATGGCTTATGCAGAGGCACTAAAGCAGATGCAGGAGCTATGCAAGTGGCAGGGTGATGATGCAGCTGTAGCAGATTACGCAGCTCGTTATGATGCTATCAGCGCAGCAATCAATGAGCATGCTTGGGATGGCAATTGGTATGTACGTGGCTTTGATGACGATGGTAACGCAATCGGCTCAAGCAAGTGCAGTGAGGGCTTTATCTATTTGAACGTACAGAGCTGGTCAATGATTAGCGGTGTAGCAAACGAAGAGCGCCGTGCAAAAATCTTTGCATCAATTGATGAAAAGCTAAAGACACCTCTTGGCTATCAGCTAATGGCTTCTGCATACAAGACATTTGATCCAGTGATCGGCCGTGTTACAGCTATGGAGCCAGGTATCTGCGAGAATGCTACAATCTACTCACATGGTAACTCATGGATGGTATTGGCATTGCTTCGCAACAACGAGATTGCTCGTGCATGGAAGCTTTATCAGGATGCAACACCAGCATTTGGCGAGGGTGAGCTAAAGGAAAATAATCCACGCTTTGTTTATGGTAACTGCTACTTTGGTCCAGAGCACCGCAACAGCCCATACAAGATGGAGTTTAACTGGATTACAGGCTCAATCTCTTGGTTCTACAACAATTTGCTTGATGAGTTGCTAGGTGTACGCCGTGAGTATACAGGTATTAAGCTTGCTCCACGCATCCCTGCAGAGTGGGATGGCTTCAAGCTAACTCGTATGTTCCGTGGCAAGGTGCTTAACGTAGAGGTTAAGGGCAATGGCTCAACAGTTAAGGCTGTTACTGTTAATGGCGAAGCAATCGAAGGCAACTTCGTTTGCGAGTGCAAGATGACAGCAGAGACCTCTATCGTTGTAGAGATGGCATAAGGTGATAAACATTTGCGTAGAAGAATAGGTTTGGGTAAATAATTTATTTATAGAATCTATTTCTTCTCGCATGTGTAAATAACAAATTTTTATAGTTTGTATTATGACAGCTCTATCGCTTTTATATTGTGGTAGAGCTGCTTTATTTATAGAAATTGCAGGGTAGTAATGAAGGCAATAATTCAACTTAAAATTATGGGCTGCCGCCTAAATCATGCAGAGGGTGCATTTATTCAAGGTGCTCTCGAGCGTATTGGCTATTGCTTTGTAACAGACCCTGCCGCAACACCAGATTATGTGATTATTCATACCTGCACAATTACTGCTCAGGCACAGCGTGAGGCGCAGCGCCTTGTGCGTGGCTATCTTCGTGCAGGTGTGCGTGGAGTAATTGTGTCTGGCTGCGCTGCAAGCACAGATAAAACACATGAATTTGAGGCAAATGGTGCAGCCGCAGTTGTAGCTAATTCTCTTGGTGAGGTACGTCATGGCTCTAATGAAGAAGCAAATGCAATTGCAGATCGCATACTCTATGCACTTACGCATGGTGCCGTAGAGGGCGAGTATATGCCAAGCTTTGCCTCTACGCGTGCCTCAATAAAAATTCAGGACGGCTGTAATTTTCGTTGCGCCTATTGCATTGTGCCTGATGCACGTGGCGAGCCACGCAGCCGTGGTGTAGATGACATTCTTGCAGAATGCGATATGCTCATCTCAAAGGGCTTTCGTGAGCTTGTCCTAACGGGCGTGAACACAATTTGTTGGCATGCAGATGGATTAAATTTGTGCGGTCTCATTAAGCGTGTGGCAGCAGATAGTCGCGTAGGACGCATACGACTCGGCTCAATAGAGCCTCGCACAACAGAGCGTGAGCTTATAGAGCTAATGGCGGATTCTTCGGCAAAGCTTTGCCAAACACTTCATTATCCACTCCAAAGTGGTTCAAATAATATTCTCAAGCTTATGCGCCGACACTACACACGCGAGCAATATTGTGAGGTGGTTGAGGCAGCATTGGAGACCCTGCCACAAATAGGTTTGGGAAGCGACATTATTACAGGCTTCCCAGGAGAAACAGAGCAGGATTTTGCTGATACAGTTGAAATAGTAGAGAAATTTCCATTTAGCAATTTACACGTGTTCCCATATAGCGAGCGCCCAGGCACACCTGCAGCCACCCTGCCACATTCTGTGCCTATGGATGTGCGACGTAATCGTGCAAAGAAGCTTATCGCCATAGGCGAGAGAAAGCGTCGCGAATTTGTAACCAACTTCGTTGGTAAGTCAGTTGAGGTGCTTGTTGAGCGCGTTGATGAAAATGGAGTAGGCAGAGGCTGGACAAGCGAATATTTAGAGGTACGAATTTCTGGCTGCTCATCTAATGATGTTGGGCGTCTGATTTCAGTTGTTCCACATGAGGCACAAGCAGATATGCTTTATGCCTCAATCACATCGGGTAATTAAAATAAGGTGAAAATATGGAAAAAATAATTACATACGAAAATCTAAGAAATTTTACTTATTGCAACGATAAGCTTTGCAAGGGACCAATTAAGGGAATAGTTGTTGATTTCTTTGGATTGGGCGGTCAGCACATGTTTTCAGAGGATACTTATACAGCACAGCAATATGCAGAGCACAATATAATATTTGTTGTTCCATATAACAATCCATGGGCATGGATGAATAAGCAAGCAGTTACATACACTGATGAAATTCTAGATGTGCTTTTTGAGCAATATAAGCTTCCAGAGACAACACCAGTTGTAGCTTCAGGAGGAAGCATGGGAGGTCAGTCTGCACTTGTTTATACACGTTATGCAAAGCGTACACCTGTGGCATGTGTAGCAAATTGCCCTGTATGCGATATGGTATTTCATTTTACAGAGCGCCCAGATCTTCCACGCACACTTTACAGTGCATTTTTCAATGAAGAAGGCACAATGACAGAGGCATTGGAAAAGCATTCTCCATTGCATCTTGCACCAACAATGCCACGAGTAAAATATCACGTTTATCATTGTGATGAAGATAAGGCAGTGAATATAGATAGCCATTCACGTAAATTTGTTGCAGCAATGACAGAGTTGCAGCAAGATATTTCATTCACAGTTGTTCCAGGCAAGGGTCATTGTGATTTAGGTGATGAGCTATATCAGCAATTTATGAAAAATTGCATTGATGCTTGCGAAAGAGCATAGCGTAAAGAACTATTTTGTTGTGGGCTGCACGATGTGGTGTAGCCCATATGCTTTATTATCCCATAGCAAAAAAGTTTTTGGGGTTTAATATTTGTTTATGACAAATAGTAGTTGTAAAATATAAATCAATAAAGTAAAATTCTTATCATTAACTTTGATAGTAAGATTTAATCAAACAATTTGCTAAAGGAATTATTATGGCAACAAAGAAATTAAAGGCAGCAATTTTAGGTTTTGGTGGTATGGGACACTGCCACGCAGCTCAGTACGAGAAGCAGAAAAATGTAAAGCTTGTAGCATTATGCGATATTGATCCATCTAAATTTACAATGGAAAATGTTGCCTTAAATTTTGGCGATAGTGGTAAGGCAGATGTAAATGCATTGCGCTGCTATACATCATACGAAGAGCTAATCGCTGGTGAGCCAGATCTTGATTATATTGATATTTGCTTGCCTTCTGATTTACATTGCGAATATTCATGCCGTGCAATGAAGGATGGTTTCAATGTTCTTTGTGAAAAGCCAATGGCTTTGAATACGAAGGATTGTGATAAAATGATTAAGACTTCATACGATACAGGCAAGCTATTGATGATTGCTCAGTGCCTACGCTTCAGTGATTCTTTTAATATGATTCGCAAATTCTATGAAAATGGAAAGTATGGCAAGCTATTACGCTTTTCACTTCATCGTATGGGTGGTTTTCCAGAAGGCTGGTTCCGTGATGTAACACGCTCTGGTGGTGCATTGATGGATTTGCATATTCATGACATTGACTTCGTAATGTATATGCTAGGTAAGCCAGACAGCCTTCGTGCAAGAGGTGCTGTTGTTGTCAGCGGTGGTGTTGATGATTTAGGTGCAAATCTAATTTATAAGGATGGACCAATTGTTGATGCAGAGAGCTCATGGGCTCGTGGTGGCTGGCAGTGTGGTATGGCTGCTGTCTTTGAAAAGGCAACAGTTAGAACAGATGGTGGCGATGTAATCATTTATGAGGCAGATAAACCATTGAAGACACTAAATCCTAAGAACGACAATATGTATTTTAATGAGATCGCATATTTTGCAAAATGCGTCAAAACAAATACACGTCCTGAGGTAGCTTCTATTGAGAGTACACGCGAAACTATCCGTGTACTATTACTTGAAACAAAATCAGCACTTTCTAATGGAAAGCTAATAAAGCTTTAATATTGATGTAATTTGGTTCTTGTCGGTGAAAGATATGAAAAATATAATTTTAGATACAGACTGGGGTGGAGATTGCGATGATGTTGTCGCAGCACGCTTGTTAGCAAATGCACATAAAAGTGGAGAAATAAATTTTATTGGTTGCATTATCAATGATTGTCGTCCATATTCTGTACGCTCATTAGATGCATTTTTGCTTCTATCTGGCATTGATATTCCAATTGGTATGGATTTTAATGCAAAGGATTTTGATGATGAAGGAGCATATCAGAAGCGTATGGTTGACAATTTTAAATCAAAATATGCTACAGAAACAGATGCTGAGCCTGCTGTTCGTGCTTATAGAAGAATGCTTGCTACATCTTCTGATAAGGTAGAAATCGTGGCAATAGGTTTTACACAGGTGCTTGCAGATTTGCTTGAGAGCGAAGCCGATGATATTTCGCCTTTAAATGGTATGGAGCTTGTAAAGGAGAAGGTTGCTCATTTGTGGGATATGGGCGGCCGCTGGGATGGTGTAAATCCTCGCGAATATAATTTCGTGGCTAATGCTCGTTCTATTTCAGGTGCTCACCGTATGTGTGCAAATTGGCCAACTCCGATAACCTTCTTAGGCTGGGAGGTCGGAGATTCAGTTCATACTGGAGGTAATATTCCTGAAGATGATCCACTTCGTAAGGCTTTGATTGATTACAGATGTGAGGGTGGGCGCTCTTCATGGGATCCAATGACAGCACTTCTAGCTGTTGTTGGCGATCCAGAAAAAGCAGGCTATCGCACTGTATGCGGTAGAGCATTTGCAGAAAAGGGAACAGGGATTTGCTCATTTGTTGAGGATGCAAATGGTCCTCACAGATATGTGGTAAAGTTGCATCCTGATGCTTGGTATGAGGAGCAAATAAATACACGCTTGCCTCTATAAGTCATCATGCGATAATGGGCTGTTTGAATTAAAAAGGCTGTTATGGTATAATATATCGTGTATTTTTGTGTCTATGCAAAGAGAGTGAAAAGCGATGAGTAAAACATTGATTGACAATGTATTTGAGGAAACTCTCAAATACTTGGAAGGTATGCCAAAAGAGAAAAGAAAAGCAATAGGACAGTTTTTTACATCCGTGGAAACTGCACGTTATATGGCATCAATGTTTGTTGCTCCTAAAAAAGAAAACCTTTCCATCCTTGACCCTGGTTCTGGTTCTGGTATCTTAACCGCTGCGGTTATTGAGCGATTACAAGGCGATTCCACTGTTAAGCATATCACTGTTACGTGCTATGAAACCAGTGAGGATGTTTTGCCGATATTAAAAAACAACCTTGCCTATATAAAGGCAAATTCAGTTGTTCCTGTTGATTTTGATATTATAGAGAAAAACTATCTCACATCCCAGAGTGATGATTTCAATGCCGATAATAACAATGCTCCAAAATATGACTGGGTTATTAGTAACCCACCATACAAAAAGATTATGAAAGATGCTATCGAGGCCGTAAGCATGCCAAGTGTGTGCTATGGGGCTCCGAACCTGTATTTCCTTTTCACTGCAATGGGTTTGTATAATCTGGATGCAGATGGTGAACTGGTTTTCATTATTCCTCGTTCTTGGACCTCTGGTGCATATTTTCAACGATTTAGGGATTACCTTTTCAAAGATGGTACACTGAAACAAATTCACCTGTTTGTGAGCAGGGACAAAGTTTTTGAAAAGGAAAGTGTTTTACAGGAAACCATCATCATAAAGGTGGATAAATCCAGAACACAGAACAATATCAAAATCACCAGTTCAAACTCTAACAGTGATTTTAATAATATCAGCACTATTGAGGTACCGTATTCAACTATTGTTGTGGGTGCTGAAAAATATGTTTATCTGGTAACAACCGATGATGAGCTCAAAGTATTGCAATCTTTGAACAGATGGAATAATACACTGCTCACCATTGGATTAAAAATGCGAACCGGCATAACTGTTGATTTTCGCAGTAGGGAGTATTTAAGGAACGAACCAGAACAGGATGCCGTTCCGTTACTTTATGCTCAACACATCAAAAATGGCAAGGTTGTTTTTCCTATTGACAAGGATTTTCAATATATCACCACTGAAAAATCTGGTTTGATACAGAGAAACAAAAACTATCTTTTAGTTAAAAGATTTACGGCCAAAGAGGAAAAACGGCGGTTACAATGTGGTGTGTATCTTTCCGATATATTACTAGAATATGACAGCATCAGCACTCAAAACAAAGTGAATTTTGTTGAAGGTGTAAATTTTGATATGAGCGAAAAATTGGTCTATGGGCTGTATGTAATTTTCAATTCTACGATATATGACCAGTATTATAGAATTTTGAACGGTTCAACACAGGTCAATTCAACAGAGGTCAATGCTATGCCTGTACCACCGTTGGATGAAATTGAAAAACTTGGTTCTGCACTTATGGATGCAAATGACCTGTCCGTGAGTGTTTGTGATAAGATTTTGGGAGTGCTATTGAATGAGTAAAATTGATGACGCAAGAAAAATTTTAATTGCATTGGGTATGCCAGTAAGACAACAAGCGGATTTGTGTTGTTATTCACTTTTGGCAATGCTGAATGTTGGACCTGATACTGCTTGGAGCGATGCAACAAATGAGTGGATTCGCATCCATGATATTTTGCAATTCACCAAAGCATCTTATGATGTTACATATGCCGAGAATAGCAGAGAAACATTCCGCAAACAAGCAATGCACCAGTTCCGCAATGCTGCCTTGACAGAGGATAACGGAATGGCAACAAATTCGCCAAACTATCGTTATCGCATTACAGAGGAAACTCTGGACCTCATTCACTGCTTTAATACTGCTGAATGGAATGCAAAATTGGAGCAGTTCAAAAGCAATCACGAAAGTTTGATTGATATGTATTCATCCAAAAAGCAGATGGAAAAGATGTTTGTTAAAATTAACGGTGCTGATTTCACATTTTCTCCTGGTGCTCATAATGAATTGCAAAAGGCAATCATTGAGGAATTTGCTCCCAGATTTGCACCTAACAGTGAATGTCTTTATGTTGGTGATACAACCGAAAAAGACCTTGTTAAAAATATAGAAAAACTCGCATCGTTGGGTTTTGAAATTACTTTGCACGATAAAATGCCAGATGTTGTTTTATATCGTGAGGATGTGGATTGGATTTATTTTATTGAATCCGTTACATCTGTTGGTCCAATGTCACCAAAGCGAATACTTGAAATCGAGGAAATGACCGCAAATGTAAAAAGCGGTAAAATCTATGTGACTGCATTTCCGGATGTTAAGACCTTCAAAAAGTTTGCCGAGGAACTTGCTTGGGAAACTGAAGTCTGGTTATCAGATATGCCCGACCATATGATACACTTAAACGGTGATAAATTTATGGGTCCGAGAAAGTAAACAAAAAGGGGCTGCCACAAAACATTGAGTTTTGCAAGAGCCCCCTTATCTTGTTATAAATTGATTTTGTCTTATTGATTTATGAAGCAAATTCGTCCACCATTGCCTCTTGTTTCCGGAGAAGCAGACACAACAAAGGAAACAATTATTCTAATTCATGGAATGATGCGTACAGGGTATAGTATGCGTAGATTAGGTAATTTTCTTGCTGAATACGGATACAATATCGTGCTTTGTTCATACGAATCAACAAAAACAGTTAACCAAATTACCAATGAACTCTTTGATGCACTTTCTCCAATTATTGCAGCTGCGCCTAAGGTGCATTTTGTAACTCATTCTTTAGGTGGCATCATTCTTCGAAATGCATTCAAAGATAATGTGCCACCTAATATGGGAAATGTGGTTATGTATGGCCCTCCTAATAAGGGGTGTCAGCATATAGATCATTTTTCATGGCTTCCGTTATTCTCACAGATTTGGGGTAAACCTGCAAAGGAGTTAGGTACATCACGAAAAAGCCTTCCTAAAAGCCTTCCTCCAATTAATTTTCATTGTGGCATAATTGCTGGCACATTAAAAGGAGCATTAGGACTCATGTTGCCTGGTAAAAATGATGGAAAGGTAACGGTTGCCAATACGTGGGTAGATGGAGCAGCAGAGCAACTTGTACTACCATTGAATCATACTTTTATGATGAAAGATAGTGTTGCTATGAAAAATACTGCCCATTTCTTAAAGCATGGAAAATTCTGCAATAATCAGTGAGCGTTTTTGCAGGTTATTTGGCTTTATACATTTCTAAATAATTGACCTTGCACAGGCATGTGTACATTAGGAATGCCTAGCTCACGTAAGGATTTTACATGTGCTTCACAATATTGCTTTTCTCCATGTACACAAAATGCTTTCTCCACATTTCCAAGTGTTGCCGCATAATCACATAGGCCTTTACGGTCTGCGTGTCCAGACAATCCATTGATTGTAAATACTGTACTACGCAGCTCATGCTCTTCACCAAATATTTTGATGATAGGATTTTGATCCACAATGCGTCTGCCAAGTGTATTTTCAGCTTGGAAGCCTGTAATTAGTATGATGTTTAATGGATTACTGATGCTGTTGCGTAGATGGTGTAGTATGCGACCACCTTCGCACATTCCTGATGCAGAGATGATAATCATAGGACCTTTTGCATCATTTAGCTTCATTGAGTCTTCTACTGTATTAGTGTAGTTAAGACCAGGGAAGCTGAATGGATCGTCTCCCTTTAATAAATCACCAATGAGATTGTTGTTGTAGCATTCTTGGTGGTGCTCTGTAATTTCCGTTGCTTTCTTTGAAAGCGGACTGTCTACAAACACAGGGACAGGAGGAATAGCATGAGATTCAACGAGCCCATTCAAAATGTATAATAATTGCTGAGTACGTCCAACACTAAATGCAGGTATAATTAGTTTTGACCCATGTTGATAGATAAAAGTAATATAATCTTTAAGGCGGCCTTTAATATTTTCTCGTGATGGATGGTCGCGGTCACCATAAGTGCTTTCTGTAATGAGAATATCTGTGTCTGGGACAGGCTCTGGGTCACGAAGTAGAGGGGTGTCCTTTTGACCTAAGTCTCCTGTAAATACCAGACGACGATTTTTCCCATCTCGTTTATAATCCAAAATAGAGACAGCAGAACCTAGGATGTGCCCTGCGTCATTAAAGTTAAGTTCAAGTCCTTTAGCAATTTCTACGCCTGTGTGGTAATCAAGAGGTGTGAATAGCTCTAAAGCTCTATCAACATCTTCCTGCCCATAGAGTGATTCGAATAAGACTTTGCCTTGCTTTTTACGGCGTTTATTGACAAATTCAACATCGCGTTCTTGTAGAAAAGCAGAGTCGCGAAGCATTACTTCGCAAAGATCACAAGTGGCACTTGTTGCATAGATTTTACCTCTGAATCCTTGCTTTACCAAAGCAGGGATTTTGCCACTATGATCAATATGTGAGTGGGATAAAATAAGTGCATGGACCTCTCTTGGATCGAAAGGGAAGTGCCTGTTTAATTCAAACGCTTCTTTTCGTTTTCCTTGAATTAATCCGCAATCAAGAAGAATTTTTTTGCCATCATATTCTACAATGTGCATTGAGCCAGTTGTTGTTTGAGCGGCTCCATAAAATCTTAAATCTAACATATGTTATTCCTCCGTATGCTTAATACTAACTATTCCGAACACAAATATGTCTAAATATTTAGATTTTTTTTATTATGATGCTATTGGGCAGAGATTACCATTGCGGTATAAATTGCATTATTGCTTTGCAACAAACTTTTTTATGCAATCGATAGTAGTTGTGCTTAGAATATGCTCCATAGCACATGCATCTTCATCGGCATTTTCTTCTGGTACACCGATTTGTATAAGAAATTTTGTTAGCATTTGGTGGCGCTCATAAATAGAGATAGCAGCAGCTTGACCTGCGTCAGTCAAAGTTACAGAGTGGTACTTTTCGTATGAAGCAAGTCCGAGCTTTGCCAATTCTTTGACTGCATTATTTACTGATGGCATTTTTACGCCAACATTTTTTGCTATTTCTGCAACATGAGCACTGCCTGTTTCTTGAATAAGGCAATGTATAGCCTCTAAATAGTCCTCTAGGCTTTTGGTTATAGGCATATATTATTCCTCCAAAGCAATATTGTCCTCGATTATAGCATCTTCTTGAATAATATTATCGTCTTCCTCGATATTTTTCTCGTTTTTATCGGCAACTTCTTTTAGGTAGAATTTGAATTCTGAGTAAGCGCTAGCCAATTCAATAGGAAGGAAGAAGAGAACATATTTTTTGATTTCTTCTGGGACGCCCCAATAAGCTTCTGCAATACTGCCTGTAATAGCAGCAATAGTGTCACTATCGCCACCAATGGAGATTGCATTACGGATTGCATCCTCAAAATCATTTCCTTCAAGGAATGCTTCAATTGCTTGTGGCACAGTGTCTTGACAGATTTCGTTAAACATGTAACTGTCACGAATTTCATCAAGCGTAAAATCCAGATTGTAGAAATTCTTTGTTATATATTCACGAATTTCTTCTTTAGGAAGCTTTTGCTTTGCTAAATAGATACAAACAGCAGTGGCAACAGCTCCTTTAATTCCTTCTGGGTGGTTATGTGTTACTTCTGCACTATATGTTGCCAGTTCAGTAACTTCTTCAATTGAGTTGCCAAGCCAGCCAGCTGCACTTACGCGCATTGCTGAGCCATTTCCATAGCTATTGTATGGACCCCATTGTGGATTACGAAGCCATTGATGGAAGCTGCCTCCGTAGCCTCCATTTGGAAATAGATTTCCGAGTCTGCGCATTTCTTTTGCAAGTGAGGCATGTACATCAATTGTTTTCTCAGAACGTAAATATTCTATCAATGCATTACTAACGGCAGCAGTCATGATAGAATCATCGGTTGCAAAGCAAGAATTGCTGAACAGAGGGAAATCTTTTGTTTTTATATTGTTAAATTCGTAGATGGAGCCAATAATATCTCCGGCAAATGCACCTAGCATAGTGTTAAATCCTTAAAATAAATGTTTCAAAAAAGCGGAAAAATACTTTCCTTGTTATTTTTACTATATTATATAATAAAAACTATTTTTACTCAATAAAAATGTGGTGCTCAAGGCTCGTATAAACAGTTTTTTTGTTAATAATTTCATAAGTATTATCTTGAGATAATGAACTTGAATTTATGTGTTTTTGTATTGCTATTTTACAATTCAAAAAAATGTGATTTTTTTTTGAATTTGTGCTTCCATTTGGTGTAAAAATATAGTATCATAAATAGATGATTTTTTAGCGATTAATAGATATATCGAAAGAGTAGATAAATTATGGATAAAAAAGTAGCAGTATTTGCAGGTCAGGGCGCACAGGCTCCTGGTATGGGTAAGGATTTGGCAGCAGAGCATCCAGAGTGTGCTGCATTGTTTGCAGAGGCAGATGACATTCTAGGCTTTAAGCTTTCTGATATTTGCTTTGAGGGTCCAGCAGAGGAGCTAACAAAGACAAATATTTGTCAGCCAGCTATTTTTGTGATGAGTGCAGCTTGCTATACAGCATTGAAGAAGATTAAGCCAGAGGTTAGCTTTGATGCAATGGCAGGTCTAAGCCTTGGTGAGTGGACAGCTCTTTGGGCAGCTGGTGCAGTATCTTTTGCAGATACAGTTAAGCTACTAGAGGCACGTGGCCGTTATATGCAGGCAGCTTGTGAGCTAGAGCCATCTGGTATGGTTTCAATCCTACGCGTTCCTGCAGCAGTTGCTGAGGAAATCGCAGCAGAGACAGGTTGTCAGGTTTCTAACTACAATACAGCAGAGCAGACAGTTATCTCTGGTACAAAGGAGCAGGTTGCTGCTGCAGAAGCTCTTGCAGCTACAAAGGGTGCTCGTGCAATGGTTCTTCAGGTAGCAGGTGCATATCACTCAAAGTTTATGGCTCCAGCAGCAGAGAAGCTTGCTGATGTTCTTGCAACAGCAAATATCAATGCACCAGTAGTTCCTGTTATGTCAAACTTTACAGGAAAATATCATGGCACAGCTGATGAGATTAAGCAGGCAATGCTTCAGCAGATTTGTGGCAGCGTTCGCTGGCAGCAGAACATTGAGGCTTTGGTTGCAGATGGTGCAACAAAGTTTGTTGAGTTTGGCCCAGGTCGTGTATTGACTGGTATGATTAAGCGTATTGCTCCAGCAGCAGCTCTATTCAATGTAGGTACAGCTGCTCAGGCAACAGCAACAGCTGAAGCACTATAATTAATTAGAAATTTAAACATTAAGTTCGAAAGGTATTTGAAAATGAGTACAGCAATTGTTACAGGCTCTGCACGTGGTATCGGTAGAGCAATTTGCGAGAAGCTAGCTAAGGATGGCGTAGAGAATATCGTTGTATGCGATGTTAAAGCTGAGTGGTGCGAGGAGACAGTTGAGTCTGTCAAAGCTTTGGGCGCAAATGCAGTAGCTATGGAAATCAATGTTGCAGAAGGTGCAAGCATTGATGCTGGTGTAGAAGCAATTATTAAGCAATTTGGAGCAATTGATATTTGCGTAAATAATGCAGGTATCACACGCGATGGTCTGCTAATGCGTATGACTGAAGAGGATTGGGATTCTGTTCTAGATATCAACCTCAAGGGCGCATTCCTAATGACTAAGGCTGTTTCACGTCATATGCTACGTGCTCGCAAGGGTTCTATCGTTAATATTGCATCAGTTGTTGGCCTAATGGGTAATGCTGGTCAGTGCAACTATTCTGCATCTAAGGGTGGTCTTGTAGCACTAACAAAGTCAGCAGCTCGTGAGCTAGGTGCTCGCGGTGTTCGCGTTAATGCTGTTGCTCCTGGCTTTATTAAGTCAAAGATGACAGATGTTCTAACAGACGATGTTAAGAACCGTATGCTTTCAGCAATCCCAATGGGTAAGTTCGGTGAGGTAGAGGATGTTGCAAATGCTGTAGCATTCCTAGCAAGTGATTCTGCTGCTTATGTTACTGGTCAGGTTATCAGTGTTAACGGCGGTATGCTAATGCCATAAGCCAAAAGCTATATACGATAAAAAAACAATTTCCGCTGAATTTTTGCGCTAATGCGTAAATTCGCAACTAACAATAACAACTAAACAAGTCAAGGACAATTACCATGACACTAGAAGAAAAAGTAAAGACAATTATCTGCGAAACTCTAAACCGTGGCGCAGAGGAAGTAACTCCAGCAGCAGACTTCATCAATGACCTTGGTGCAGACTCTCTTGACCTAGCTGAGCTAGTAATGAAGATTGAGGACGAGTTCGGTAGCATGATCGACGGCGCTTCTATCCCAGAAGAGGATACAGCTTCTCTAAAGAGCCTAGGCGCAATCGTTGAGTACCTAAAGTCAAAGGGTGTTGCTGAGGAGCTATAATTTAGCTTTAAAGCTATTACCTTTTAGGTAATTATTATTTTGGAGCAGGGTACGTTATTTGTACTCTGCCTCCATCTCAATTTCCCGGTAATGCAGTGATGCTGGGCAAAGAAACAATCACTGAAAGTAAAAGAATAGATTTAAGGAATTAATAAAATGAAACGCGTAGTAATAACCGGTATGGGTGTTGTATCACCTCTAGGCTGTGAATTAAATACATTTTGGAATCGCCTTGTAGAGGGTACAAACGGAATTGGCACAATTACAAAATTTGATGCTACAGATTTCCCTGTAAAAATAGCTGCTGAGGTAAAGGAATTCGATGCTAATGCATTTATCGATCCAAAGCAACAGCGTCGTATGGATCCATATACACATTATGCTATTGCTGCTTCTCGTTTGGCAGTACAGGATAGCGGTGTTAACTTCTCTGCAGAAAATCCATGGCGTTGTGGTTGTATCGTATCATCTGGTGTTGGTGGTATTTCAACAACAGAGAAGGAAGTTATGGTTCTTGCAGAGCGTGGTGCACGCCGTGTTTCTCCTTTCTGCATTCCTCAGATTATCGTAAACATCGCTTCTGGTATGGTTGCAATTGAGCATGGTCTAAAGGGTCCTAACTACGCAGTAGTTTCTGCTTGCGCAACAGGTTTGCATAGCATCGGTGAAGCAATGAAGGCTATTAAGTACGGTGAGGCAGATGTAATGCTAGCTGGTGGTGCTGAGGCAGCTGTTAGCCCAATTTCTATTGCTGGATTTGCTGCAATGCACGCTCTTTCAACAACAAATGAAGATCCTGCACATGCTTGCCGCCCATTTGATAAGGAGCGTAATGGCTTTATCATGGGTGAGGGTGCTGCAGTTCTAGTACTTGAAGAGTACGAGCATGCTGTAAAGCGTGGTGCTAAGATTTATGCTGAGGTTGGTGGCTTCGGTGCTACTTGCGATGCATACCACATGACTGCTCCAGCTGAGGGCGGCGAAGGTGGAGCACAAGCAATGATCTTCTCTATGGAGTCTGCTGGTGTTAACCCAGATCAGATTGGCTATGTTAATGCTCATGGTACTTCAACACCAATGAATGACCGCATCGAGACAGCAGCAATCAAGAAGGCTCTAGGTGAGGATAATGCTCGTAAGGTATCTGTTTCTTCTTCTAAGTCTATGACAGGTCATATGCTTGGTGCAGCTGGTGCTATCGAGTCTGTTGTTTGCGCACTTGCAATCAAGAATGGCGTAATCCCTCCAACAATCAACTACCAGAACCCAGATCCTGATTGTGATTTGGACTACACACCAAATGCAGCTCGTGAGAGAAAGATTGATTTCTGCTTGAACAACTCACTTGGCTTTGGTGGTCATAACGCATGCGCTCTATTTAAGCGCGTATAATTATATCTCAACATATTAATTATGGGAAGAAAAGCGAAGCGTCCTAAGGCTGCTAATGCAGCCTCAGGAACCATTCAAACAGCGCAAGACTTTAGCAATCGCACAATTAAGCGATTGCCACAGTATTTGCGCCTATTGCGTCAGATGCAAGAAAAGGGTGAGTCCTTTGCATCTGCCGCTGTTATTGCACACCAGTTAATGCTTGATCCAATCGTTGTACGTAAGGATTTAGCAGGTACTGGTGTCAGTGGTAAGCCTCGCATTGGTTTCCCTGTAAATGCACTGATTCTTGCAATCCAGCGTTTATTGGGCTGGAATTTAGAGATGAATGCAATTCTAGTAGGTGTAGGGCGTTTAGGCTCTGCACTACTAGGTTATCCAGGCTTTTTGAAGCATGGATTTAAGATTGTTGCTGCTTTTGATACACGCAATGATTTACCAGAAATGGTTTCTGGTGTGCCTGTTTATTCAATGGATAAATTACCAGAAATGGTTGCTAGTTTAAATGCTAGCATAGGCATTATTACTGTCCCTGCTAATGCTTCTCAACAAGCTGCAAATGAGCTTGTTGCTGCGGGAGTTAAGGGTATTTGGAACTTTACTCCAATTTGCTTGCATACACCTGATCATGTCAAGGTGCGCCATGAGGATTTGGCTTCCTCGCTAGCTGTTTTGTCACATAGTATTGTGGCTGGAAATATTAATTAAAACAGCTAATTTTTTATAAAAATCCAGTGTATGAAAAGTAAATTGCACTAGATTTATTTCCCCCATATCTTGCTACTATGTTGTCCTTATTCGGGCAAATATTATAATCTTTTAGAATTTTAGATTGTTTTCTCTTGTTTTTATAATTCAAATTTGCTAATTTTTTGCTACATAACTTTTTGTAGTATAGTATGTTATAAAAATTGGAGTTTATATGAACTTTCTATATTCGCTTATAGTGATTATACCAATAGCAGCAATTATCTTTATGGCTTTTTATTCTAAACGCTATGTAAGAGATATTGCTGATTATCTTGCGTCAGGACGTGTAGCAGGACGCTATGTTCTTTGTGTGGGTGATCTCAGCACCCAACTTTCTGTGCTAGTACTTGTTGGTATGTGCGAGCAGCTATATCGCTGCGGTATGGCTTTAAGCTTTTGGCAAGAGCTCTATAAACCAGTAGGTATCATTATGGCATTGACAGGTTTCTGTGTATATCGTTATCGCCAAACACGATGCCTCTCAATGGGACAATTCCTGGAAATTCGCTATAGCCGACCTCTTCGATTCTTTGCAGCAACTGTGCGTACCCTAGCAGAGATGATTACAAATGCAATTGCCCCTGCAATTGCTGTGAAATTCTTTATTTATTTCTTGGGTCTGCCTACTTCTGTATCAGTTTTTGGATGTTCTATTCCTACATATACAATCCTAGTTACAGTTTGCTTGCTTTTTGCATTATCTATTATTTGGCCGGCTGGACGTATCTCATTGCTCATTACAGACTGTATCCAGGGTATTATGAGCTACCCAATCTTCGTTGTCTTCACAATATTTATTCTTACAGAAATCTCTTGGTTTACCGATGTTCAACCTGTTATGATTAATAGGGCATCTGGTGAAAGCTTCCTAAATCCGTTCGATGTGTCTAAGCTACGCGATTTTAACTTGTTCTCTGTTTTTGTGGTATTGATGTCATCTGTGATTGGACGTCCAGCATGGATAGGAAATGATACATCAACCTCAGCAAAGAATCCACATGAGCAAAAGATGGCAGGTATTCTTGGTACTTGGCGTAGTGGCTTTGCATGGACCATGATGACAGTAATTGGTATCTATGTAATCGTATTTATGAATGGAAGCAGATTTGATGGAGAATCTAAGTTTGTTCGTGAAAATCTTGTAAATAAGGTTGCAGAAGAGGTATTCCAAAATGATAAGCCATTCCAAAAGCAATTAGCAAGCGCTGTATCAGAGTTGACATATATCCCTGCAGCAACACCTGATACTCCATATTCTCAGCAGAATAATCGCGATACAATTATTTTTGAAACAGTGCGTGAGCAATTAAAACTTGCTAACGAAGCAGCAATAGCATCTGGTTCAGAAATTGCAACAGCAGATGCAGAGAAAGTACAAAAATTCCGCACAACTTATAATCAGATGATGATGCCAGTAGTGCTAAAGAATAAATTCCCTCCTGCATTGATTGCTCTGTTTACTTTGCTTATGCTTATGCTTCTTGTTTCTACAGATGATTCACGCATATTTAATGCATCTAGCACAATTATTCAGGACTTGGTAATCCCATTAAAGAAGCGACAGCTTACTGTCGAGGAGCATATTAAGTATTTGAAAATAGGTACAGTTGGCGTAATTATTTTCTTCTGGGTAGTTGCACTGTTCTTTACTCAGCTTGATTATATCAATATGTTCTTACAGATTATGACAGGTATTTGGGTGGCTGCAGCTGGTCCTATTATGTTAGGTGGTTTGTATACACGAGTTGGTACAACAGCAGGTGCATGGGGTGCACTTATCTTTGGCAGTGGTTTCTCCACACTTGGTTTGATTGTACAACGCACTTGGGCATCAAGCATACATCCATTCCTTGTAAATCATGGATGGCAAGAGGGTATGTATGATTTCTTTGTTAAGTGTTCTGCTCCTTTTATGCCATGGATTGACTGGAGCTGTGGTGCCGCAGAGAATGGCAGAGAGGCAGCTCTGAAATTATTTGCAGAAAAATTCCCTGTAAATTCAATTGAGCTTAACTTTATCGGAATGGTTTTGGCAATTCTTGCATACATCATTATCTCAATGATTACATGTAAGGAGAAATACAATTTGGATCGTTTGCTACACCGTAAAAAGTATGCTTACGAGGAAGATATTGCAAAGCAGAATTTGGTTGAGAAGCGTACCTTCTGGCAAAAGCTATATGGAGTATTGATTGGTGTTACACCAGAATATACTTTTGGCGATAAAATTATTGCATGGAGCGTATTTGCATATTCAATCGTATGGAATTTCATCTGCTTATTCATAGTTGTTTTGATTTGGAATTCAATCAAGCCATTTACTGGTGAGGATTGGAGTATGTATTTCTTTATCACAACAATTGTGGCTGCAATTTTAATTGGAACAATTTCTACAATTTGGTTCTTGTGTGGTGGTATTAAGGATTTACGTTCATTATTCAGGGATTTGAAGGCACGAGTTGTCAACCCACTTGATAATGGTCAGGTTGTGGGGCATACATCAATTGCGGATGCTGAGAAATTCAAGAAAATTGAAGAAGAAGAAGCTGCTGCAGAAGCAAATTCTGATAAAAAGAATAGCTAAATTATATTTAGCGTATATTAGCTCTCGCATTTCTCAGTTGTGCAGTACGTTTTGTGCTGCACAACTAGTGAATAGATAATAGTGAATAACGAATAGATTAGGTAATAGATTAGGTAATAGTGAATAACGAATAACGAATAGATTAGGTAAAGAATAGAAATAAAAATGTCTTATTGTCTTATCGTCTTATTGTCTGTTCAATGTCTAATCGTCTTTGGGTCTAATGTCCGTGTCTCTCGTCTCATGTCTCTCGTCTCATGTCTCTCGTCTCATGTCCAATGCATGTCAATGCAGGTGGGAGCGTGACAACGCAAGAAAGGACGCGTGTCAACGCGTAAGTAGCGGTGTCTATCGTCTAACCGTCTAATTGTCCTGGACGGAAGCGAAAGCGCGGAAATAGATTTTTAGCACACAGGAGACTTTGGGGACAGATTTATTTAAGCGCTAAAAATTTCATCTTCGCGCTAGCTAATATATGTTAATCTTGTACTTTTTTTTCGCACTTTTAGCCTCCACTCTTACTTCTATTGCCTGTTTTTGATTTAAAATATAGCTGAGTTTAGGTTCGCTTTTTGCTCAGTTAGTTGAGTAAAAATGTGAAAAATAATACTTTTGCTCAATTTGTTGAGCAAAAGTTATTGACAATAAATATCTATATTTGGTAACTGATTGAACTGTTATCATAAAAACTGTAGTTAAATCCCAATATAATTCCCATAATGTACTAGCAAAATGCATGTACCATAATTTATTCACTGACTCTGCGATAGCCAATACACGTTAATCTTAAAAAATCATCTTGGTGCTACAGCCAGTTCGAAGCCTGTTCGCTCCAAGGTAATTGAATCACGTACACCACGAGCAGATAGCATCTAGACACCACACTCACACAGTACATAGCAATCCTGCCATCCTACGCAATTCTGTGATTTTTTTCGCACGATTAGCCATCACGCAAACATCAACTGCCGTTTAATAGTGCTTGGCACAGTTTCTTCTTAATTTTGCGTTGCTGAATTATTTCCGCTGTTTCCGCCCATTTGTGTTTCGTATAGCTCAGCATAGAATTTGCTGCGGTGCATTAACTGCTGGTGTGTGCCTTGTGCAGTTATGAAACCGTCCTCTAGTACCACAATCTTGTGGCAGCGCATTGCCATTGAAATACGCTGAGATACGATAACAGCAGTTTTACCTTCCATAATTTTTGTAAGAGTCTCTTGAAGCTTACGCTCTGTTTTAGCATCAAGAGCAGAGGTACAATCATCAAGAAGCAATACATCTGGATTTGTTATAATTGCACGTGCAATAGATATACGCTGCCGCTGACCACCAGAGAGGGTTTGTCCCTTTTCTCCAATAACAGTCTCATATTTTACAGGAAGCTTCATGACGAAATCATGGCAGTCTGCAGCCTTTGCTGCTTCAATAATTTCTGTAGGCAGAGATTTTCTTGTGCCGTAAACGATATTATTGCGCACTGTGCCACTCATAATTTGAGCCTCTTGTGGAACAAGCGAAATGTGCTTATGCAGGTCATCCTGTGCAATTTCTGTCATTGGAGTGGAGCCAATAGAAATAGAGCCTGTGGTTGGATCATATAGACGTGCAAGTAGATTGATTAGCGTTGTCTTTCCTGAACCACTTGGACCAATGATACATACCCATTGACCGATAGGAATATCTATGTTGATATTGGAAAGTACCTGACGTGTATTCTTGTCGTATCTGAAGGAAAGGTCATTGATTGAAATGCCTGACTCAATATTTTTAGGGAATGCAACAGCATTCTCTGCCTCAGGAAGATATTCTGGGTTTTCAAGAGTAGAGGTAATGCGTTGGATAAGAACAAGTGTGCTTGCTATATTACCAGCAGTAATCGCAAGAGTAAGCAAAGGTCCAAAGATGTTTGCTACAACCTCAATAATAAACATCATGCTGCCAAGTGATAGGTTGCCATTGATAACACGATATGCACAGAAAATAAGAATTGTTTGCTGTGTAATTTGTGATATTAACATGGCAGAGCGGTTGATTCCGGCATTGAGTTTAACATTTTGGATGGAGTCACGAGCCAAGATAGAGGAGAGCCTGAACATCTGAATCTTCTCTAACTTTTCGCAACCATATGCAAAGATTGCCTTCATTGCATCAAGTTTCTGAGAAACAAGGCCCCATAGGCATGCGTTTGTGTGGCGCAGTTCTCTGTTGATGGAACGTAGGTATTTGCGTGTTCTACTTCTAAGCAAAAAGTATGGGATAGAAATAGCAACAATAATTAGAGCACAGTGCCAATCGAGTAGGAAAAGGATGATTAAGCCAATGGCGATCATCAAGCTTTGGCTGACGAAAATATTTATTATGTTAAGCAAGTCTGCTTGGATAGCGTCAACATCAGAAATGATACGTGCTAAAAGTCTTCCCGGTGTTGTTGCCTGATGGTATTTCGTAGAAAGAGACAGAATGCGCTCATGTAGGTCTGTACGGATTTTTATCGTTATGCCTTGTGCAACCCTGTGTCGGACATTTGTTGCTAAACGAGAGGTTTCGTTAAGTAGAACGAATGTCAAAATATATGCTACGAAAACGAATACCAGCCTTGAGGTAGCATTCGCCGGGCGTTTAGATGCAGTAGCAGATCTATAGCTTTCTGCTTGCTTTGCATCAGTATAACGAGAACGCTCACTCATCGCTGGAGCATCAATGTCGTGCAGGACTTTTGAGCCTGTGCGTCTTTGCTCTAAAATTGGCGCAGTTTCGGTTCTGAATTCCTCGTAGTGTCTCTCTTGAACAGCTTGTGGCTTTTCATCGTTAATGACAAGAATTTTGTCAATAACGTATTTATTAAAATAGCCCATTAAAAATATTGAGCAAGAGGTAAGAGTTGACAAAAATAGATAGATAAATAAACGCCTTCTGTCCCCATGAAGATAGCGCTTGTAGAATCTGAAGATAAGCGCAGTAGGGTTGTTGTAGGAGACATGCTCGCGCTCTGGACGAAATATTGAAATACGTCTCTTGTAGCGTGGTTCTTTTCTTTTCTTAGAGGCATCAAAAAAACTCATAGCTTATTCCTCCGCCTCTGATTCATCAAGAATTATGCCAGCTCCAGAGTGCTTCTCGTAAAGCTCTCTATAACGGCCGTTTTCAATTTTCATTAGTTCATCGTGGTTACCAATCTCAACGATAGTACCTCTGTCCAAAAGAATAATCTTGTCAGCATTTTTAATTGTGCTTAAGCGGTGAGCCACGATAAATGATGTCTTATTTTCAAGGAAGCGATCAAGAGCCTGCTTAATTAGCTTCTCAGAGCGGCTGTCCAAGGAGCTGGTTGCCTCATCCATAATTAGAATTGAAGGATTTGCCAAAACAGCACGTGCAATAGAAATGCGTTGCTTCTGTCCTACAGAAAGCATCACATCCTTATCACCAACAATGGATTCGTAGCCTTTTGATAATGCAGAAATTTCCTCGTGAATTTCTGCAATCTTTGCTGCATTGATTACCTCTTCCATTGTTGCAGATGGGCGTGCATAGCGAATATTGTCGGCAATAGAAGTTGTAAATAGCAGAGATTCCTGAAGCACGATACCAAATAAGCTTCTTAAGGAAGCTTTGCTTGCTTCTCGAACATCTACGCCGTCAATTGTGATGCTTCCTTCTTTAACATCCCAAAAGCGCATGAGCAAAGAAAGAATGGTTGTTTTACCACAACCTGTAGGGCCTACTAAAGCAATTGTTTCGCCTGGATTAACATGTACGTCAAATCCGCAAATAATAGGGTGACCTTCTTCGTATTCAAAATGAATGTTGTTGAAATCTACTTTTCCAGCTATGTCTTTCAGGGTTACAGGGTTTTCTGCTTCTTTAACCTGAGGTTCCTCGTCAAGGATTTCAAAAAGTCGGTCAGCTGAAATACGGATATTTTGCAGTCTTTCAGCAAACATAGTGAAGCGAATGATAGGGAAGAAAATAAGGTTTGAATATCCAACAAATGCAGAAACGTCGCCATATGTGGCAGTGTCGTTCAAAACAAGACCGCAGCCAATAAAAAATAGGGAAGCGGAGCCAAATTTTTGAAGGAATGTAGCATTGAAAGAATTATCAGAAGAAGCTCGCCATCCATCATGAGCAAAGTTTGCTGCGTTGTTTGTTTCTTCTGCGAAAGCTATGTTCTCTTTGCTCTCTGTGTTATATGTTTTTACGGTTAGGTTTGCAGCAAGACGATTTTGTACGCCTGTGGCAAGTCTGTCACCTGCAACTCTGAAGCGCTTCCAAGCAGTTCTAATACGCTTTCTAAGAACAATAAAGTTGATATAGAAGAGGCTTAGAAAAATCATTAACAGGATAGCAAGTCGCCAGTTAATGTAGAAGGTAGCAACAATAGCAAATGTTGTAGAGAATAGGTCAGCTATAATTTGGATAGAGCCAGCATCAAGAATTTGAGCAAGGGTAGAGGAGTCACCCATAATTCTGTTCAAAAGCTTACCTGTACTGTTTTTACTAAAGTAACCCATGTGCAGGTTTAGCAGGTGGTCATAGATGTCGGTTTTAAGCTTAAGGATGAATTTTGTTCCTACAATAGATATGCCCATAGATTGGGTATAGCCTAAACATGCATGGAAGATAGGAATTGTAATGGCAATACATCCAACTCCAAATAATAAATCCTCTTGCTTACCAACAATTACTTCATTGATAATATAGCGTGAAATAAGTGGAGGTAATGCTGTCAAAATAGAAATAAAAAGCATTACCAAAATAAGCAAAAATATCTGTCTGCGAAATGGCTTTAGGAGCTTTAGAAGCTTAGATATTGTGCTAGGGCTCTTATCCATAAATTTTACCTGAAAGCTATAAATATATTATGGCATGAAGATTAGTCTCCAAAGAGACTGTTTTCCAAAATTAAGCTTAGCTTTTGCAGATGTTCCAGGGCTTACATTGTAGCCTTCAGGATTAAATTCGCAATATGCGACACGATAAAAGCTATTGTCAGAGCCTTCAACAACGCCACGTAGATATGTGACCTTTCCTTCGAACTTGTGAGGGATAATTCCACCATATGTGCCTAAAGTTAAGCGAAGAGGTGTACCAACTACAGCCTTCTCAGCATGCTTTTCTGGGATGCGAAGCTTAATGCAGTTTGCCTCACCTTGGAAAATCTCGTATAGAACCATATCAGTACGAAGCATCTCTCCAATGTAGAAGCTATAACGGGTTACTGTTCCATCAATAGGTGCGTAGATTGTGCGCTTATTTAACTCAGCAACAGCACGAGAAAGCACTTGCTTTTTTGTTTCAAGTTCCTGCTCAAGAACAGCGATTTGCTTGTCCTCAAGAGTCATATCTTTTTCTTTTAGTACGCGAAGTTGCTCTTCGCCTTTAGTTACAGCAAATGTATCCTCTGATAGGCGGCGACCTGATGCAAGGCCTTTTGCATGCAAGCTCTTTGTTACCTCAAGCTGTTCCTTAGCATATTTTAGTTCAAGCTCAGCAAGCTTGATTGCTTCTGTATGAGCGCGCTTGTTTTCTGTTGCTGTAGCTTTACGTAGGGCAAGCTCTGCCTCTGCCTTGTTAACAAGCTTTTCTGCTTCTTCTACAGCAGCCTTCTCTGTATCGGACTCAAGCTTGACCATCGCATCGCCCTTTTTAACTGTATCACCTGAGGAGATAAGTATTTCTGCAACGCGTCCAGCAGTTGAAGCTCTTACGTCAGCATATTCTGCAGTAGTAATGTAACCAACAGCAGTTGCCTTGTGTGGAACCTTTATGACAAAGCCCAAAGTAACAATAATAATGGTAATTGCGAGGGTTGAAAAAATGATTTTGTTTCTTCTGCGGACATGCTCGTGCCTTGTTTCTGGCATTTCACCACCTGCTTCTGTTCTAATATCGCCCATAATATTACCTCAAAAATTTTACTTGTTTCTCATTTTGTTAATTGTGATTAAGTCCTTAGCAAGAGTGCGCAGACCCTCTGCTTCATCTGTATAACGCTTCATGCATTCGTTACACTTTTCGCATGATGTCTCATAGCAATTTCTATGTACGCGTGAAGGATACATTTGCTTAAATGCTTCATAGCATTCATCACAGCAGAAGCAGAAGCGCTCCTGTGTAGAACCAAATGCAGCATGTACAAGATGGAAGCCTTCTGTATCAGGAGTAGTTTCTTTACCACACCAACCACATGGTAGAGATAGGCGTTCCTTAATTGCGCTGCGACGAGCGCTGACTTCATTTTCGCCCCATAGGTATTCAACCCATTCAACAGATGAGGAAGGAATGCGAGCTGTAACTACATCTCCATTAAGCACGAGCACTTCGCCATTCTTTAGAACATGGCATTTCTCGCCCATAATTCCTTCTGCGCGATTCTTTGTGTGAACGCAAATTGAGCCTTGTCTTGGAACAGAGTAGGAGTGCCAACCGCATTCTTCGCACACTGACACAAATACATTTTGGTTTAGAGAAGCACCGCACTTTGGGCAGCGTCCCTGCTGTAGAACGTGTAAGCGAGAAACTGACTGAACTGCTGCAGAGCGAATTTTACGATCTGCTTCTGCTTTAATCTTTGATGTTGTAGTTTCTTCATTAACAAATTCAAGATCATTGCGAAGCTTATCGGTATCTTCTTCAAGAAGCTCAGAGTCTTGAATTTGATTAACAATGTCTTGGGAAATAGGTATTGTTGTCTTCTTAGAAAATAGACTGGAAAATGGATATTTCATATTGTTCTTTTTCCTTAATAAATAATTTAAAGTGTTTTGCTACTTACTTATTTGGGACAAGCTCTAGCTCCGCAATTTCCTCGATAGATTTATCTACGAATGGGGAGAGTCCGTATGCACGGCATAGCTCATTGGCAGAAAGAATTACTTCAAGAGCAATGCTATTCTTTCTGCGGATTGCTGTGGTTAAATCCTGTTGTGCATCAAGTACATTACGTGATGTGCCATCACCAATTGCAAAGCGATCATTTTCAGAAGCAAGCACCTTTTGAGCTTGCTCCATTGCTTTTGTAGCCAAAGCGAGGCGAGCGCAAGCACTTGAGAATGCAAGCTCAGCACGCTGGATGCGAAGATCACAAGAGATTGCTGTAGCTTTAGCATCCAGGCTTTGTGTTTCAATATCCTGCTTGCCCTTACGTAGCTTATATGTGGAGCCATCGGAACCAAGTGGGCGAGAGTATACAACACCAATGGAATAACCAAATTCGTTATCTAAAGCATCATTATCATCCCAGCCAGCACCTACTTGAATATCTAGTTTAGAGCGCTCTTGCTGAACAATGCTCTCGTAGTTGTGCTGTGCTTTTACTACATTTGCCTCTGCAATTAAAAGCTCAGGAAGAGGAGTCAGCTGGCTTTGTGCCTTAAGATTGTCAATAGAAAGCTTGCTAATAGCTTCAGCCCATTGCGAGAATAGAGTTGAAGCATTGTCTCCTACTAGCTCAATTTGATTGATACTATTAGTTGTGCCGAGTGCTTCAAGAAGCTTACGCTCATGAATAAGAATCTGTTGGTCTGCCTCATGTAGCTCCTCCTTACGGATAGCAACCTCATATTCAGCAGGGTATACTTGGTATTGAGGAATATCTTGAAGCTCTGCACGATGAGATGATTCCTCAACAAGCTTTTCAGCACGATTTACTGCATTCCTAATTTCACCAGCATCAATAATTGCATAGCTATAGCGTGCATATGCATCTACAACGCCAACGCCTAGCTCTAGCAGCTTTAGTCTTGCTTCAGCAATTGTTGCTAAGCTGGTTGCATTAAGTGCATTGATTTTGCTTTTATGGATAGCAAAGCCTGAGTCTTGGAGCAAAGGTATGCGTATATAAGCACCTGCGGTAGCAGTATCCTCTTCATTAGACTCGGACATAAATGCTTGGCGAATGCCCACACCACCATATACACCATTAATGACAGGAGATTCTATACCTATTTGATATGCAGTGGCAGAGTTATCTGTAATTGAAGAGAATCCTGTTGCAGGGATTGTGTGAGGTGCTTCTCCATTTTCAACCTTAGCATTAAGGCTTGGAGTATAAAAAGCAGCCTTTTCTCCTGCAAGCTCTAGCCATGCAGAATTTGCTTTAGAAATAGCACTATTAAGGGAAGGATTAGAGGTAAGCGTTTGTGTAAGAAGAGTAGTTAACTTACCGGCTTCAGGAATAATTCCGTGAAGCGCAATTGCGGACATATCTGCTTGGCCTTGTGGAGCCGCATCTACGGTTTCTGCAATTGTAGCAAATGATAGAAAACACAGTGCCACGCATAGTGGCTTTCGATTAGTTTTCATTAGTTTTACAATTTGTTTATGTTATTAGAAATAAATCAACCTTTACTTGTCAAATATTTTACTCTCTTAAACAAATGTAATTCAAGCAAAAACAAATGAAATAAACGAATAATCTAAAATAATTTGCTCTTAAAAAGAAAAACCCACAGACTCATTGAGCTGTGGGAAAGTGATGGTGGGCGAAGTCGGACTCGAACCAACGACAGGCTGGGTGTAAACCAGCTACTCTAACCAACTGAGTTACTCGCCCTCAAAAATTGCCGGTAATTCTAGCATAATTTATTTGTGAAATCAATGCAATTTATTAATAAAATATTAAGTGCTTTAAGATAAATGATTTATGTTTGTAAAAAATGAATAATGATGGTTTTTTGATGTTTGTTGCGGGTTTATGTGCTTTTGATTTGTTAATTTCGTTGCGATTAAAATATGTAGTGCTTTGTGTGTTTGTTTGTTGCTTTAAAAAGGGGTTTGTGGTAAAATTGCTTTATAAAATAAGTAAACACGTTTGTGTGCAGTGATTTAACCAGTAAATAGGCAAATGCCTCACCAAAAATATGAGCAATAAAATTTATCTACAAGCTAATCAGTTGTATAATGATAGCTTTGCTCTGGCAAAGCAAATTTATGATTCTGGCTTTGTCCCAGATGCTCTTATTGCATTGTGGCGCGGAGGCTCTCCCGTAGGTATTGCTGTACATGAATTTTTCCTCTATAAGGGAATTAAGTTCTATCACACTATTGTTAAAACAGTTTCATATACTGGCATAAATGAAAGTAAGGAGCCTGTAGTAGAGAATCTTGATTATGTTCTGAAGAATATCTCAAAGGATTCTAAGGTTCTTATTGTGGATGATATCTTTGATACAGGCTCTACTGCTCGCGTGATGAAGGAAAAGCTTGCCCCAACTGGTTGCGAATTACGATTCGCTATGCCTTACTTTAAGCCTGCTAGAAATACAACTGATTTTGGTCCGGATTATTTTGTGAAGAAAGTGAATGAATGGCTTGTATTCCCTCATGAGCTCTGCGGATTGTCCCCAGAGGAAATAAAGCAAAAGGATCTGTTCGTAGCAGAACAATTGGGAATTTAAGGTAATTTATGGTAAAAAATGTTTCATCAAGATTTGTAATCAATGGTGGTAAGCCTCTGCATGGCTCACACTTTTCTCCTGGTAATAAAAATGCTGCTCTGCCTATGATTGCTGCAGCTATGATGGCTGATGGAGTAGTGGAGCTTACAAATCTTCCAATTATTCGCGATGTTGAGGTGATGCTCACTCTTGCACAAGAACTAGGTGCAAAGGTAACCCTTGATCGTGTCGCTCGTAAGGTAATAATTGACCCAACAACTCTGAAAACTGATACTCTGCCACAAGATTTGTGCAATCGTATCCGTACCTCAATTCTTTTTGCAGGTGCACTTATCTCTCGTAGTGAGCGTGTTGTTATTTCTCCTCCTGGTGGTGATGTTATCGGTTTGCGTCGCTTGGATACGCACTTTGATGGTTTTAAACGCTTAGGTATGGAAATTCCTGAGAGTATCCCTTTTGAGTTCCGCCGTAAGGGTCGCCTGCATGGCGCAAAAATCTTGCTTGATGAAGCAAGTGTGACCGCTACAGAGAATTTGGTTATGGCTGCAGTTAAGGCTGAAGGACATACTGTTCTCTTTAATACTGCTTGCGAGCCTCATGTAGTAAATCTATGCAATATGCTTAATGGCATGGGTGCACAAATTACTGGCGTAGGAACAAATCGCCTTGAAATTGAAGGCGTAGAAAAGCTTCATGGCGATAGCTTTAGAATTATGCCTGACTATATTGAGTCGGCTAGCTTTATCGCTGCTGCAGCAGCAACTCGCGGTAGCATTAAAATTGAAAATACAGAGGAAGAGGATTTTCTTGTTCTTCAACGTCCATTCTCACGATTGGGTGTCCATTGGACTCGTGATGAATCTGGTGTGCTAACCTTTGACTCTTCTCTCTGCGATTTACGCATCACAAATGATGTCTCTGGTGCAATTGCTAAGATTGATGATGGCATCTGGCCTGCAGTTCCTTCTGATTTGCTAAGTGTGCTTATTGTGCTTGCAACTCAAGCAGAGGGTATTGTACTTTTCTTTGAAAAGATGTTTGAAAGCCGCCTATACTTTATTGATAATTTAATTGGCATGGGTGCTCATATTGTGCAATGTGACCCACATCGTATTGTTGTGCATGGCTCAGGTAAGAATAGCTTGAAGAGCACTCGTATGCTAAGCCCAGATATTCGTGCAGGTATGGCTCTTGTGCTCGCAGGCCTATGTGCAGAGGGCACAACGGTAATCGGTAATGCAGAGAGTATTGACCGCGGTTATGAGTCGCTAGAAAAATCTCTTAGCGATTTAGGTGCAGATATCACTCGCGAGATAATTAACGAATAATATCAAAGTCAGATAAAAGAATTTTATAAATATTATAGTGGAGGAAAAAATGAAGGTACGCAAGGCAGTTATCCCAGCAGCAGGCTATGGCACACGCTTTTTGCCAGCAACAAAGTCTCAACCAAAGGAAATGCTAACAGTTGTAGATATTCCTGTAATTCAATATGTAGTTGAGGAGGCAGTTGCTTCTGGTATTACAGATATTTTGATGATTGTAAGTCGCGGTAAACGCGCAGTAGAGGATCATTTTGATCGCTGCCTTGAGCTAGAGGATGAGCTTGAGGAAAAGAATAAGCTAGCAGAGCTTGAGATTGTTCGTCGCATATCAAATCTAGCAAATATCCACTTTATTCGTCAGAAGGAGATGCGTGGCTTGGGTGATGCAATTTCATTGGCACGCCACCATATCGGTAATGAGCCTTTTGCTGTATTGCTTGGTGATACACTGCTTCGCTCAGGCAATGATACACCAGTAACTAAGCAGCTTCTTGATGTTTTTGACCGCTATCACGAGACCGTTGTTGCTCTTGAGGAGGTGTCAATGGATCGCGTAAGCCGTTATGGTGTGATTGATGGCTCTCCAGTAACAGATAATGTAATGCTTATCCGTGATTTGGTAGAAAAGCCAAAACCAGAGGTTGCTCCATCTAATCTTGTAATTGCATCACGTTATATTTTGACACCTGAGGTGTTCAGCTACCTTGATAATGTAAAGCCAGGTAAGAATGGCGAGATCCAAATTACTGATGCTCTACGTGCTCAGGCAGCACAACGTGCAATGTATGGCGTAAAGTTCTGCGGTAAGCGTTTTGATGCAGGTAATAAGATTGACTTCCTAAAGACAAATATTACCTATGCTTTGGAGCGTGAGGATCTACGCGAGCCTCTTGCAAAGTTTATCATTGAAACAGCTGAACAGCTAAAGAAAGATTTCTAATCTTTGAGATTTTAGAATGAAGCTAGGTGTATTTGGTGGAAGCTTTGATCCCATACATGCGGGACACCTCGAGCTGGCAAAAATTGCTCAGAAGCAATTTGAGCTAGCTGAGGTGATGCTTGTACCAACAGCGGTATCGCCTTTCAAAAAGAATGGGGCCGTCGCTTCTAATGAGGCACGTCTCGCAATGCTACAGCTTGCCATTGAAGGCGAAGATAAGGTTTCTATCTGCACCTATGATATGGACCGCGGTGGACGTTCCTATACAATTGAGCTGATGCGTCACTTGCGTGAAGAGCATCCAGACGCAGAGCTCTTTTTTATTATTGGCGGAGACTCTCTTTCAACCCTACACCATTGGTATTGTTATCATGAGTTGGTAGAGGAGTTTTCGTTTATTATTTTTGCCCGTGCAGGTGAGTCGCTCCTATTTAGCGACGAATTTTCTCCGCAGGAAAAGGGAAAGCTCCAGCGCTTTGTTGTACCTTCCTTTAATATGCCAGTTTCTTCAACCGAATTACGTCAAGCCTTAGCTGAGGGTATTATGCCTCAAGAGGAGCTTTTACCGAAGGCTGTGGCAGAGTATGCAATAGCAAATAAAATTTATAATCATTAGTTGGGAGTAGGTTATGAGTTGTGTAACTATAAATACAAGCAAACTATTAGGCAAAATTAGGCCTATGAATTGTGTTAATAATGGACCTGTTGGTTTGGCAGAGGATCCAGACAGAGGTAATTTTCACACATATAAAAAGTTGAAAATTCCATTTGCACGCACTCATGATTCAAATTTTTTTTCTGCCTATGGCGGACCTCATACCATTGATGTTGGTGTAATCTTCACTGATTTCAGCAAGGATGTAAATGATCCTGATGCTTATGATTTTCAACTGACAGATGAATATATTCAAAAAATAATAGCTGCTGGTACAGAGCCTCTTTACAGGCTTGGAGCATCTATTGAGCACTGGTCAAAGAAGTATCACACCCTGCCACCAAAGGACAATCAGAAGTGGGCAGAAATTTGTGAGCATATCATTCGTCACTACACAGAGGGTTGGGCAAATGGCTTTACTCACAAGATTAGATATTGGGAAATTTGGAACGAACCTGATCTAGATGCAGAGGACTCTGATAATAAAAAGTGCTGGGGTGGCACAAAGCTTCAATTTTTTGAGTTCTACAAGACGGTTGCTCTACATTTGAAGAAATGCTTCCCACATTTGAAAATCGGTGGTCCAGCACTTGCATGGGATAAGGCATGGCTTGACGATTTTCTAAAAATGATGTCTGGTGAGGGTGACGAAGAAAAGCGTGTACCGATAGATTTTCTCTCTTGGCATAGATATATGCGTAATCCATGGGATGTCCAGGAGGATGCAGATATTGTGGAAGCCATTATGAAGAAGTATGGCTATGATGCTGCAGAGAGCCATCTGAATGAATGGAATTATGTACGTGGCTGGGCAACAGAAGCATTTATTTATTCTATTCAGACAATAATTGGCATGAAGGGAGCTGCCTTTACATTGGCAGCCATGATAGTTGGTCAGAATGTCAATAAGCTTGATATGATGATGTACTATGATGCACGTCCTACCGGAATGAATGGTATTTGGGATCTTTATTTGTATCGCCCATTAAAGACGTATTATAGCTTCGAGGCATTTAATAAGCTAGTAGAGTATGGTACTCAAATTGAAACTACAACAGATGACAATGATGTGTATGTTTTGGGTGCACGTAGTGCAGACGGCAAGGTATGTACTGTATTTTCTTATTTTGTTGAAGAGGATACAGATGCACAACCAAAGACTGTTCGCATAAGCATTGATTCAGTAAATAGCAATCCTGTGAGCTATTTACTAGATGAAGCAAATAACCTTGCAGAGGTACCTCTGTTAACTAAGTGTGGAGAAAATACATACGAGTTAACCCTGGCTCCAAATACAGTAGCAATGGTAGACTTTATCTAAAACCCGCAGTAAGCAGCGCGAGCGTGCTGGCTCGCGTGGTACACGAATGCGATTTTTTCAAGAACACGAATGGGCACGAATTCGCACGAATGAGTTCTAGGGTATTGGCTATCGCGAGAATAGTGAATAGTGATTAGTGAATAACTAATAGTGAATAACGAATAGTGAATAGATAAGGTAAAAATATTTTTGTGTTCACGCGCTTAACTGGGGTGCAGTACGTCCCCGTGCTGCACATATTTCACGTACGCGTGGTGTAGTATAAATTTAATTTTTAGGGACGTTTAGACGATTAGACGATTGAACGACGAGAGACGTTTAGACAACCTTTCCGGTCAGACGGTTAGACGATTAGACGATAAGACACCGCTTCCGCGTTGACACACTCCCTCCTGCATTGACATGCATAGGACATGAGACGAGAGACATGAGACGAGAGACACGGACATGAGACCCAAAGACGATTAGACATTGAACAGACAATAAGACGTTTAGACGATAAGACTTTTTTTATTTATTATCTATTACCTAGATTTCTGTAGTTGTCTAAACGTCTAACGTCTCTCGTCATACGGGTCTCGTCTCTCGTCTCACGTCTCATGTCCAAGAGCGCGTGTCAACGCGAGGATGGGGTCTAACGTCTAACCGTCTAATCGTCTGGCGGTGGTCGTCTAACCGTCTAATCGTCTTTGGGTCGTACAACTGTCTAAACGTCTAATCGTCCCGGACGGAAGCGAAAGCGCGAATATATATATATTTAGCGCTTAGGAGAACTGGGGACAAATTTATTAAAGCGCTAGAAAATCTTGCTCTCTTGTCGCCAATATCCCCTATGTCTTGATGAAATTCAAATTTAAACCCCACCGCATATATTGCTTAGCAATGCTTCATATGTCGTAGGCATGCTTCATGGTGCTTTGCACCGCTTCATAGCACTTGCGCTGCTTCATCTAAATTCGGACACGAATTTAGGCTATTGTCCCCATCCAAATTAGAGAGCAAAAATAAAGGAGTGTGCTTAACTGGGGTGTAGGACGTCCCCGTCTTACAGATATTAATAATTGTAAGAAATACAATAAACACAAATTCAGGTAATTTGCTAAAATTATTCCCTTTGAAGTCGTTAAACGCAAAAATTGCCCATCAAGAACACAACAAGGTTGATAGCCAAGTATCTAGTTCTAACGGGCAATTACTAGAATTAAAAGTATCAAATTTAATTGATGTAGTCAAGGACGAATTCCCCGAATATTTCTCTGAAAATGTTAGAGAAGAATTAGGTTTGATAACTGGGGTGCAGTACGTCCTCGTGCTGCACATATATTTTATTTCCACCGCATATATTGCTTCGCAATGCTTCATATGCCGTAGGCATGCTTCATAGTGCTATGCACCGCTTCATAGCGCTTGCGCTGCTTCATCTAACAATATTACTGGGTGTGAGGTGCCCGAAATTTGTGTAGGGAACCTCACACTTCCTTAAAATTTACTCATGCGCAACTGAGATAATCAGTGCGCATACGAAGGCGCTCTGCGCCTGAGCCTTCGGAGGCGAGAGGTGCTGTCGCAATCGCGACACGCTCCTCTCGTATATTCCGCCTTGTACTCAAAACGGGCCTAGCGTGCTTTGCACGCACGCATTGCGTAAAAGTCGTAATTCATAAGACAATAAGTTTTATTTACTATCTACTACCGAATCTATTCGTTATTCACTATTACCTATTCACTAATCTTTCTCCGCATATATTGCTTTGCAATGCTTCATATGCCGTAGGCATGCTTCATGGTGCTATGCACCGCTTCATAGCGCAGAGCGCTGCTTCATCTAAATTCGGAGACGAATTTAGGCTATTGTCCCCATCTAAACTAGAGAGCAAAATTTTTATTTGTCTAATTCTTTACCTAACTTATTCATTATTCACTATTATCTATTACCTAGATTTCTGTGGCACGCCACGCTGCTTCATCAAATCATGTGCCCACCACTAAATTTAACACTATCCTCCCAAAAATCCCAAACTCTACTATGCTTTTCCCAAATCTATGTAAAAAATTGTAAAACGCAACAAAAATGAAAAATGTATTTATTTCTTGGTGTAAAATGATATAATTGATTGTATAAACTAATTTAATGTTAAACCTCGCTAATTTTTGGTTTTATCATATGGAAGACAATCAAATTTTTTATGATCCATCAAATAAAGATTCTATACTCAAGTATGCTAAGGAACTTTGTGGTCGCACATTTGCCAATATAATTGAAAAATTTAATAATGAGAAAAGTCTTGCTGAAGAATCTGCAATTTACGATGTTAAACATTTGAATATAAATAAATGAAAATTAGGAAATATAGTAGAGACCTGTTGGTTTCATATTAAACAGAATAGTGATCATGCACCAGATTTTCCAATAGTTGGTGTAGAGTTAAAAGTATCTCCGTTTGAATATACAAAAGATAAAGAAATTCGTGCGGGAGAGAGAGTTGTAATTACACAAATAAATTTTAATGAGCCACCAATTGTGAATTTAAGTTCAACTATTTTATGGTCTAAAATGGAGCAAGTTTTATTTGTTTTTTATCATAGAGATAGAACTAAGGAACGCCTAGATTATAATATTGAATATGTTGGAATTTATAATATCCCAGAAAAAGATATTCTTATAATTAAAGAGGACTATAAAAAATTAATCGGTAAAATCATGGATGGGAAAGCTCATGAAATTTCCGAAGGTGATACAATGTATCTTGGTGCTTGTACAAAAGGTGCAAAATCAACAGATAGGGTAGATCAGTATAAATCTAATATTAAGGCTAAGCCTCGTGCATTTTGTTTTAAGCAGCCATATGTTACATATATGCTACAAACATATTTCGTGCCTAGTGCTCAAGAACAGGAAAAATGTGAGGAAATTGTTTCTGTTGAAGAGTTGAAAAGAGAGCTTACTTTTGAGGAGATTGTTGTTCAAAAAATTAACAAGTATCAAGGTAAAACCGATAAGGAATTATGTAATCTATTTGGAATAGAGTATACAGGTAATAAAGCACAATGGATTACATTAACTTATAAAATGCTAGGAATCAATTCTGGGCGAGCAGAGGAATTTGTTAAAGCAGGAATTTCTGTTAAAACAACACGCTTAAGTCCAAAAGGATTAGCAAAGGAGCCTAGTCCGTTGCCTCCAATGAGAATGCTAGAACTAGATTCTGAAAAAAAATGGGAAGATTCAATACTTTATGATCAATTAACAACATTAAAGTATTTGTTTGCGGTTTATAGAGATGATGGAAAAGGTAAGGATTGTGTCTTGTTAGGTGCAAAACTTTGGAATATGCCGTCAAGTGATTTAGTAGATGCAAAAATGGTTTGGGAAAAGACAAAAAATATTGTTGCTAACGGAGTGAAATTTAAACGTAAGACTAATTCAAAAGGAACAGTTTCAATTTCAAATAATTTACCTGGAATAGCATCAAGTAAAACAATTCATGTTCGTCCGCATACATCTAAAACATATTATAAGTTTTCCGATGGTACTGTGTTTGGAAAAGGTACAGAGTCTGCAAATGGTGATAAACTTCCAGATGGACAAATAATGACACGACAAAGTTTTTGGTTTAATCCAAAGTATATTACTGAAATTTTGGCAGATGTATTTAGTAGTAAGTGAAAATGTTAATAAATTTCAATTGATCGATATTTATTTTTATGGTACAATATAATGCCATAAACAAGGAACAATAAATGAAAAAGACAATTTGCGAACTTTTTGCTGGCGTTGGCGGTTTTAGACTTGGTTTTGAACGAGCAGATAAGAAGTGGAAAACAGAGTGGTTCTCTCAATGGGAACCAGGAAAAACAAACCAATGGGCTCATAAATGTTATGTGTCTCATTGGGGTGATATTGATGAAAACACAAACAAGGATATTGCTGTCGTTGATAAATCTACAATACCAAATCACAATCTTCTTGTTGGTGGTTTCCCATGCCAAGATTACTCTGTAGCTAGATCTCTTGTTGGGTCTCAAGGAATAAATGGGAAAAAGGGTGTATTGTGGTGGCAAATTCGCGATACTTTAGAAGCTAAAAAAGCACCTTTTGTTCTTTTGGAAAATGTAGATAGATTATTAAAATCTCCAGCAAGTCAAAGAGGAAGAGATTTTGGAATTATTTTAAGTTGTTTGGCAAAGCTTGGTTATAATGCAGAGTGGCGTGTAATAAATGCTGCAGAATATGGTGCAGGACAAAGGCGTCGTCGTGTTTTTATTTTCGCATATTCTAATGCAACTAAATATTCAAAAAAAATCTCATCAATTGATGCACAGAAAATTATTTTAACTGATGGCTTTTTTGCAAAAACATTTCCTGTTGAAAAGGAGATTTCTATTAGAGAGTCTGATGTAAATATAGATGATTTGGCAGATTTATCTGAAGGATATAAATTTGAATTTGATAATTCAGGTTATATGAAAGAAGGAAAGGTTTTTACTGCAAAAACAATACCAATTTTAGAGAATCCAATATTGCTAGGTTCATTACTAGAGAAGAATGTTGCAGAAGATTATTATGTTGGTGATTCTTTGAGTAAATGGGAATATCTAAAAGGTGCAAAAAAGATTTTAAGAACAACAAAAAGTGGACACCAATATACTTTTAGTGAGGGCCCAATTGCTTTTCCTGATAATCTTGATGCACCTGCAAGAACTATGTTGACATCAGAATCTTCTTTGAATAGAAGTACGCATTTAATAAAAGACCCAGAGACAAATCGGTTTAGAATATTAACTCCTGTTGAAGCAGAGAGAATACAAGGTTTTGACGATAATTGGACAGATTCTGGAATGCCACGAAAAATGAGATATTTTTGCATGGGTAATGCATTGGTGGTACCAATGATTACTCGTATGGCAAAAACATTAGGCAAGATTTTTGATGAGGAAAAATAGGTTTGTTCCCTTAATGCTGTGCTTTAGATTACAAACTTGTTACCCATGAGATAATTTAATTTTGGAACTATCATAAAACAAAGTTTTTGTTTCAATGTTCAGCCTTTTCGTGTTTTTTCGTGATTTTCGTGGTTGAAATCCTTCGCACTTTTTACTTTAGCTAATTTCTGTTATATGATATAATCATATAATCTTTTTCAAATATTGATAGGTTGGTCTGTCAATCCAATTCTGTAATCAATGCAAATCAAGAAAGGCTTATTATGAGCAAATTTACTCAAACCCATGTTTTTACATCAGAGGCAGTGTCCGAAGGACATCCAGATAAAGTTTGTGACCAGATTTCTGATGCAATCCTAGATGCTTGCTTAGCAGAAGACCCAGAGTCTCATGTTGCTTGCGAAACAGCTGCAGGCCATAATTTAGTTGTAAATCTAGGTGAAATTACTTGTGCAGGTCACCATCTTGTAAACTATGAGGCAATTGCTCGCGAAGTAGTTAAAGATATTGGCTATGATGACCCATCAGAGGGCTTCAGCTACGACACATTTAAGTATATCTCTGCAATTCATGGTCAATCTCCTGATATCAACCAAGGCGTATCTCGTGGTGGTGACGATATTCAAGGCGCAGGTGACCAGGGTATGATGTTTGGCTATGCTTCAAATGCAACTGCTGAATTTATGCCTACTTCAGCTGTGCTATCTCATAAGCTGATCTCTCGCTTAACAGAGCTACGCCATAACGGAACAATTCCATATCTTCGCCCAGATGCAAAGAGCCAGGTAAGCGTACTTCATGAGGGTGGTAAACCAAAGGCTATTACAACTGTTGTTATTTCTCATCAGACACGTGGTGTTGATTTAGAGCAGATTCGTAAGGATTTAATTGAGGTTGCTAAGGATACTCTTGACTATACAGGTCTACTTACAGCAGGTACACAATTCCTTATTAACCCAACAGGTAAATTTGAAATTGGTGGACCATGTGGTGACTCTGGTTTGACAGGTCGTAAGATTATTGTTGATACCTATGGCGGTGTTGCAGCTCATGGTGGTGGTGCTTTCTCAGGAAAGGATCCTTCAAAGGTAGATCGCTCTGCTGCTTACTATGCACGCTATGCAGCAAAGAATATTGTTGCAGCAGGTCTTGCAGACCGCTGTGAAATTCAGGTTTCATATGCAATCGGTGTTGCTCGCCCAACAAGTATCAATGTTTCTTTCTATGGTACGGGTAATGTTTCTGAAGAGCGTATGGCAGAATTTTTGAAGTCAGGCGATGTATTTGATTTCCGTCCAGGAATGCTAATCAAAGAGCTTGGCCTAAAGACACCAAAGGGCTGGAGCTACCGTGAGAGCACAAATGGTTGCCACTTTGGTCGCTCACAATTCCCATGGGAAAAGCTGGATAAGGTTGAAGCAATCAAAGCAGCATTTTAATTTTTAATTTTGGAGAGAAATTTTATGGAATATCAAGTAAAGGATATCTCACTGGCTGAGTGGGGCAGAGAAGAAATTACAATGGCTGAGCATGAAATGCCAGGTTTGATGGCTACACGTGCAAAGTATGGCCCACAAAAGCCTCTTGCAGGTGCACGTATCTCAGGCAGCCTTCATATGACAATTCAGACTGCTGTTCTTATTGAGACACTACGCGAGCTAGGTGCAGAGCTACGCTGGGCATCTTGCAATATCTTTTCTACACAGGATCGGGCAGCAGCAGCTATTGCGGCAAGCGGTACACCAGTATTTGCTTGGAAGGGCGAGACTCTTCGTGAATATTGGGATTGCACAATTAAAGCACTTACTTGGAAAAAGGAAGATGGCACACTGATTGGTCCAGACCTAATTGTTGATGATGGTGGTGATGCAACATTGCTATTACACTTGGGCTATGCTTGCGAGAAGGATGCTTCTTTGCTGGATAAGGCTCCTGAGAGTGAGGATGAAAAATATTTGATGGAAGTTATCCGTGAGCGCATTGCTGAGGATAATGGCTTCTTTGCTCGTGCAATTGCTGGCTGGAAGGGTGTTTCTGAGGAAACAACTACAGGCGTACATCGTTTGTATAAGATGGCAGCAGAGGGCTCATTGCTTGTTCCTGCTATCAATGTAAATGATTCAGTTACTAAGTCAAAATTTGATAATGTTTATGGTTGCCGCGAATCTCTTGTAGACGGTATCAAGCGTGCTACAGATGTTATGGTTGCAGGTAAAATTGCTTTTGTTTGTGGCTATGGTGATGTAGGTAAGGGTTGTTCTGAGATTCTGAAGAATCACCGTGCTCAGGTATGGGTTTCTGAGGTAGATCCAATTTGTGCACTACAGGCATGTATGGCTGGTTACAAAGTAACAACAGTTGAGGATGCTCTTCCTTATGCTGATATTTATGTAACAACAACAGGTAACTGCGATATCATTACTGCAGAGCATATGTCAAAGATGAAGGATCAGGCAATTGTTTGCAACATTGGTCACTTTGATAATGAGATTCGTGTTGCTGATCTGAAGAAATGGCCAGGCATCCAGCATAAGCAGATTAAGCCTCAGCTTGATAAATACATCTTCCCTGATGGTCATTGCATTTATTTGTTGGCAGAGGGTCGCTTGGTAAATCTAGGCTGTGCAACAGGTCATCCAAGCTTTGTAATGTCTTGCTCATTCACAAACCAGACACTTGCACAAATTGATTTGTGGCAGGGTGGTCGTGAGCCAGGTGTATACGTAATTGATAAGAAGCTTGATGAGGAAGTTGCACGCTTGCATCTTGATAAGCTTGGTGCAAAGCTGACAACACTTACACAGAAGCAGGCAGACTATATTGGCGTTCCAGTTGAGGGACCATTTAAGGCAGATGCTTATCGCTACTAATCATTGTTTAACTCTATCAGGCAGGTATTAAAAATGTTTTCTTTGCAGGATTTGTGTGAATGGACAAATGGAGTAATTGATGCTTCAGAATGTATCGCAAATCCTGCTGAGATATTGCTTGATGGTGTTGAAACAGATACTCGCAATCCTTTAGCATGTAAACTGTTTGTTGCTCTCAAAGGCGAAAGCTTTAACGGAAATCGTTTTGCAGAGGCTGCATTTAAGGCTGGTGCCGTAGCAGCATTACTTGATGAAACAGCGGAATTTGTTGGTGATGCAACATCTATTGTTGTACGCGTACCTGACACACATCAAGCACTAGCAGATTTAGCTAATGGTTGGCGTGGCAGGGTGTCCCCTTGGATTGTAGGACTTACTGGCAGTGTTGGCAAAACCACAGTTAAAGAAATTACTGCTGCATTTCTTGGTGTGGCAGAGTCAGTCTTCAAGACACCGGGAAATTGGAATAATAATTTCGGTGTGCCAAAGAGCCTTCTTGCAATGCCTGCTGAAACAAAGTGTGGCGTTTTTGAGACAGGCACTAATCATCCAGGAGAAATTTCTCCTTTAGCAAAGTTGCTTTCTCCATCAGCAGCAATTCTTACAAATATCGCACCTTGCCACATAGAGAATTTTTCTAATGGCTTAGCAGGTATTGCTGATGAAAAAGCCAATTTATTGCGAGCAGTTCCAGAAAGTGGATTTGTTGTATTGGACAAGGATGGAGAGTTTTTTAGCTATCTTTCATCACAAGTATCTGCACGCGTTGTGACTGTTTGTGGCAGGGTAGGTGATGCTTCTGTTGATTACTATGCCACAGCCTTTGACCCTGCCACAGGCGAGGCAACAATATGCTGTGCACGCGATGGTGAGGCTGTTACTCTTCCTACAGGTCTTGTCGGAGAGCATCAGCTCACGAATATACTTCAAGGCGTAGCAGTTGCACACGAATATGGTATTCCTTTGGCAAATCTTGTGGCAGCGTGTCCAATTAAATCAGAAGCAAAGATGCGCTGGGAGAAGCAGGATAAAGACGGCTATCATTGGATAAATGATGCATATAATGCAAATCCTCTTTCCATGAGTAAGTCAATTGAGACATTTGCAAAGATTACTGCGCCTGGAAGAAAAATTGTTGTGCTTGGAGATATGTTTGAGCTTGGTGCCGATGCACCTTTGTTTCATAGACAAGTGGGCGAGGTAGTCGGACGCACTGCTGCAAGCTTTGACTTGTTTGTAGTGGTAGGTGCTTGCTCTAAAGAGCAGATGGTTGCCGGAGCAATTTCTGCAGGAATGCCAGAGGCGCAGGTAATTGGTTTTGCAACAGTCTCTGAAGCACGTGCAGCACTTCACGCAGACCTACTAAAGCAAGGCGATACCATCTTGATTAAAGCTTCACGCGGAATGGCGCTGGAAGTTTTGTTGAAAAATTGAAAATATATCAATTTATGAAAAAACTAATAATTTTCTTTTTCGCATGTATCTTAAGTGCTACTTTAGCAGCAGATGAAGCGGTGTTAATTGACAAGGCTTCTGTCGATTTTAGATTTGGTGCTGATTTGCGTTTGCGTCAAGAGGCATTTGATAATATTCCAATTATCTCAAGTGGAGTAACACGCGGAGGCAATAACAATTATTTTCGCGTTCGACCACGCATTTGGACAGGTATTGATTTTAATGAGATAAATACTTCTTTTGATATTCGATTAGCAAATGAGTTTCGTCATAAGAATGTTGGTCAAGAATCTTATGAATTTCCAGATGAGCTCATATTTGACAATGTTTATTTTACATTTAGCGATTTGTTTGGAGATGGTTCAACGCTTCGTATTGGCCGTCAGGATGTAGTATTAGGTACTGGCAGACTGTTTTTAGATGGAACACCTAAAGATGGATCAAGAAGCTTCTATTTTGATGGCGTAAGATTGTCTTTACCATTGGCAGAAAAGCGAATGCTTGATATTTTTGGATTTTATACACAATGTGAGGATGTGCTTGCAATTGGTAACGAAAATCGTGATATTACCGGTTATGCGGGTGGTTATAATTCAATGGATGAGGCATCTGCCGGTGCATTCTATTCAGATAAGACATTAGAAGATTTCGAGTTTGGTGCTTATTATGTATGGAAGCACGATACAGCATGGAGGAATGCTCAAGGAGTGCGCCAATCTGGTGAGGATATTCATACAGTAGGTTTTTATTTGAAGCCAAAATTTTCTAATTCAATATCTGCAGATTTTGAGCTGGCATATCAATATGGAGAATCTACGAATTATGACCGCGAGGGATTATTTGCTTGTGGAGGAATAAAGTATACCATAGATGAGGATGCTCGCTTTTATGTTTCTGCCAATGCTATTTATATTAGTGGAGATGATTCTGATACTGCTACAGAACGAGAGGATTTTAATATCCTATTTGGCCGCTATCCATGGATAAGCGAGCTAATGATTTTTGCTTATGATGCCGATGGTGTTGGCTATTGGAATAATTTAATCCAATGTTATTTGGAGACGGGCTATACATTTGAAAATAAGCACAATTTTAAGCTTACTTTGGGACCTCTTTTTGCGGAAGAGAAAAATGGAGCAGGAGAAGGTTCAAATCGTGGTTGGTTAGGCACGATGAAATATTCATTCCCATTGTTTGATAACATTGATTGTTATGTATTGGGAGAAATCCTTGATCCAGGTGATTATTATAATTCTGGAAAGGTCGCATATTTTCTACGTTGGGAAATAATGCTTAAATTCTAAATCTAAAATAGAAATAAAAAACCCACAGACTCATTGAGCTGTGGGAAAGGGATGGTGGGCGAAGTCGGACTCGAACCAACGACAGGCTGGGTGTAAACCAGCTACTCTAACCAACTGAGTTACTCGCCCTTAAAAACGTGTATAAATTTATCATATTTAGATTTTGAAATCAAGAGAAAAATAATATTTTTTTTTGAAGCTATAAATAAATTGCTTGTTTGCAATGTTTTGTCTAATCTGAAAATGTGATAAAAATGTAATTTTATTATTGAAATTTGTGATTCTGTTATAGTTTTTGCTCATATTGATGTTTTGTGTATAGGCTGAAGCTTGCTATGTTGCATTTTTTTTACATTTATATTATAATAAGGTTATCAGTAAAGGCTATTATTATGAATGGAAAATTAATTACATTTGAGGGTGGCGAAGGAGCTGGAAAATCCACTCAGGCCCGAGAATTAACAAAGTGGCTTCAAGAAACTATAGGTCTTAATGTAATAACGACACGCGAGCCAGGAGGAACTCCAACAGGCGAAGTAATTCGTCAATTGTTGCAGCATAATCTTTCTGGAGAACCTTTGTGTGATGCTACAGAGGCTTTGCTATTTTGTGCAAGTAGAGCACAGCTTTGTAAGAATCTTATCGGACCAGCATTAAAGGAAGGTAAGTGGGTTGTTTTAGATCGTTTTACCGATTCAACTTTGGCTTATCAAGGTTATGGACGAGGCTTTAATGTTGACCAATTAAGAAATATTAATGATTTTGCAACAGGTGAGGTAAAGCCTGATTTAACCATTCTTATAGAAATATCTGTTGAAGAAGGTTTTTCCCGAATTTCAAAGCGTGGAGATGGTGTAAAAGACCGTATTGAACAAGCTCCTATAGAATTTCATACACGACTTCATGATGGCTATCTGGAGATGGCAGCGCGTGAGCCTGATCGCTTTGTGATAATAGATGGATCTCAAACACCTGAAAAGGTTCAGGAAGATATTCGTTCTGTAATTTGCGCTCGTTTTGGCCTTGAGGTGTAATGTATGGAGCTAAATGCTGCATTTGAAATAGTTCGCCGCGCATGGGAGAAGAATCGTCTTCCTCATGCCTTTTTGGTGCTTGGTAATCCACGCGAAGAGGGGCGTCAATTCTCAGATAAAGTTGCACAACTGCTTTTATGTAAAAATACGGAATTTGCTCCTTGTGGATATTGTAATGATTGTATGCTTGTTCGCGAGCATAAGCATATCGATTCAATACATATAGAACCAGAATCAAAGAGCCGTAAAATTGTTGTTGATCGTATTCGCGATGAGCTGATTGAATGGGCTGTGCGCACATCATATCTTGGAGGTTGGAAGCTCGCAACAATTAGCTTTGCTGATTGTATGAATCAAGAGGCTTCAAATGCTTTTCTTAAGACTCTGGAAGAGCCACCTGAAAAAACGGTTTTCCTTTTAATTACAAATAATCCAGGAATGCTTCTTCCTACTATTGTTTCTCGTTGTCAAACAATAGATCTTAATACAGGTAAGCAGCCTGTGCCTGCTCAATGGCGAGATAGAGTTGGTGAAATTATGGCACAGCATACAACAGCTTCTGAGCTTCGTGCATTTGCTACAGCTTCTCGTTTCGCAGCTCTTTTTGAAGAGATTAAAGGCGTTGCAGAAGAACAAGCAATGGAAGAAAAGAAAAACACTACCGACTTAAATATTTCAAAAGATGTTTTAGAAGGTTGGATTGGTGCTCGTGCAAAGGAGATGCGCACACATGTATATCTTGCCTTAAAGGATTGGTATAGAGATTTACTTGTTGTTTCAAGTGCTGGTGCTAATCAGCCATTGTTCTATGAGGAATATCGAGAAGAGATCGAAAAGCGCGGAGCTAAGCTTACACCCGAGACGGCTATTGCTTGCATTAATCAGATTGATGAGTTAATCGTTTATCTTGATGAGCGCCATATACGCCCAGAACTAGCATTGAATTACTGGCTTGGCAGATTGAGATAGAAATAATAGAGTGTTGTAATCAGTTACTATCGCTAATTATTGAATTAACAATAATTTATTCATATTGAATTATTATTTTTTTATACATATTTTCCTTGCTTTTTTGTTTGAATTAAGTTAGGATATGCCCGCATTCAAAGAAGATATAAGAAATCAGAATGTAAAGAAAGGGTATTTGCAATGACCGCATGTGTAAAAAAAACAACTCGTACAAGAAAGAGTACAGCAGATGTAGCTGTTAAGGCAGAGCCAAAGAAGAAGCGCGTGGTACTTTCTGTTAAGGCAGAGCCTGGTAGTTCTGTTTATGTTGC
>JAGCJJ010000053.1 GCA_017648065.1 Kiritimatiellia bacterium | reverse complement strand
TTCTTCCAAGCAGAATTAGGCAAAACACCACGAGAGCAAGGAATTTCGAGCTGAGGGATTTGACCAAAACCAACATCAAAAGCATCTTGATAAATATTTGGCTCATAACCCAATTCTAACCCAGCATAAATAAAATATGGATTACATGATGTGCAAATTGCCTGACGTAAATTTAAATCACCATGACCAGAGCGCCTTGCACACCTAAATTCTCTATTACCGAGTTCTACCTTTCCTGAGCAATAAAAATGAGTTTGCTCATTAATAACACCCTCACGTAAAGCAGAAAGAGCTACTAATGGTTTGAAAATACTTCCCGCTGCATATACGCCATTACAAGCACGACCATATAGAGGGCGCATTGGATTTTCTAATAGTTCTTTCCAATAGCTGGATTTCAAAACTGGCACAAAGCGAGAAAGATCATATTTAGGAGCACTTGCAAGTACAAGTAATTCTCCAGTGTTGCAGTCCATCACTATTATACTACCACGAACTCCTTCAAGAGCTTGCTCTGCAATTTCCTGAAGACGTACATCTAAAGTTAAACGTACATCCTTTCCTAATTCTGGAGCTTTTCCCTTATAAGATTCATGTCTATATCCAACAGCATTAATTCGTATAAGTTCACCACCTCCAACGCCGGCAAGCTCTTTATTGCAAGCTTTCTCAACACCATCCTTACCTACCAAGTCAGGAAGTAGAAAATCATACTTTAAGCTATCTGCATTAAAATCTTCCAACCCAGATTGATTAAGCTCTTGCTCTAAGTTATCAGGTTGGCCTTTACCAACATATCCAATCACATGACAAGCTAAATCGCCATAAGGGTATACACGCTCTGATTGAACAGAAATATCAACACCTTGAATATGCTTTGCATTTTCACTTAGGCGCGCAACAGCAACATCATCCAAGCCTCTAAAAGCAACAAGAGGAATCGCTCGGCGGCGGCGAATATGTGACCATATTACATCTTTATTAACTTCGCAAGGTTGACCAACAATTTCAGAAATTTCATCAAGGCGAGCAGCAACATAATTAATTGTATTTGTCCATGCTCCCTTTTGGCGCATTTCTTCAAGATATACAGAAACACAATAAGAAGGCTTGTTATCTGCCAACACAACACCATTTCGATCAAGTATTTTTCCTCTTGTGGCAGGTAATCTTACTCGACGTAGACTATGAAACTCTTGAGCAGAAGCAAATTCTCTTGTTTGCACAATTTGGATACTATAAAGGGAATACAACAAATAAATCAGTCCCAAAAGCATCAATACACCGAGAACTATGATGCGAATTCTAGAGGCAGCAGCTTCTCTCTCAACCAAGCTCTTCATTTACCACCTCTTTATTTCCCACGATTATTTCAAATCGGTAGAATAGTTCAGACAATACGACTGTTACTATTGCTGTTATTACTGCTGTAAGTAAAAGCTTTGTAAGCAGAAAATAAAATGGCAATGAAACACCTTCGTATACAACAATGCAAAAATATTGAATTAACAAAAGCACTAATGTAAGTGGTAATGCAATTAAACCACAAGAAATAGAATTTTCCACTAACTGTTTTTTCAAAAAGAAATATATCAAAATCGTTGTTAAAGAACAAACAATCAAATAAGCAATTCCACAGCTAAGAGATAATCCATCCCCAAAAACAGCACTTAAAGCCGTTGCAATTATTCCAATTATCCAATTATGTCTAAAAGCAAAGTAGACAAAAGCAGCAATGATAAATGGTATTTTTATAGCATAAACAGTAAAAGAAGGAAGTCTATCCTGAAGATAGGCGGATAGCACAAAAGCTATAATTAACGATAAAACAACTTTGCCATTATTTTTCATTTGTAGACTCCACCTGTTCTGGTGGACCTACTGCTGCATGAGCCGCTTTCACGGAGGCGATAACCATTACGTGCTCTAATGTAGCAAAGTCCACAAATGGTGCAATTTTTGCACTTAAATATAAATGAGAAGGCGCTTCCTCAATGGAGATTACTCTACCAACAGGAATACGTGCAGGGAACACACCGCCCAAACCACTTGTTTCAATTAGCATTCCATTTTTAATGGTCTGGCTCTTTGAAATATAATCTAGGCTTAGTGGTTCAACTACGCTTAAAAAATCCAAATCAGAAGCAGTTGTTTGAACACCTTTACCGCAAAGAATTCCACGTGCTGTGGTATTTTTTTCACGGAGGCGACAAGCTACGCGACTATTAGAATCTGTTAAAAGCATAACATCTGATGTATTAGGTGTTGTTGAAATTACACGACCAACCAATGCTATATGCAATTTATTAGCTTCAGCCCAAGCTCTAAACTCTTTATCCTCAAGATAGCTTGGAATCGCGACTACAACAGAATCAACACTAATACCGTGCTTACTTCCTCTATCCAAACGAATAACCTTCCACCATCCATCTCCACCACGTGAAATCACTTGGGCAGAAATTAACTGGTTATAGGTCTGAGCAATATCCAATTGTCTGCGAAACTCAGCATTTTCCAGCTGTAGTTTTTCAAGCAATGCGGCGTGTGTTTTAAGAGAAAGTCTTAGCTTTTCCTCTTCAGAATCTCCAACTACGACGGCATTAGCTACACGCTCGTATGGAGCCAATAGCTCACGAGACGTGGATTTGTTTATTGCTTTGAAAATAATGGTAACCAAATAAAAGCATAAGCACGCAATAAACATTGCGACAAAGCTGATTACCAAAAATCTTTGTTTCTTCACTACACAACCTTATTCAAGTGTCTAAAACCAACTACTATATAGCTGTGCAGCGCAATACAAATTAATTAAGAAATACCGATATTTTTCAGTTAATAAATTCTATGCTTAAGATTAGTTCATACCATGATCATGTAGAACATCTAGCTCATTTAGAACCATACCTGTACCCTCAGCAACCGCCTCTAGCGGGGAGTCTGTACGTGTTACAAGCAGACCTGTCTGCTCTGAAATTAGGGTATCCAACCCTGTTAGCAATGAACCACCACCGGCAAGAACTATGCCACGATCAATCAAATCTGCAGCCAATTCTGGTGGGCTCTTTTCCAAGCAGTTTCTTACTGCATCTACAATCTGTGATACTGGCTCCTGTAGAGCTTCACGTATTTCTTTTGAGGTGATTTCAAGCGTACGAGGAAGACCATTTACATTATCACGGCCTCTTACCTCCATCTTACGCTCTTCTACCAATGGATATGCAGAACCAATTTGAATCTTTATCTCCTCGGCAGATCTTTCACCAATCATTAAGTTGTACATACGCCGCATATATTGTGAAATCACATCGTCCATTGCATCGCCACCGACGCGAACGCTCTGAGAATACACAATACCAGCCAATGAGATAAGCGCAACATCAGTCGTACCACCACCGATATCAACAATCATATTGCCTCGTGGCTCTGCCACAGGCAAACCAACTCCAATTGCCGCCGCCATCGGCTCCTCAATCAGATATACATCTCTAGCACCCGCATTAATTGCTGACTCTTTAACAGCACGCTTCTCTACGCCTGTAATATCTCCAGGAACAGCTATGATAACTCTAGGCTTACGTAATTTATTTCTTTGAGCTTTCTTAATGAAATAACGAATCATTTGCTCTGCAACATCAAAATCCGAAATAACACCAGATTTCATTGGACGAATTGCTTTAATCGAGCCAGGTGTGCGGCCAAGCATCTGCTTTGCTTCAATACCAACAGCTAGAACTGTTTTTGAATCCTGCTTCAAAGCCACCACAGAAGGCTCATTGATTACAATACCGCGATCACGAACATATACAAGTGTATTTGCTGTGCCCAAATCTATACCGATATCATTTGAAAAATAGCCTTTAAATTTCTTCCACATTTTATTACCTGTGCCTTGAATTGATTAAATTAATTACCAAATCTATTCCTTACAACAACAATTATTTTAGCATTTCTTTTCTGTATCGCGCAAGGAATAAAACGAAAATATTACTAAAAAGAAGGTTTTTTTTACTAGTTTTTCAGTTTTTCTTTTAGATACTGATATTTTTCTTTACAAATCTATGATTTTAATAACGAAAAAAATCTTATAAATAGCTAATTATTGCAAAGTTATATTGCTTCCCAAATCCAAAAAATCGCATAAAATTGCCTGAAATTCCTTCTCAGTTGTAACTCGTTCAACTGATGTTGGCAAACTATTGCGAAATACTGACCCATAATTTTTATTTATCAGACGAGGATCGGTGATTACTACAATGCCTTTATCTTGTTTATGTCTTATTAAGCGACCAAATCCTTGTCTAAATTTTATCACAGCATTTGGAACGGAGAACCCCATAAATGAATCACCTGTTTCATAACGAACTTGCTCTGCCCTCGCATTAACGATTGGCTCATTTATAGCATCAAAAGGAAGCTTTACAATAACAAGTGCGGTAAGTGTATCACCTATTAAATCGACTCCTTCCCAAAAGGAATCCGTCCCCATCAAAACAGAAGCATGAGTCTCATCCTTAAATTGCTGAGTAAGAGACTCTCTAGAGTTTCCTGCTCCTTGTACCAGCACTCGAACATTTAATCCCCCAGAGGCAGCGGCATATGCAAGCTCTGCTTCAAGTTGTTTTGCACAAAGCTGTAGTAGACGGTAACTTGTAAATAAAACTAGCGTACGTCCGCGTGTTTTCTGCAATAGATCACACATAAATGGAGCAAACTTGCTTGCATATTTTTCCTCTCCATTTCGTTCTGATGGATCTGGTAAAAAATTTGGGGCTAGCACACGGCATTGTTTCTTAAAATCAAACGGAGACCCTGCCACAAAGCTACTAATTCTATCTGGGTCTATCAAATCTATTCCAATTCTATGTGAAATAAATGCCGTTGACCCTGCCACATTCATTGTTGCAGAGCAAAGAACAACAGAATCCTTTAATGCAAAAAGGCCATCAGCCAGAAAACGAGCTATACTTATTGGAGCCGCATGTAATGAAACAACAAAACCGCGCTCAGACTTTGCGCCTGTTCTTTCTATCCAATAAACCCATTGCTTATCACCTAATTCTGTAATAAATTCAATATTTGCTAAAAGTTCAGAGAATATCTCTCCATACTGAGCAAGCTCACCTGCTAATATTGATATCTGTTGAGATATAGATTCTACACTCATACTAGAAACAGGAAGCAGCCCCATCAAAGGAGATTGCTCAGTTGTTTTATTAGCAAGTATATCTTTACAGAGTTCCAACTCTGCTTGAATGCTCCCAGAAATCTCAGAAATCAAAGTATTTATTTCATAAATTGTATCCAACACCTTATTTAACAAAGGCTCAGCGTCTTGCCAGGTTCCCCGTTGTTTAATATCTGGAAGTAATCTTATTGCTCCCTCATGCTCTGGGATAAGTTGCTCTAATTGTCGCAAATATGGTGGTAAAACAAGACGAATCTTACCGAGCAAATCAATTAACGTATTAAATTTTTCAAAAATCTCATCTCTATATTTACCAGAAGATTCAGGAACAATGGTGTTAGTTAACAAACTTTTTTTAATACGAACAATCAGCCCATGTTCTCCTGTTCGTGTTTTCATATAGAGTCTACGAATAGGAATTGCTATTTCTAATGGAGTAACTTCGCGTAAAAATTTGCGAGTTGCGGCCTCCTCTAGATTATGTGCTTCATCAAAAACAACATGAGCATGTTGTGGCAAAGCAAGAGGTCTATCTGCTGGCTCACTGAAATAAACAGAATGATTAGTTATAACAATATCTGAATTTTGTGATTTTATACGTGCTCTTTGTAAAAAACAACGTGTATAATATGGACATTTTCTGCCATGACACTCTTCTGCTGATGAAAAAAGTCTATTTGCTCCATTGTCGCAATATGGTATTTCAGGAGCTTTAGAGAGATCACCATCCGTTGTTCGGAACAACCATGAACAAGTTTTTCCTAAACCTAATATTTGCTCATTAGCGATTTCTGTTTCAATATTACCAAGTACATCAGCTAAACGTGACAGACAAATATAATTACTTCTACCTTTGATAACAGAATATCTTATTTTTTTATGTAGAGCATCCTGAATAATTGGCAAATCCTTTTCGAATACTTGAGATTGCAAATTCTTTGTATTTGTACTAATTACAACAGGAAGAGAATTTGCCATACTCCAAAGAGAAGCAGGGACAAGATATGCCATTGTTTTTCCAACACCAGTACCTGCTTCTACAACCAAATGCTCAGAACTGTTGAAAGAATTTATGACTCTGCAAGCCATTTCCACTTGCTCTTTACGAGGCTCATAATTCGGTAACAACCGAGCTAAAGGTCCATTATAACCAAACCACTCTGCCACAGATTCCACAGGTATTTGCTTGTAATCAGCAGGATTTGACGCAGTACGTTTTATTGGTTGCTCTTTTGTTATTGGCAAACATGAAAGCATCGCTTCATACGCGTTACCAGGCACATCCATAGACAAAGGATGTGCTTTTATAATACGGCCACCAAGAGCCTGTACATTTTCATCGGTACAACAAAGCAATAGTTGGCCGATGACCATTGCAGCCTCTGGAGGAATTACTCCTGGAGAAAACTCATTCGGCAATCCAGCAAGTGCAACATTTTTTGCTTTTACCAGTTCAGACATAATCTTATATACTCTTTACCAGAATATATACTTGCCTGTAGCTAATACATATATTCCCAGTACTGCATTTGTTGTTATATGAGCAATTGAAGCAGCCCAAATATCGCGAGTTTTTATATAAAATAAAGCATAAACAATTCCGCAAATAAAGCCAGCAAGAACCTCATTGTGTTCTATTGCAAATATTGCGGCAACAATAATAAATGATGGCCAATGGAGTGCCCCGATATCAATATCTAAGAAATCTGGTGTACGAGCTGTTCTCAACAAATAACCGCGCCAGAAAAATTCTTCTATTATTGAAATAACAAAAGCTGAGCCAATAAAACGAATTGACGTCATAAATACGCCACAAACACTAGGTGCATAAGGGGTTGACTCTAATGGCTCACGCAAAGAACCAAAAGGCTTTACGCACCATGTTTCATACAAATTAGCTAATTGAGGACAAATTGCCTTAACAAATTCTGTCTCCAAGCCTATCCATATAACAAAGACACCTAAACCTAATCCTATTGCTGGTAAAATATTTTTTGGATTAAGCGGGCCATAATATCTCCATGGGCGACAGATTAATAATGCGACTACACAAATTGCTGTACGTATAGCATAAAGCACTGGTAAGGAAACGATATTTAATGACTTAATATCTTCCGTTTCTGACCCCTCAGTCAAATGCATCATATTTGCCAAAAGAACAATACCGAGCCATAACACGAATGGGACCGCATGTCTATAAGCTGCTAGGTCCATACGCTTTGCTTTTTTACTATTTTTCTTTGCTGGTTCTATAGTTTTTGTATCAGTTGTATTCATGCCACAATTTTAACATATAGCGAAAAAATGAGCAAGCAGGAATATCAATCAAAATCCAACAGCTACTGATTGAATTCAGACTTATTATTCTTGCATGCGAAAATTAATTTGGCATATACAAAAAAAGGCGCCCCGAAGGACGCCTTTTTTAGTTATTAATCACGTGCGTTTGAGCAGTAATGTGTGTGTAGTAGGTGGTGAGCTTTCTCACTACCTGGCTCGCCAAGGAATTCCTCGTAAAGCTTCTTAACATCTGCGTTCTCGTGTGATAGGCGCTTCTCCTTGCCAGCATCCTCTGCATAAATGCCTTCCATGCGTGCTGCAAGAGCTGCCTTGCGGTCACCATTGATGTATGGCTGACCACCACCATTGATACAGCCGCCTGGGCAAGCCATGATCTCAATTGCCTGGAAGCGATTGCGATCTTCGCGAACCATATCAAGTACCTTACGTGCGTTACCCAAACCTGAGCATACAGCTACGTTTACAGATACGCCAGGAGCAACATCAACCTTTGCTTCCTTAACGCCATCAAGACCACGTACTGCGCGGAAGTTGATTGCATCGCCCTCTAGGTTCTTGCCGTTTAGCATCCAGTATACAGAGCGAAGTGCTGCTTCTAGCACACCACCTGTTACACCGAAGATAACAGCTGCACCTGTAGACTCACCTAGTGGATTATCAAACTCTGCATCCTCTAGATTTGCTAGGTTGATACCACCCTCACGGAACATACGTACTAGCTCGCGAGTTGTAACAACATAGTCAACGTCCTTAACACCATCGTGCTCGAATTCTGGGCGACCTGCCTCATACTTCTTAGCCTGGCATGGCATGATAGATACAACAATAAGATCTTTTGGATCTACACCGATCTTCTGTGCATAGTATGTCTTTGCAACTGCACCGAACATCTGCTGTGGAGACTTACAAGAAGATGGGATATCTAGTAGATCTGGGTAGTGGTGCTCTAGGAAGTTAATCCAACCTGGGCAGCAAGAAGTTAGAATTGGTAGATTCTTTCCTTCCTTAACGCGATTTACTAGCTCTGTACCCTCTTCCATAATTGTTAGGTCAGCAGAGAAGTCTGTGTCGAATACCTTATCGAAGCCAAGAGCCTTTAGACCAGCAACTAGCTTACCTGTTACTGCCTCGCCAGCCTTGAAGCCAAATTCCTGACCAACAGCAACGCGAACAGCTGGAGCTGTCTGTACGATAACTGTCTTTGAAGGATCGCAGATTGCTGACCAAACCTTCTTAACATAAGATACACCTGTGATTGCACCAACTGGGCATACGTTTACGCACTGACCGCAGAATGTGCAAGAAGTATCAGCAAGAGGAATCATGCTAGCAGTACCAACCTTAGCTGCGAAGCCACGGCCGTTACCTGTTAGAGCACCAACTGTCTGAACCTTATTACATACTGTTTCGCAGCGACGGCACATTACGCACTTATTTAGGTCGCGCATAATTGCTGTAGATGTGTCAGTTGGGAAGTCGTTCTGAACACCCTGGTAAGAAACCTCACGGATGCCAAACTCCTGAGCTAGCTTCTGAAGCTCGCACTCGCCATTCTTAGCGCAAGTCAAGCAGTTGCCAGAGTGATCTGAAAGTAGAAGCTCTAGAACTGTGCGACGTGACTTCATAGCACGTAGGGAGTTTGTAGAAACAACGATACCATCGCGCTCAATTGGAGTAGCGCAAGCTGGTACTAGGATAGCACGTGGGCCGCGGATGCCTGTTGCCTCAACAAGGCAAAGACGGCATGAAGCTGGCTTATTAGGCTCTCCACCGCCAACATCAGGGCAATAGCACAATGTTGGAATGTGGATATTTACTTTATTAGCAGCCTCTAGAATTGTTGTACCTGCTGGTACAGAAACTGCTAGTCCGTTAATTGTTACAGTGACATTAGCCATTGAAAAAACTCCTTATTCCTTAATGATTGCCTTGAATGGGCAGCTGGAGATACATGCACCGCACTTGATGCACTTTGCTGGATCGATAACATGCTTCTCCTTAACCTTACCAACGATAGCGTCAACTGGGCAGAAGCGAGCGCACTTTGTGCATCCCTTACATGCGTCAGTGATTGTTAGTGTGTAAAGCTTTGTGCATGTACCTGCTGGGCACTTCTTATCACGTACGTGAGCGATATACTCGTCACGGAAGTAACGTAGTGTGCTTAGGATTGGGTTTGGAGCTGTCTGACCAAGACCACATAGAGCTGTGTCCTTGATTGTATTTGCTAGCTCTTCAAGCTCCTCAAGCATTTCCTCTGTACCGTTGCCATCGCAGATCTTCTCTAGCATTTCAAGCATACGACGTGTACCGATACGGCATGGTGTGCACTTACCGCAAGACTCGTCCTTTGTGAACTCTAGGTAGAACTTAGCCATAGCAGGCATGCAGTCCCTGTTTGAAAGAACAATCATACCACCAGAACCCATCATAGAACCGATCTTCTGTAGGTTCATGAAATCGATTGGAGTATCTAGGTTCTCTTCTGTGATACAGCCACCAGATGGACCACCTGTCTGAACTGCCTTGAACTGGCAGTTGTCAGAGATACCGCCACCGATATCGTAGATGATTTCGCGTAGAGTTGTTCCCATTGGAACTTCAACAAGACCTACGTTGTTAATCTGACCAGCAAGAGCGAATACCTTTGTACCTGAGTTACCAGAAATTGTCTTTACAAAGTTTCCGTTCTCATCTAGCTCGCGCTTCCAGTTACCGATACCTGCGTACCAATCAGCACCCTTAACGATGATCTGAGGGATAGAAGCATAAGTTTCAACGTTGTTAACGTTTGTTGAGCAACCCCAGTAACCACCACCGATATTTGCTGGGAATGGAGGCTTAGTTGTAGGCTCACCGCGCTGACCTTCCATTGAGTGGATAAGAGCTGTTTCCTCACCGCAAACGAAAGCACCAGCACCTAGCTTAATCTCGATATCAAATGAGAAATCTGTGCCTAGGATGTTGTTACCTAGAAGACCTGCCTCACGAGCATGGTCGATAGCTAGCTGTAGGCGAGAAACTGCAAGAGGATACTCAGCACGGATGTAAACAAGACCACGCTGTGCGCCGATTGCATAAGCACCGATTGCCATAGCTTCGATAACGCTATTTGGGTCACCTTCCATGATAGAGCGATCCATGAATGCACCTGGGTCACCTTCGTCAGCATTACATACGATATACTTCTCTTCTGCCTTAACGCTAGCAGCGATCTTCCACTTCATACCTGTTGGGAAGCCTGCACCACCACGACCGCAGATACCAGAATTTAGAATCTCTTGAACAACCTTATCAGGTGTCATGTCAAACAAGCACTTTGCAAGACCCATGTAACCTTCGTTTGCAATGTACTCATCGATTGACTCTGCATCGATCAGACCGCAGTTACGTAGAGAGATACGGCTCTGCTTAGCATAGAAGCTCATCTTTGCATAATCACGGATAGACTCCTTAAGCATTGGCTCTACGAAAAGTAGGCGCTCAACTGGCTCGTGATTTACAATGTGCTTCTCAACGATTTCTTTAGCGTCCTCTGGAGTAACCTGTACGTAGAAAATATTATCAGGCATTACCTTAACGATTGGGCCCTGTGCGCAGAAGCCAAAGCAACCTGTCTGAATAACGCGAACATCATTCTCTAGACCAGCTTCTTTAATAGCTGCTGTTAGGTTATCCATAATTTCCTGAGCGCAGGAAGCGTGGCAGCCTGTACCGCCGCAGCATAGGATATCCTTTTTCTTTGAATCAAGAGAACCACCGGCAACACGCAATGCAAGAAGACCCTTGCATGCCTCGTATTTTGCCATAAAATCTGCTTTAGATGTTAGTTTGCTCATATGGCTTAACCCTTCTGCTGATATTCTTTAATGATTTCAACTGCCTTAGCAGGAGTTACCTTACCGTATACCTTGCCATTAACCATCATAACTGGAGCAAGACCGCAAGCACCAACGCAGCGTAGAGCAGAAACTGAGAATAGACCATCTGGTGTTGGGTCTGTATCAGCCTGAACACCTAGAACGCGCTCTATCTCGCGTAGTACACCTTCAGCACCCTTAACATAGCAAGCGGTACCTAGGCAAACATCAACAACGTACTTGCCTTTTGGCTTTGTTGTAAAGTAGTTATAGAAGCTTACTACGCCAGAGACTGCTGCCTCAGGGATTGCTAGCTTCTGTGCGACATGCTTCTGCACTTCTCTTGGTAGATAACCAAAGATGTGCTGTGCCTTATGCAGAATTTGGATTAGGCTACCGCGACGGCGATCACTTGACATATCAAGATTTAGACCTGCGATGAACGCATCCAGTTCAGCGAACTTTTCGGCAGCTGCCGAAGATATGCATTTTTCACACATAATTGCTGTTCCTTCGTTTTCGTTATTAGTTTTGTATATTTAATAAAAAATCGAGATTTTTTTATCGAATTCCAGTTCGAGGCATATTAAGATTATATCTTAATAAGGAAAAAATATGCCCCAAATCGGATATATGATGCCATATTTTATGATAATTTACAAGCAGAAATATCGTTTTTCAGTAAGTTTTCTACCTAAATTTAGTAACGGGTTATATCGTGAAAAATATCAATTTAAATACAAAAAAAGAAATTTTCCTTGTCGCTTTTAACAAATATGCACGAATTCATCAATATTGCCAAAAACAAAATTAATAGTAACCCAAAAAACAAAAAAACCGAGGCATTTCAAATACCTCGGTAAATGGCTCCGGTGGCTGGATTCGAACCGGCGACCAAAGGATTAACAGTCCTCTGCGCTACCGCTGCGCTACACCGGAATAATAAAAGCGCTTTCTTTACTTACAAAAAACGTGCAAAAGAATACATTAAAAGAAGCTGTATGTCAAGAACTCAAATCATAATTCTTGACATACAAAAAACTTTTTATGCATTTGCAGGTGCATTTGGCTGCACATTTTGTGCACGAACCTTGATGTGTAGCTCGCGTAGCTGCTTCTCTGTTACAGGAGCAGGTGCGTTCATCATCAAGTCTTGAGCACGCTGATTCATTGGGAATGCAATTACTTCGCGGATGTTTTCTGCATCAGCAAGAAGCATTACCATACGGTCAACACCTGGAGCAATACCACCGTGAGGAGGTGCACCATACTTAAATGCACCAGACAATGCTGGGAAGCGATCAAATACTACCTCTGGAGCATAACCAGCGATATCAAATGCCTTAAGCATGATTTCTAGGCTGTGGTTACGAATTGCACCAGATGATAGCTCAACACCGTTACATACAACGTCATACTGATATGCTAGAATATCTAGAGGATCCTTGTTTAGTAGAGAATCCATACCACCCTGTGGCATTGAGAATGGGTTGTGTGAGAAAATTACATCGCCAGTCTCTTCGTCACGCTCAAACATTGGGAAGTCAACAATCCAGCAGAACTTATAAACGTCCTTGTCAATCATATTGAGGTCACGGCCTAGCTTCAAGCGGATATCACCTGCTAGCTTAGCTGCTACAGCTGGCTTATCGCACATAAAGAACATTACATCGCCCTCTGTCATGTTACCACGCTTTGCTAGCTCATCTAGCTCTGCAGGTGTCATGAATTTAACGATAGGTCCCTTTAGCTCGCCATCTTTCCAAGAGATATAACCAAGACCCTTAGCGCCCTGCTCCTTTGCATAGCCCTCTAGTTTATCAAAGAAGCTACGTGGCTGAGAAGCAATGCCCTTTACTGG
>JAGCJJ010000052.1 GCA_017648065.1 Kiritimatiellia bacterium | reverse complement strand
CTTATCCCATGTATATGGAGTAAAGAGTCCAAGAGAGGTAATGATCTTGAGATCTTTGTACGTATAGTTGATAGAACCTTTAAAGGTAAGACCTAGTTCTGCTTTGCAATTTCTGTATATCTTATCAAAAGTACCATCTGCATTTGCCTCTTTGCTATACACCCATGTGGCATATTTATCTTGCATTTGTTGGCGCAAACCTGGATTAGCATTTTCAACAGCATCTCCTACATAAGCAGTAGTAATTTGGCCAGCTACTGGAGAAAGATAGAGAGAGAAAATAGAATTAGGTTTCCAATCGATACCGACAGAAACATCAGTATATGAAGGAGAAAGGAATTTAGAAATAATAGGATCGGCAGCATCTGTTCCATCATATGCACGACCAAAAGCAAATTGGCTTTTAAAGCCAGCAGAAGCCGCAAGATACCATGCTTTGTGGAATTGCCAACCAAATTTGGTTTTAAAATCAATTACATCACTAGATTTTTGGAAAGCATCACCTTTTTGATCGATATATGACATACCATATTCAAGATTAAGGTTGGTTTCCCATGCAAGATTGTCTTCAGAGTACAACAAACGAACTTTGCCGAAGGCCACTCCATTAATGTTATTATTACCACCGGCAGCCCAGTTAACTAGGCCAGTTGCACTAGCATTTAAGCCAATTACGCCAGAGCAAGACCATGGAGAGGGAGTAGCATCTGCTTCTTGCGCAAACAATGAAACCGATACGCAAGTTATAATAATTGCAAGTAAATATTTTTTCATAAATTAATATAATTAAAAGTTAATATATACATGAATAGAAAATTAATATTGTGCAGCATCATATACTTGATCAGCGACTTCACTGCCAACAAGTTTCTCAATGATACAAAATGCGAAATCACTGCTCAGGCCGGGTCCTTTGGCTGTGATAATATTGTGAGATTCAACCACAAGTCCACCGACATGGCTCTCAGCAAGATAGTCTTCAAAGCCAGGATAACATGTTGCTTGTTTTCCATCAAGAATTCCTAATTGACCTAAAACTGCAGGAGCTGCACAAATTGCAGCAATCAATTTATAGTCATTATTATGTTGCACCAACAAGTCACATAGAGGTTTACGCTCAATGAGGTTGGTTGCTCCTCCTGGCAGAATCAACATCTCAGCATCTGCAAAAGTGAGATCATTGAATAATTTATCAGCTTTTACAGGAATGGCATGTGCTCCTGTCACAAGAAGATCGCCAGTCACAGAAATAGTTGTTAATGCAATATTAGCACGTCTTAACAAATCGATAGTGGTAATTGCCTCTATCTCCTCAAATCCATTATCCAAAAAAATGTAATTCATAGTTTAATTTAATTGAATTTAAATATATATACAATTTTTCCTTTTTGAGTTCCTTCTCCAGGTGTAAACTTAGCTTTTTTCGCTGCATCTAAAGCTAGTTTTTGAGTAGCTTCATCCGAAACGGTAGAACCACCACCAACTTTAACCGTTATCACTTCACCCTTTTCATTCACCGTGATATCCACCACTACTTTTCCTGATTGATTAAATTTCATATCAGGCTTAGGAAGCGACTTACAATCACGTCCTGCAAGCTCCCAATTGTTTCCACCCACACTACCAGATCCTTTTCCTACAGGGTTGCCTTGCACATTGGTTGAATGATCATCGCCGGTTCCATTTCCTCCGTCAGGAGTATTCGAATTACCAAACAATGAGCCTAATTTATTAGCCTTATCTATTTTTTCTTGCTTCGCTTTCTGCTCAGCTAATAGTCTTTCCTTTTCTTTACGCTCAGCCTCTGCTAATGCTTCTTGTTCTTTTCTTTTACGGATCAACTCCTCGTCTTGATCATCTTTTTTCTGATTTTCTGTTTTCTTATTCAACGCCAAAGACTCCTCTGAATCTTGGACCATGAATTCATTTTTAGAAGGAGTTATCTTAGTCTGTTCGGCAGGTATCTGCTCGATTTGCGGTTCGGAATCCTCTTCTATAGCGCTTGGTTCTGCCATACCTCCACCATCCTCTGCATAACCAAAGGTAACAACGATCCCTTCATCTTCTACAGGTTCAAAAAAATTGAGTCGCAGAAACCACAGCAACAGAAAAACGAGCCCCATGAATAACAAGGTTCCCAATGCAGCTATTATATGAGATTTATATTTCTCGATCACTTTTTCGTTGCAATTACTATTTTCATTTTATGCTGATTAGCAATATCTAGAACATGAACTACTTCGCGATATGCAATATCTTGATCTGCATGAAGAGCAATACACATGCTACTATCACGTTGTTGGATTGTTGAAAGATAAGGCTCTAACATATCTGATGAGATAGACACAGGCAATTCCTTGTCCACTGCTACAGAATAATTACCTAGATTATCTATAAACACTTTTGCCACAACTTGCTTGGTTGTTGTATTCGCACGTGACTGAGGCAGATTAATCTTAATATCATTAGGTGAAGACATCGTACTGGCCATCACAAAAAACAATAGCAGCAAAAACACTAAGTCAGTCATAGACGACATAGCAAAAGTAGCCTCTACCCTATTTCTTCTTTTTAATGCCATAAGTTTGAAATTCTATAGAACAAGTTGTTTTTTCAGAATTAAGCTGGTTCGTTGAGCAAATCCATAAACTCCATTGTGCGAGACTCCAACTGACGCACAACTCTATCAATACGTGACACAAGCAAATTATAAGCAAACATTGCTAGGATACCCACAATCAAGCCTCCCACTGTAGTCACCATTGCTTGGTACATACCAGCAGAAAGCGAAGACATCTCAATTACACCACTAGAGTTTTGAGCCATATTAAAGAAGGTCTGAATCATACCCAACACGGTACCCAAAAAGCCGAGCATAGGCGCACCAGCCGCGATAGTAGCCATTAAAACCAAACCTTTTTCCAATTTACTAACCTCGAGGTTACCTACATTCTCAATAGCAACCTGCACATCCTGCATAGGACGTCCAATACGTGTAACACCCTTTTCGATCATGCGTGCTGAAGGAGTATTTTCCTTATTGCACAACTTGATTGCGGAATCAATATTTCCTTCTTTAATAAAGTCTCGAATACGATCCATAAAGGTCTTATCCTCCTTAGTTGCCTTTGTTATAACAACCATACGTTCTATAAACAAATAGACAGCAAAAGCCAACATCAAGGCAAGTACGATCATAATCCATCCACCATAACCAGCCATGGTAAATAAGTTGATAGATTCCTGAACTGGTTCTTCTACTACAGCCACTGTATTTTGCACAGAAGCCACTACGTTTGTGTCAATGTCAGTTTGAATTTGAAAGAGCATATTTGTATTGTTTAATAGTTTCTTGTATTCCTAAATATAATGCATCTGCAATAAGCGCATGTCCTATACTAACCTCATCCACCCAAGGGAATGCCTTTACAAAAGCAGGTAAATTGCGAAGATTAAGATCATGACCAGCATTTAGACCCAATCCCAAGTCGCGAGCCTTCTTAGCCGCAGCCACGTAGTGCTCAATAGCACAT
>JAGCJJ010000051.1 GCA_017648065.1 Kiritimatiellia bacterium | reverse complement strand
TAAGGAATATTTATGAACAAAAACTTTATGAAAACCATTGCGATTACAATCGCATTAACAATATGCTCAACGCTATTTGCTTATGATAAGCTAATATGGGCTAACCGTTCCACCGATATGAACGCAGCATCAAGCTGGAATGATTTAGATGGTAATGTTTCAACAGTAGCACCTTCATCAAATACTCTTTTGATGTTTGATGACATTGCCAAGGTACAGCCTGTATTAACTGCTGATTTAACAGTTATTGGTTTATATTTTGGCTCTTCAACAAATTCAGATGTTATAAGTGTGCATCCTGCCGATGGATATGAAGGCTACAACTATTGCGGATATCATATTACAGCTCAAAATGGAGCAGTTCTGACTCTTGATGGTAATCAGCACAATAACGGTTGGACACGTGATATTCAAATGGCTTCAAAAGGAACAAATATTATTGATGTAGCAATCAATTTTACAGATAAAAATGTAACACATAAGGCACGCTCTTCTGGTGGCTATTTGTTTTTAAACAAGCCTTTGACAGCAACAGCAACATCTTCATTCCAAATTGATTCAAATGCAAAGGGATATGTAGTTTTTGGAGCAGCAAATCCAGATTTCACACCAAAATCATTTAATATTAATGGATGGTTTGGATTTACAAATCCTGAGGCAGTCGTAAATGTACCAAAGTTTATTTCCGGTTGTTGGAGTTGGAGTCAATCTGTTAATGGCTTTGCCAGCGACAAGAACTGCCGTTTTGATAACATGAGCGACGAGGAAGCATTTTTAAATGCACAAACCATTGAGCTATCAGATCATGATGGATTTAATTTTTATGGCAGTCCTATAAATTTGAGCAACACAACCTTTAAGGCAACAATGCGTGATGGCAAAACTGTTGGTGTTGATAGCACTGTTGTTACTTTAAAAGAAATCGTATGTACAGCAAATGCTAACAATCGACAATTTTCAAAAGCTGGTGCAGGTACTCTTATAAATCTTGGAGGTTTTTGCTCTAACTCAATATATACAAATCTTCTTAAAGTACAAAAGGGCGCATATGTAGCAATGAAGCCTGAGGGTTTGAGCAAGTATCAAAACCTACTTCATTTGGATGTACACCCATCAGAAAGTATTCCAGCTACACTAGGTGTAAATTTTGATTACAACCCTAAAAATAATTCTGGATACGATGATGCCTTAACATTTTATCATAATAAACGCCCAGGTGGATTTACTGCATATGGCGGAGAGAGACATATAAACCTTTATGATGGCGCAATGCTATGGTGTAATATGGCAAATGCTGTTTTGGGTGGCGATTACAAGGAGTCTTTCGGTTCTTCAATTGGTTTATCTGCAAAGGGAGCTACAGGTACTGTCATTATAGATAATGATATCAATTTAAACAATACTGAATCAAATACCAACTATAACGGAAGAGATTTCTATGTAAATGATGGTATACCTTTTGTTGATGCAAGAATTCAGGGAATGATTACAAACTCACCTGCAAGCAAGCCTGATCATCTTTTTGTTGCACTTCACAAGAAGGGCGAAGGTGTTCTAGCTTTGGATGGTTACTTCTATGGTACATCAACAAGCAGTGTTCGAGCAGGCGGTTTACTAATTAACAAAGGTGTTGATTGTAAGTATCAGGTTTATACAAACGCATGGATTGGTGGAACAGGTGTAACAAAAGCACTTCAGATTGATGCAGGTGGTGCACTTCGTCCTGGTGAGCAAGGAGGCACACTTAAGGTTACTGGTGAGCTAACACTTAAAAATGGAGCAAAGGTAATCATTGACGTTAATCCAAATGGCACACATGGCTGTGCAAACTTCACTGGCTCAAATGTTAAATTAAAGGCAGAGGGTGACATTGTTTTTGAGCTTAATGCATTTGAAAAAGGAGAAGGTGGCAACAAGGTGAAGGTTCTTGATTGGAGCGAAGCAACAGCAACAGATGTTACTGCATTTGATCTTGAGAAATATTCATTAGAATATGATGAGGAAATGTTCTCATACGTTAAGCTTACAAAGGAAGATACAGCAATGTATGTATCATACCGCTATAAGAATCCAAATCCAACAATGATTATTATTCGCTAAGATAAAATTCTGTGATTTCTAACAGAAACCCAATCAGAGATGAAATTCAGAAATAATAACTAGATTTAATAAAGCGGTGTGAGACAATGCTCTTGCATCGCTTTTATTCTAACGGGGAGAATTATGAATTATACAAGTAACAAAAATACAACTCCACAAAATATACTTTCTACTCCTTGGTTTTCTTTTTCTGGAAGACTTAGAAGACGTACATTTTGTTGTCGTTTTTTGATACTTACTGTCTTTATGGTGTCATTCAAGTTTTTAACGGAATTAGCAATACCAAAAGATGGCAAAATGACAGATGTCCCAATTCCAATTGCTCTGATAATGTCAATTTATGGCTTAATAATTTTATTGTCATTATATTCTCACATAATCAGACGTTATCATGACAGTGGAAGATCAATGCTTGATTTTATAGCCATTTGTTTTTTATCCTGCATACCTGTTATAGGCGGCATTGTTGCTTTTTATGGTTTCATTGTTGCTTTTTGTTTTGGCAGCACTATAGGTCCAAATAAATATGGACCAAATCCAAAGGGAATTAATCCAAATAACGGATATACTGATAGCTATTCAAACCAATATTATTCAACCTCAAACAATTCAAGTTCGAGTACTATAAACATAAATATAAATGTAAAATAAAGGCATCCAAACAGAGTGTAGCAGAAAGAATACTTATGTTTTCAAATACACTATGCAACGCAAGAGCAATAATTATTACTCTTTCGTACAACTCTCGCTTTAATATTAAATGCGAGTAACGGTCCAGCCAGACGGATGCTCGCCATCATATGGCATATAGCCATGGAATTGACGCGGATTTCCATCAAACACAAGAGGGATAAAGAATGCATCTCCCTCCCACATAGGAAGTGATGGAATATCAGAAATTTTCACCCAGGAAAGTGTTCCCTC
>JAGCJJ010000050.1 GCA_017648065.1 Kiritimatiellia bacterium | reverse complement strand
GTTCGAGTGAAATAGCTCGGGTGGCGGAATTGGCAGACGCGCCAGCTTGAGGGGCTGGTGGGAGCAATCTCTTGCGGGTTCAAATCCCGCCCCGAGCACCATAAATTTTAGAGGAGTCATCGATTAGGTCGGTGGCTTTTTTCGTTTAATCTAGTGTAAGATTGATTATCCTAAAACGCGCTCTCGTTTTTGTTTTGAATAATAGCCTAAATTCAGACGCGAATTTAGTATATAAGTTTGGTATCGTGGAGAGGTGTGTAGCTTCTTAGCCAGCGTAGCTCACGGGCACGCATAGAACGATATTCGCTTGGTTCGTGATCATCATTACCAGCAAGATGATCTATGCCATGTGCTATATATAACGCCAGCTCATGGCTCGCATCCCAATTTGCACGTGCCTTACTCTTTGCCATATCAATGCTAATAACTAACTCTGCGCCAAGTGGAACTCCTGGCATCGGCTCGTAGGGTAGTGTAATTACATCTGTTGTAGTAGGAATATCCATTGTGGCAGAGTGTATCTCTGCAATTTGCTCTGCATCTGTAAATATAAGCGTAAGCTCATCGTATACTGGAGCATTATTACGCTTTGCAACAGGTATTGCGAAACTGCACAATGTCTTAGCTAGCGCTTTTATTGCACGTGTATTAAGCTTTATGTTTGGATGTTGATTAACTATTTCTATGTCAGTCATAGCTATCTGAAAATCGCAATTATTCTTCGCTGGCAGGAGCGGTATCTGTAATCACAGGAGTTTTATCAAAATCAGCGATTGTTTCAACAGGTGCATGTGCCTCTGTCTCAGCATCCTCAGGTGAAGGATATGGGATACGTGCATGAAGTGAGTTTGTTAATGACACTGTGAATACTGACTTAATTATGGCAATGTCACGATTTGTTAATTCGCAATTGTCTAATTGTCCATCTAAAATCTTTTGATTTATGATGTTGCGTACAAGCGCATCAAGCTTGGCTGGAGTAGGCTTGTCTAAGCTGCGTGATGCTGCTTCAACAGAGTCTGCAAGCATAACAATACCAGCCTCTTTAGATTCTGGAGTAGGGCCTGGATAACGATATAGACTTTCGTCAATTGTTTCTTCAGGTAGGCCTGCTGCAACATTCTTTTCTGCCAATTTACGTGCTTTGTTAAGGAAGAAGGCAATTGTTGTGGTGCCGTGGTGCTGGCGAATAATATCCAAGATTGGAGGTGGCATTTTGTAGTGCACCCCTAGTGCTACACCATCCTTGACGTGGCTCATAATGACAAGCGCACTCATGCTTGGACTGATGTTGTCATGTACTGAAGCACTTTGAGATATAGATGTATTTTCAACAAAGAAATATGGTTTTGATAACTTACCGATATCATGGAAATAACCACCTACACGTGCAATAAATGAATTTACACCAATGCGCTCAGCCGCATTTGCAGCTAATGTTGCTACCTGAATGCTGTGGTGGAATGTGCCTTCAGCCTCAGATGAAAGACGTAGCAACAGAGGATGACGCAAATCGCAAAATTCATTTAAGCGAACATTACTTGTACATGCAAAGATGTGCTCAAGTATAGGTAAGAAAATGATTGTAATAACAAAAGAAAGTAGAACGCTTACAATAGAGAATATAAGCACATAAAGCAAAGCCATCCACATGGTTTCAAATGAGGAACCAATATATCCCGAGATAACGATAATTGAAACAGCAATTGCTTGGATTAGCTGGGTAACGAAAAATGCTTTAAGAATATGTGTTCTGCGATATGCTTTTCTTAAAATGAAAGGTAGAATGATAGAGCCAAGTGCACCGGCAACTAGTAGCTGGGTGTGTGCACAAATATCCACATTTGCATTAGAACCATTGAAGCCAAAAATCATGGTGACAATTGTCAAGCCAAGACCTACGGAAATACCTGCTTTTACTCCAATCATTAAAGTAATAAGTGCTGGAGCAATTAGGTAAGGAAAGTTGAGCGCAACAATATCGGTTTGGATATTACTCTTGATAAATAGGCGAGGAATAAATGTATCTGTACTAAATGCAATAAGCCAAAGCGCAAAAAGAATAATCGCTAACGTTGATACAAAACAAATTAAAAGAATACGAGAATTGCGCTTTAAAATTTCTTTATGTGATGTTCTTATAAGATAGCGTGCAGAAAGAATGCCTGATAGAATTAGAACAACGCCAGTAAAGATAGAATGTTTATTATCAATACCTGCATAATTTGAGGTTAGTAGCATTGCGAAAAATGCAACTATTCCAACAATAGCGGTGTAAATTGTCGCTAAAGTATTTCCGTTTCTAAAGCCACGACTCTTATTCCCTAAGTTGTTGTGTTTGTCAGCAAGCTTTTGGATATGCTTTTGCCTTTTTTTTGAGATTCCAGAGTTCATGAGTATTGATAATTGTTAATTGTTAAAGCAAGAAAAGGCGCATCATTTACTTTATCATGATTAGAAATAAAGTAAAGATGCGCCTGATTTAGAATAGCTTAGTGGTTCTTTTTGAATTCAGCCATAAATTCAACTAGCTTCTCTACACCCTCAACAGGGAATGCATTGTAGATAGAAGCACGGATACCACCAACGCTGCGGTGACCCTTCAAACCGCCAAATCCAGCTTTAGCTGCAGCAGCGATAAACTCTGCCTCAAGCTCTTCTGTAGGTAGGCGGAATGTGATGTTCATATCAGAGCGGAACTCCTTAACAGCAGTACCACGGTACCAGCCATCGCTATTGTCGATTGCAGAGTAAAGCATTGCTGCCTTATCGATGTTCTGCTGGAATAGTGTTTCCTTACCCATCTTCTTAATCCAGCGTGTTACAAGTGCTAGGATATAGATAGAGAAGCATGGAGGTGTGTTGTATAGAGAATCCTCAGCAATGTGTGTACGATACTGAAGCAGTGTTGGAAGATTTTCTGGAGCTGCCTCTGCAAGATCATTGCGGATGATTACAACTGTTAGACCAGATGGACCTAGGTTTTTCTGTGCACCTGCATAGATAAGACCAAACTTAGAAATATCTAGAGGACGTGATAGGATATCAGAGCTCATATCAGCTACGATTGGGCATGCAACATTTGGCATTTCCTTCCACTGTGCGCCAGAGATTGTCTCGTTAGTTGTGATGTGTAGGTAAGCTGCATCTGGAGTTAGCTTAAGCTCGTCCATTGTTGGAACGCGTGTAGGAATTTCCTTCTGGCAATCTGCTACAACATTTACCTTGCCAACTTTCTTTGCTTCCTTGATAGCTTTGTTAGCCCAAGTACCAGAATTTGTATAATCTGCAACCTTACCTTCTGTTAGTAGGTTCATTGGAACCATAGAGAATTGTGTGCTTGCGCCACCCTGAAGGAAAAGGATAGAGTAGTTCTCTGGGATATTCATTAGCTCGCGGATGTTATCCTTTGCTTCCTGATGAATAGCTGCATAAGCCTTAGCACGGTGTGAAGACTCTAGGATGGACATACCTGTGCCGTTGAAATCGATTAGCTCTGCCTGTGCTGTCTGCAATACCTCAAGTGGAAGTGCTGCAGGACCTGCGTTGAAGTTATATATACGTGACATAATTATTATTGCTCCTAATTTGCCATTGGGTTTATACCTATGGACTTTACTTTTTAAATAAGTGATGAAGACGATCATCACAGTTTAAAAACATTTAAACCGACCAAAGAAAGAAGACAATCAGACTTGACCAATTCAAATGGTACCCCAGACAGGGATCGAACCTGCGACCTACGGTTTAGGAAACCGCCGCTCTGTCCTACTGAGCTACTGGGGCAAAAAATATTCGGTTATTTTATTATTTTTAACCTATTATAGTCAACTAAAAAAGATTTTGCACAATTTGTAAATGTATAGTAGGTATCGTGGTAGAATGGATATAAGCACGCGCTTTTAATTTTTTTGCAAATTTTTTATATATTTTCAAAATTTTCGCTTGACTTGTCTTTCAAGAAATGATAAATTTGTCGGCATGTTTTTGCACATAGGTGGGTTACCCAAGTGGCCAACGGGGGCAGACTGTAAATCTGCTGGCGATGCCTTCCAACGTTCGAATCGTTGACCCACCACCATTTCTTAAGTAAGGAAAGGAGCGCGCATATATGAAGATACCTCTATCTATCAAAATTGTTGGATGGGTGATATTCATTGCGGTGCTCCTTTTTGCTTTTTTTGTGTTGTTCGGTGAAGACATAAAAAGAAAACACGAATTAAATTCCCAATTGACATTGCAGTTGGAGAAAAATGCAGAACTTCAAGCAGAGCTTGATACCACCAGAGCAAAATTGGCTAAATTGGAAAATCCTGAATATTTGGAGCATTTGGCCAGAGAACGCGGTTTGGCTTATCCTGGTGAAATTCTGTATATTTATACTGACGAGAAAGAAGCTGATAAGCGTAAATAATCATTCTTTGTTGTTTGTCGTCACAGATAAGGTTGAATAGAATCGCCTTTGCGAAAATATAAATGCTTTTTCTAAAGATTTTTCGCATAAAATAGTAATTAAGTTAATTATCTAAATCAAGTATTGACGCTTTTATACATAATGTTATGGAATTGTTGTGTGTATTAGTGTATAATTTTGTGAAATTATTTAATTATTATTTTGTTAAGGAATGTCTATATGAAAGCTCTTTTAATAAAAAATGCAACTTTAATTTCTCCAGATTTACGTATTGATGGTGCTTCAATCCTTGTAGAGGATGGTAAAATAGCAGCAATTTACTCAGGTAATGACCCAATCCCTGAGGCAGATATTGTTTATGATGCAGAAGGTAAGTATGTGCTTCCTGGCTTTATAGATATCCATACACATGGTGCTGCTGGTGCCGATGTTACTGATGAGTCCCCTGATGCAATCTATACAGTTGCAAAGGCAAAGCTTGCTGAGGGTTGCACTTCTTTTGCACCTACCACACTTACTCTCCCTGAGGAAACCCTTGCAAAGAGCATGGAATATGTGGCAGAGTATGCAAAAACATCAGAGTATTCTACAGCAATCGGTGTTCATCTTGAAGGTCCATATATCAATCCTTCTTGCTTGGGTGCTCAAAATCCTGCTTATGTTCGCAGCCCTGATATTGATGAGGTAATGCGCCTTAATTCTGTTTTCAAAGTAACTCAAGTATCATTTGCTGCAGAAGTAGAGGGTGGCAGCGAATTTGCAGATGCTTGTATTGAAAAAGGCATTGTTCCTTCATGTGGTCACTCAAAGGCTACTTATGCAGAGTTTGCTGCAGCAAATAAGCGTGGCCTACGCCATTTAACACATTTCTGTAATCAGATGACACCTCTTCACCACCGTGATATTGGTTTGGTTGGTGCAGGCTTCTTACATGATGATGTAATGATTGAAATGATTTGCGATAAGATTCACCTTTGCCCAGAGATGATTCGCCTTGCATTTGCTAAAAAGCCTTTGAATAAGATTGCTCTTATTACAGACTCAATGCGCGCAAGTCATCTTCCAGATGGTCCTTCATCTCTTGGTGGCTTGGATGTTATTGTTAAGGATGGTCAGGCACGCCTTGCTTCAAATGGTGCTCTTGCCGGTTCTGTGCTGAAGATGAATATGGCACTAAAGAATGTCGTTGAGGTTACAGGTTTGCCAATTGAACGCGTTGTTCGCACAACAGCTCATAATCAGGCAGAGGAGCTAGGTCTTGGCGATGTTCTAGGTAAGCTTGAGCCAGGCTATCAAGCAGATATTGTTGTGCTTGATAAGGATAGCTTTGATGTAGAGCGCGTTTATATCAAAGGTGTTTGCAAAAAGTGTAATTGCTAATGCAGCTTACACACTCGTAAGCTAAGAAGAAAATGAAATTTTCACTAGCAGCTCCATATAAGCCATCAG
>JAGCJJ010000049.1 GCA_017648065.1 Kiritimatiellia bacterium | reverse complement strand
GTAATGAAGGGAAAAAAGCGACGGCTAAAGCCGCCAACTCCGATGTTCTTAAGGTAAAAATTTAAGTTTTAAAAAATGCCGCCAACTACGATGTCTTTAAGGTAAAGGCAAATTAATAATGCCCCACTATGATCAAGTTAAGGGGGAAAATTAAATTACCGCCCTCTCCTATCAAATTAAGGAACGGGAATTTTTAAATAATGCTGCCAAAAAACAAATGTAAATGTATTTTAGTGCTGATGACGAAAACGTCTTATTATATATACCAAAAATATCAGCAATAATGGGAAGATTGCTGCAACAGCTATTCCACTGCGCAATGCTAATGCTTCCAAATTTGGGATATCAATAATATTTGATAACAAAGACACATTTGTTGCCTCTACCTTATCACTGACCCAACCAACAACAGCAGGACCAACAGCGCAGCCAATATCTCCGGCACATGCAAGCAATGCAAACATTGATGGTCCACCTAATGGGAAGCGTGATACAGAACAGAAAATTGTACCCGGCCACATCAATCCAACAGAGAAACCACAAACTGAACATGCTATCACTGATACAATTGGTGAATTTGAAAATACCATCACAACATATGATGCCACACATAAAATTGAACTTGCAATCAATGCCTTGTATACATCATAACGTGCCCACACTGTAGCAAAAAGGGTTCGCGAGGTTCCCATAAGAATTGCAAAAGCACAAGGTCCTGCAATATCTCCTACTGTCTTTGTTATTCCCAATCCCTTCTCTGCAAACAATGAAGCCCACTGAGCAATTGCCAGCTCTGATGCACCTGCGCACATCATCGCCAAAATGAATAAAAGCATCACTGGGTTGAAAATTAAATTACGCATCTTTGTGCCAGCTGTCTCACCTGAAAGCGGACACAATGGTACTCGCAAAAAGATAAATGAATTAACAAATGGAATTATTGCCCATAACACCGGCACCAGATACCAATATTGTGTTCCTTTTGTGAGTACAAAAAATATTGTTGTCAGAAGCACTGTCAGTACCTGACCCCAACAATAAAAAGAATGCAAAAATGCCATAGATCCGGATTTGCAATCACTTGGCAATGATTCCACTATTGGGCTAATCAAAACCTCAAGCATTCCTCCACCAATTGCACAGAAGATTGTTGCTAATAACAATACTGGATATATTTGGCTGGCACTGACTAGCATTATTGCTGGATATAAAAGCAATCCTATCACCGAAATTATGTGGCAGAGTACACAGAGTCTGCGAATACCCCATCGCACTGCATACTTACCTACAACTAAATCCACAACAATTTGTGTGCAGAAATTTATTAGAATCAAACTGGAAATTTGATCATATGACAAACCATAATCATCACGAAATATAACAAAGAATAAGGGAGGAAGATTGATGATGATTGCTTGAGTAATATATGCTACACAGCAAGAAAATAATGTATTTTTGTAGGTCATAGTTAAAATTATTTTTCGTTTAAATCTTAGAATTATTTTTCTAAACCTCTAAGCTTATTTAATATTTTTGAGATGCGACGCTTCAAGCTTTCAGGGATTATTTTTTCACAGAAGCAATAAAAGCCACACCATGCTTTATAGGAAAATCTTCTTATGCGCGTCTTTTTCAAATATTCTTTTGTTACAGGGAAAATCAAGTGCGCATATTTCTCTGAATTATCAATAATTGGTTTTGGGAAAGAAGAGTCAATTGGCTTAGCGAAATGAATTTGCTTTATAAATGGTCCCTTGCCAGATGAAATTAATGCTTCAATTTGCTCAATTGTCAGCTCTTCAGAATTAAATTCCTGATGAGCAAATGCACGAAGCTTTTTCATTACTGCCTCTGCCCCACCGAGTGATGAAAAATGCCAGCCGCCATTCTTTATGATTCTACGCTTTATTTCAAATGCACAGCGAAGCTTTGTAGGCGTCGTTCCTTGATTACACTCTGCCACCATATAATCGTTATACGCAACATCTATATTATCAGCAACAGAAAAGAAATTCTCGTAAGAAAGCATTGTTGTACCGAGCCAATTTCTCTGATAATAATTTTGCGAATTTATATAATAGCAATAGTAATCTGTATTAAATGAAAGCACCTCATTTGTGCCAGAGTATTGCTTTACCAACTCAGGCCGAGGAAGCTCATCTAGGTCTGAAATCAAAATTGTGTCACCTGGCTTGGCATGCTGCTTAACTACATCAGAAATATAGTTGCGCTGGATATTTTCAATTGCCCATGGATTACTGATATTTTCAGGAATTGGTGACTGGGCATAGATAATTTTAGGCAGATATTTTGCAAAGCGCTCTTTATTCTGCTCAAAGACGAGAGGCTTTGCGGCACCAGCATGAGTCTTATCTGCTTCTACAATTACAAAATAATCTACGACAGGAGCAAGCGTCTCTAGACGTAGCTCAAGGATATCTAATTCATTAAAAAAAGAAAAGCAATCGTATATCATTTTGTTTTAACATCCAACCTGATGCAGGAATGGAAAACTTTGTGCTATATGCAATTCAGCACGCGACCTACCAAGAAATCAGGTATTAGAATAAAAGCATTTGGTCAAGGTCAGCCACTGGCTTGAAGGAGCGTCTATGCTCGCGGCAAGGACCATATTTGCGAAGTGCCTCAAGATGCTCAGCAGTTCCATAACCCTTATGCTTTGCAAAACCATATTCTGGAAACTCTTTATCCAGCTCAACCAGACTATGGTCACGAGTTACCTTTGCAATAACACTTGCTGCAGCAATTAAAAAGCTTTTTGCATCACCCTTTACTATTGCCTCAGAATCACAAGGAAGCCCTTTTACTGGCAAGCCATCAACAAGAACAAAATCTGCAGCTGTCTTTAAAGACAAAACAGCGCGGCGCATCGCCAGATGCGTCGCGTTTAAAATATTTATCTTGTCAATTTCTTGAGCTGAGACAATGCCCACGCCAAAATCGATTTCAGGTGTATTAGTCAGGGTGTGAAAAAACAGCTCTCGCTTATTTTCCGAGAGCTGTTTGCTATCATTCAGACCTGCTAAATCGCCAACAATAAGAGATTGGGCGAGAGCAAGTGGCATTGAAACTGCGGCAGCAACAACGGGACCAACTAAAGGGCCCCGTCCAGCCTCATCCACACCGGCAAGATGCCAATCCGGATGATCACCAAAACATTTGGTTTCGTAGGCTAATTTGTTGCTACAAGTTTGTTTCATTAAGCCTGACGCTCACGTAGGCGAGCCTTCTTACCACGTAGGTTACGTAGATAGTAAAGCTTTGCGCGGCGAACATGTGCTGAACGCTCAACCTCGATCTTTGCGATAGATGGTGAGTGGATTGGGAAAACCTTCTCAACACCTACGCCGAAAGACATGCGGCGAACTGTGAAGGTCTCATTTGCGCCTGCGCCATCGCGTGCGATAACAACACCAGAATAGATCTGGATACGCTCTTTATCACCTTCTTTAATTTTAATAGAAACCTTTACGCCATCACCAACCTCGAAGTGAGGTACATCGCTCTTAGCGTACTCAGCGGTAATCTGATCAACGATATTCATTATTTTAGCTCCTGTACGGTAGCTGCACTGCAGCCCGTTTCTTCCTGAGGTAAAGCTTGTGGCTCTACCAAATTGTTTTCATTAGACGCTTGGCGATTTCCGCGGCGTCTTTTACGAGTCTTCCCTGACTTTTCCTCTGGCTTTCTAGGAAGTCCTAGTGCCTGAGCCAAATCTGGGCGTCTTTGCAAAGTAAGTTCTTCGGCTTTAGCTTGTCTCCATTCAGCAATTGCTTTGTGGTTACCGCTTTGCAGAACTTCAGGGACCTTAAGGCCTCTGTATTCTACTGGCCGAGTAAATTGTGGGTATTCGAGCAGACCATTTTCGAAGGATTCATTCTCTGTAGCACCTTCACCGCCAAGCACACCTGGAATCAGGCGGGTAACGGCATCCACTACTACAGCAGCAGCAATCGCTCCGTTTGTGAGAACATAATCACCGATTGATAGCTCCTCAGGGTTCAGTAGCTGTCTTACTCTGTCATCGATACCCTCGTAGTGGCCACAGATAAACACCAAGTGTTTTTCTTTAGCCAATCGATGAGCATCCTGCTGGCAAAACTGCTTGCCTGATGGCGTCATCATAATGACCTTTGTTTCCGAGGTGGCTACTGACTCGACTGCCTGCATAATTGGGTCAGGGAGCATCACCATTCCCGGTCCCCCACCATACGGCCGATCATCGGTTGAATGGTGGGCATCCGTTGTAAACGCTCTTGGATTTATCAATCCAAATTCTACAGCACCTTGATTGGCTGCGCGTTTTAGCATACTCTCATTAAGGTAGCCCCTGAGCATCTCAGGAAAAACAGTAACAATATCTATGCGTAACGGATTAGTATTTTCTTCTCTCACAATAGGTTGCCTTTCTCGAGGGCCACCTTACTTCTGCTCTGCAGCTGCCTTGTCTGCCTTCTCCGCACGGCGAATTAGGCTTACAACAGTCTCGCTAACGATAGCACCAACTGACTTCCAGTAGTCAATGCGATCTCTCTTCAAACCAAAGTTTACACCGGTCTTCTTAGGGTCATACCAACCAAGAAGCTCGATAAAACGACCGTCTCTTGGGAAACGGGTATCAGCAGCAACTACGCGGAAGCAATTGTCTTTGTTCGCGCCAGTGCGTGTTAATCTAATTTTAACAGCCATTTTAATCCTTACTGTATTAATTATTTATATAGTTTATTGCCTGGCAAACCAGGCATCCAATAGTTCTTCTTCTACTTGTCTGCAGAAAAAGAACAAATATTTTTACATATTTATAAAAAAAAAGCAACAGGTTTTTTGAAAATCAATACATAACAATAATATATAAACTGCTATTTACCTTCTACATACGAATAGAAATTCCTTAAAAAAACAGCCTCAAAAGTATTAAAACCTAGTTTTTGGTCTGTTTTACACAGCGTACATACAAAACTGGTAGCACAATAATTGTCAAAATTCCTGCAACTATAATGCCTCCAACAGAAGCGGCGCCAATTCCAATTCGGTTTACTGCTCCAATTCCACTTGCCATAGCAATTGGCACCATTCCTAAACCAGACGCTGCAACAACCATTACAACAGAGCGGAATGTATCCTCAACAGCTTGAAGCATTGCAGCACGTTTATCCATACCCTGTGCAATCAACTGCCCCATTCTATCTACTATCAATACTGCTGCATTTACTACAACACCTATCAATAGAACAATACCAAGAAGCACGAAAATTGAAATATTCATTCCTGAAATCTGTAGTGCAAAGATTACACCTATCAATGACATTGGTATCGTTAATAACACAATGAATGGACGAACAAAGCTTTCCAAAATTGCTGACAAAGTCAAATATGTCATCAAAATTGCCAAAAGTATTGCCTCACCAAAGTCTGCAACTGATTCATCAATCATCTCTGCTTGTCCTGATGGGCGAATATAGTAACCATCTGTACCAACAAGACCATTTTCTTCTGCTGTATTTTGAAGCTCTTTAATAACCGTACCAGAAGCATAGCCTGGTGTTTCTGCACCAACAACCTTAACCGTACGCTCTTTATCTACACGATAAATCAAAATCTTCGCAGAAGAGCGATCTACCTGGGCTACAGTAGACAGAGGCACAGGATATCCAGTATAACCAGGTATTGCAAATGCATCAACTTGATTTGCACCCTCCTCCTCAGCAAGCTTTACTCGAATATCAATTGTCTTCTCGCCTGCCTTATAAGATGCTGCTTCAATACCATCTACATTGCCACGAAGTAATACACCTAAACCCTGTGCAGTAAAACCAATATCATTCAGTACTGCTCGCTTTGGTGTAACTAATAGCTCTGGCTTGTCATCACGTGCTGTTGTATCAATCTGACCAACACCAGGATTATGCATACCTAGCTGCTGAAGTTTTTGTGCACGAAGTGACAGCTGCTCGAGCTCTGGACCAGAAATATTTAAGTCTAGCGTATTTTGTGTACCACCTGTAGTTGCTGGAATTGAAACAGTAGCAACAACATCTGTAATTTCAGCAAGACGCTTTCTGACTTCTACAATTACATCTGTTATCTTCCAATCACGCTCATATACAGATTTAAATACAAGCTCTACCTGAGCAAGATATACACCCTCATTTGCCTGACCGCCCAATGCATCAGCCTTACCAACTGTCATAACAGTATAATTCAAATCAGGTAAATCCTTTATACGAGAAATCGCTTCCTCTGCTTTGACCGTTGTTCTTTCCAAATCATAATAGCTTGGACACTCAAGGCGAACAAAGATTCTACCCCAGTCATCATTTTCAATCATTGTAAAGCCAAGTCCCTGTGTGCCATATTTTATTGTTAAAAAGAAAATAGCAACAGTTGCTCCAATTACAAGGAATGAAATAATCGTACTGCGGCAAATTGATGCAAGCAGCTTACTTGTCTTATTTCCAAGTGCAGTAAATTTTTCTTCCCAAACAACGGACAGGCGTCCTAGACGTCCTTTCATTTCTGTGCGCTTCTTCATAAACAAAGCACAAAGGATTGGAGTAAGCGTAAAGCTAATGAAAATTGATGCTGCATTAACAATAAGCGTTGCAATCGCGAATGGAGTAAAGAAGCGACCTACAATTGAGCTCATCATTGCAATTGGCAGCATAACAACAACGTTTGTTCCTGCAGATGCTAAAACTGCAACAGCAACCTCACTTGTTCCTTTATATGCTGCCTCCCACTTATTCTCTATAGTATCAAAACGCTTTACTACGTTTTCAAGCACAACAATTGAATTTGATACAAGAATACCTGTTGACAATCCTATCGCTAGCATTGTGGAAACATTTAATGACAAACCACAAGCATAGATGAAGAATAAGCTGATAATCATTGTTACAGGCATTGTAATTGAAACAATGAGTGTGGTGCGCACATTGATCAAAAATACAAACAAGATTACTGCACAAAGAATTACTGCAGAAACAATATCATCAATTGTTGAATCAACTGTAGATTGAACAATCTCACCATCATCAAACACCCATACAAGCTCCATACCTTGTGGCAGGGTCTGCTTCAACTCTTCAAAGCGTTTCTTTAAGTCATTAACAACCTGAACTGTATTACCATCTGACTTTTTAACTACTTTAATAATAACACCAGGTTCGCCATTAAGAGTTGCTCGTTGACGCACCTCTTCTGTAGCTTTACGAACACTACCTAAATCAGAAAGGTAACGACGAGAGCCATCCTTTGCTACCACCTCCATTGAAGCAATTTCTTCAATGGAATTATATTCCGCATCAAAGCGTAAAGAATATTCACTTCCATGCTCACGTATGCGGCCACCAGGCATTGTAAGAATACCGCTCTGAATTGCGCTTACCACCTGAGATGAAGTCAATCCGGCTGCAGCTAATTTATTTCTGTCAAGCTCTACCCAAACCTCGCGCTCATTTCCGCCAGTGAGCTGAACCTCTGCTACTCCATTGACAGTAGCAAAGCGATCTGACAAATTATTGTCTGCAAATTCATATAAATCATCGCGCGTGTATGTACCTTTGAGGAACATTGTTGCAACACCAGTTGCATTGATATCAAGTTTCTCAATTACAGGGCGATCTGCTGCAGCTGGTAAATTAGACAGTACACCATCAATCTTCTCACGAACATTTTGCGATGCAACATCCACATCTACAGACAGATCAAATTCAATCATAACACTGCACACATTTTCCATGCACAATGAATTTACATGCTTTAATCCCTCTACGCCTGAAACAGCATCTTCAATATACTTTGCCACATCCTTCTCCATATCTTCAGGAGAAGCACCGAGCCATGTTGTGGTAATTGTAATATAAGGCACATCAACAGATGGTAAATTTTCAATAGAGAGTTTACGATAAGAATTAAAGCCCAAGATTACGAGTGCAATGATTAAGCAGCTCATTGCTATTGGACGTTTTGTAGAAGCCGATGCTAAAAACATAACAAACCTCCGTTCCTAAAATATTAAATCAAATGAACAAAATTTAATTACTAATTTCTATTTTATATTAAGTGGCAGCATATGTAATTATTCTACAACGCCAACCTTTCTTCCATCATAGAGTTGGGTTTGTCCTTCTACTACAATTTTGTCTCCATCGTTTACACCAGAAGTCAGCTCAACAAAGCCATTATTTCTTAAACCTGTTGAGACTAAGGTTTCTTTTGCAACGTCATCATTTTGCACAAATACAAGCTCACCAGCAGCACGATTAAGAACAGCAGAATCAGGAACACCAATTGCTTGCTTTGATGAAATAACAAAGTTAAACTCAGCAAGAGAGCCTGGAATTGCTGCAGAATTATCATTAACTAATGCGCGCACCTCAAATGTACGGAGCTTCATATCAATTGCAGGGCTTTTTGCTGTAACCTTGAAGCGTCCAATATCTGCACCATCAATTTTAAGAGTAACCTCGGTCTCTCCTACTACAATTTTAGAATAATAGAAAGAAGGCAGAAAGGCAATCGCTTCAACACTACCTGAACCTGTAATATTTACAATTTCAGTTCCCTTATCAACTCTTTCGCCAGGTTCGCGGAAGCGCTTATTTACAACACCAGAAATTGGAGCATAAATTGTAGCGTCAGCAAGATTGCGTTCTGCAATCTTAAGCATAGCTTCTGCTTGTGAAATCTGCTGCTTTGAGTGAAGAATATTTGCTTCAGTAATAGCAAGCTGAGCAGCTGCTGCATCACGCTTAACAACAGCTTGCTCATACTCATTATCTGTTACAAGCTTCTGCTCGTAAAGGCGGGTATAGCGAGCGGCATCACGCTCCGCCTTATCAAAATCAACGCGTGCGCGTTTCTCATTTGCTTCAGCTACAGCTAATCCTGACTTTGCTGTGGCAATATCCTCCTTAGCAATTAGAACACGATTCTCAAGTTCTGTTGCATCAACCTTAAAGAGAATTGTTTTATCTTTTTCAACAACATCACCAACATCTACACAAACCTCAAGAAGAGGTCCTGAGACGCGTGCAGCTACAGTGGCAGAGTCCTTTGCCTCCAAGCTGCCCTGCACCTTTAGCAATTCTTCAAAGGTGCGTGTTTTTGCTTCAGTAACTTTAACATTCAACACACGATCAGCAAGTGTTTCTTGTTTTGTTTCATTCTTTTCTGCGGAGCAACCAGCAACTACGAATAACATTGAAATCATAACAGCTAAATTTTTCATATATGCCTCCATATAAAATATCTTTAAATTGAACTATTTATTTACATTTGTATTTTGTTCACCCATTACATATCGAAGATTCTCGATAGCAATTTGTTCTGCAAAGCCAGCGCGCACATTTACTACCTCAGCAGCATCAAGTGCAGCTTTTGCATCAAGAGCATCACTATATTTTATTAAGCCCTCGCCTGCTCGTGCTGCATAATCTTGCGCCTTTGCTTTAGCAACAGCTAACTGAGCCTTAGCAAGCTCGCTTGCATTATGAGCTTCGCGTACTGCTGCTTCAGCAGCAACTACACGTGTAATAATTGAGAGAAATGTTTTCTCTCGTTCGTACTCACTACGTGTTCGTTCTAATTTTGAACGCTTATAATTTGCAACATTATAAAAGCCCTTAAAAACCGTCCACGCAGCATCAAATCCATAAGACAGATTACTGCTTGGAGGATTTCCTACTTCATTACCTGTAAATGAAAAACTAGTAAACAATGAAACCACAGGGATAAATTCACAAAAAGCTTGGCGAACCTCATTCTCTTTAATAACAACTTGTCTATCTGCTATTGCAAGCTCTGGATGTTGTTCTAACGTTTTTAACACAAGGTCTTCAATTGTGCCCTCTGGTTTAATACTAGGAGCTACTGTTTTTTCGATGGAAATTTCAACCAGTGGATTTAAACCCATTGCTTCAAGGAGTTTTGCTTTTGCCACACGAAGATTATTATTTGCTTGCTCCAAAGCGTGGAGCCTATCAGTTAGTAAAGCAGCAGCTTGGCTTCGCTCCCAATCACGAGCAAAGCCCTCATTAAACAATCCTTGTACGCGACTATTTTCGGCCTCAGCTGCAGCTACCTGTGCTTCAATTGCAGTAACCAGTTGCTCTTGAATAAGCACTTCAAAATATCTGGTAGTTGTATCAAGAGTGATTGCTTGGCGTACATAACTTTCTGCCAATGCTGCAGCTTCCTGGCTATGCTTAACAGCATCAAATAAATACCAAGATGATGGTGCAATAATTGGGAGTGAGACATTGATTGATCCACGCTCATATTTATCTGACATAGTTACAGGATCTTTAGAATACGCACTATAACCAACTGCAGCAGTAACCTGAGGTAGAAATGCAGAGAAAGAAACACTTCTGGCAATTTGACCCAACTCTGTATCAAGAGCTGCGAGGCGCACCTCATAATTATTTGTCATTGCTGTGGCAATACAGATTTCTAAAGAAAGAGGTTTAGCGAGAATAGATGCTTGCTTCTCTTGTAAGTCTTTTAGAAATTCAGAAGTTTGGTTTTGTCTTTCATCTAGTGGATCAAAGCTTACGCAACCAGCTGTGAAGCACAATACAATTGAATGTAAAATCAGGAGTAGATTTTTATTCATTTTATCATCTCCTTTTTGTATATATATTATTTATTTTCTTTTTGAATTTCTTCAATAAGGGTTAATGCAACTGAAAGATTTTCAAGAATATCTTTATGCTTTTTAACATTCATTGAAAGTTGATATTCCTCAATAATTCTATCGTGAAAATCATTTGCTACCTTTTTGCCTTTATCTGTTATATCAATTTGGATTCGGCGTCTATCAGATTTGTGTGGGATACGTACAGCGAGCTCATGCTTCACCATATAATCAATGAGAGATGTCATTGTTTGGCGTGGGATAGAAAATTTATCGGCGATATGTGAAGGCTCATGGACATTGCTTACCTCATTGAGATGCATAAGAATTTCCATAACGCTTTTTGGGTATGGAGCATTCTTATAGAAAGAATAGTATTTAGAGATAATTTTTCCACAAATACCAATCCATTTAGTTAAAATTTGACGTTCTGCTTTTTTGCTATTCATATTTATCCTATTTTAGACAATCCCGATTTAGATAATCCCATTTCGTACTACTTTACCATAATATTACCTTGGTAAGCAAGCATAAACTTTAATACAAGAATAATTAGACCATTAAAGTAAGTATGCAAACTAAATGTGAGAAATTTTGACTGGATTATCTTGTTTTGGCTATCGCAAAACTAGGTAATAGATAATAGATAATAGATAATAGTGAATAACGAATAGAAAAGGTAAAAATATTTAAAGGTGCGCGCTTAACTGGGGAGTAGGACGTCATCGTCCTACACGTTAACTGGGCAGCATGGCGTCCCCGCCTTGCTGTAACTTTAAATAATTCCACCGCATATATTGCTTTGCAATGCTTCATATGCCGTAGGCATGCTTCATGGTGCTATGCACCGCTTCATAGTGCATAGCACTGCTTCATCTAATAATATTATAGGGTGTGAGGTGCCTGAAATTTGTGAATGGCTCCTCACACATCATTAAAATTTCAATCATGCGCAACTGAGATAATCAGTGCGCATACGAAGGCGCTCTGCGCCTGAGCCTTCGGAGGCGAGAGGT
>JAGCJJ010000048.1 GCA_017648065.1 Kiritimatiellia bacterium | reverse complement strand
TGTCAACTGGCATTCCTGAACCAAAATAGTGCCAAAAGCCTAGTGAAACAATTGGAAGAAGAATACCAGACTGACCGCAGCGTCTATATTGCATTTCTGAATAACGTGATTGATTTGCTACATAATTTGTATCCATATTACACCTCGTAAAAATAATTATTAAAAATTGTTAATCAGCCAATTATAGTGGCTTTACTAATGGTTTGTACTTATCAATGTAAGCCTTGTTCTTTTCATCACCACCTGTTGTATTAGCAGAACTGAATAGCTCTGGCGTTACACCACGCTCTAAGCAAAGCTCAACTGTACGGCAAACAATTGCTTGCATAATCATTGCACCAACCACTGTTGATGTTGCTCCACAGCTATGCTCACCAAATGGTATTGAAGCATCTCCATAGCAGCCGCGATTATCAATCACAACGTCGCAGACATCTTTAAGCTTCAGTCCTGCAGGATGGCGCGATGTCATTTTCTCAGAATGAGTGATATTTGTGATGCAAACAGTCTTTAAGCCACGAGTCTTTGCTATTTCTGCCATTTCAACAGCAACTGTGTTACAGCCAGAATTAGAGAATAAGAACAAAACTCCGCCATAGCGTATTGAATCAATATTATCAAGGAGAAGCCCTGCCAAACCCGGTGCACGCTCATACATACTGCTTGCTGCTGCACCTCTATGAAGCATCAATGAATCCTCCAATATTGGATATACACGTGCTAAACCACCTGCACGATAAAATATCTCCTCAGCAAGCATATGAGAATGGCCTGTACCAAATGTAAAGATAAAACCTTCTCCACATAGTGCATCTGCACAATAGCCAGCTGCTTTTTCAATTGCAGAGCGTTGTGATGTCGCAACATCATCAACAATTCTCTTAACTTCACCAATGTATTTGTCTATCGTATTCATGTAATTTCTCCACAAAATTATCAATTAGAGCTCACGATTGATTACTTTCATAGCACGATCATAGGCATAAGCATAAAACTCTTCTACTGACATTGCTAAATAACGATCATGATCATTACGATTTGGGCGGTTGCGTCGAGACAACTCGCAAATTAGCGGACCTTCATAAGGAGAAGCATCAATGCGATCCATTACACCATTCCAATCAACTATCCCGTCACCCATTGTCAGATGCAAATCGTTTTGCCACGTATCATCAATAGAAGCCTCAGGAGGAAGCACAATCCCTAGATTATCGTTGAAATGCGTATGGCAAAGCTTTTCACCATAAAGCGCCATCATATCCTTTCCGTCATTGTAGCATAGCTCATGGCCTGTATCTAAACAAAAGCCTAAGGATGGAGCATCCCAAAATCGCTCCATAATTGCATCAAGATATTCCTCGCCCTCTACATTTTCAAAGCCAAGCTTAACTCCTAAATCATTAGCAGCATCAATTACGCGCGCATAATTATCAAGTCCAACTTGGGTCGGTGTGTGGTCTCTGAAACCAATAAAAGGATGAATAACCATTACTGGGATGTTATGATTGGCGCAATCCTTTACACAATCAATTAGTCGTGCAGCAACAGCTTTACCTTTCTCTCCTTCTTTCCACATTTCTGAAACATGACACTCGCCAGAAAATGGCGAATGAATGGATTGGAAAATAACCCCATGCTTTTCTGCTGCTTTAGCAACTTCACTTGTTTCTTCCGGATGCCATTCTGTAAAAAACGCACCAAATCCTGCATCCTTTAGTATGCCAATCTGTTCTGCAGCAGGAATACCAGTACCTTCTAAAACATAAATTCCTGGAATATATTTTTTCATATACAATCCTTTCTTAAATCATTTTCTTTGTATGCTGTAATTTTGCATACATTGCTGCAGCCTCTTCAGGAGAGATACCAGGCTCGCAAATTTGTACATTTGAGTACCTTTCTAAAACAAGCCTCTCAAACTCTTTTCGGACAATTTTATCGTTACAAATCACACTTCCATATACACCAACTACACTTGCACCACTTTGTTCAATCAGGCTCTGTGCATATAATGCAAGATACTTTGCTGATTCAAGCAGAATTGAGGTTGCTATTGAATCCCCTGCTTCTGCACATAAAGAAACATGGCGAGAAAATCCAGCAATATCAGGAGCTTTCTCTCCATAAAAAACACCAATCAATTCTCGTGGACTATTTACACCAAAATAATCAACCACTGCATCTGTAAGAGATGTTGCAGGGGCAATTCCATCTACAGCCTGTAGTGCTGCCTTTATACCTTCAAGAGCAATAAAGTATCCACTTCCCTCGTCACTAGTTAAGCGACCCCAGCCACCAACAATAGTTGTTTTGCCTGCAGCATCCTCAGCAATACCCATTGAGCCAGTGCCAGAAAGCATAAGCACTGCTGGTTTCTCCCCTCCTGACAATGCAAAAAGCGTCATATAGGCATCACTTCTTATAAATACAGGCACACCAATTGCTGCCTCAGCTTGCTTAAGGAATTGTGCAGTCGGTGTATCTACTCCATCAGGGACAACATCATCGATAGATGGGTCTCCAATGCCAACTGCTCCAACACGGTCTAATGGAATACCCAATGAAGCAATTCCATCAACTAGGTTTTTGACTGCAGCATCCACTCCAATGAAATTATAATTGCAAGCACCTACTCTTGTGCTCGCAATCAATTCTCCATTTTCGTAAGCAGCAAGAGCAGTTTTTGTTCCGCCGCCATCAACACCTATATAGACCATAATTTGAGTATTCTCCCCACGAAGTTTTTAATAGTATATCATACGACACTATCAACAAACAACAACAAACAATTTGCAGGTGGCATTTTTCGTAACCGACTAAATTCAAGGAACCATGAAAAACATTCTTTTGTAATAGATAAGCTTTTATTTACTCTTTTTAACACATGATTATAAGGCACAAAAGAGGCCGCTGTCGCGACCTCTTTTGTAAAAAACTGTATGCAATTAAATTGTTATTATAACCGACTAAAATAGGTAGATTATTACACCTTAAT
>JAGCJJ010000047.1 GCA_017648065.1 Kiritimatiellia bacterium | reverse complement strand
GTTGGTATTGTAGCAGCAATTGCTCTTGCTCTAAATATCGTATTGCTTCCAGTATTTGCAGTGATTGCTTCTGGCGTATTGAGCGCATTTGCACAGGATGCTACAGCAAGTTCATCAATTACAAAGCTACCAGTTCTAACACTTCCTGGTATCGCTGGTATCCTTCTAACAATCGGTATGGCAGTTGACGCAAACGTTCTTATCTTCGAGCGCACACGTGAAGAAATTGCAGCAGGTCGCCCAACATTTGCTTCTATCATGGCTGGTTATCAGCGTGCATTCCTAGCAATCTTTGATGGTAACCTAACAACTGTTATTACAGCTATCATCCTATTCATCTTCGGTACAGGCCTAATCCGTGGCTTCTCTGTAACACTTGTTGCAGGTATCATGGCTTCTATGTTCACAGCACTTGTTGTAACAAAGCTAATCTTCCAGGCAACAATCAAGCCTGATACAACTAAGAAGATTAAGATGATGGAGCTTGTTTCTCCTAACATCAAGATTGACTTCCTAAAGCGCACAAAGGCATTCATTATGGCAGCAGTTATCTTAATTGTTGTTCTTGATGCAGTTGCAATTATCCGTGGCCTAAGCAATCCTGCAAGCATCTTCGCTGTTGACTTCACAGGCGGTGCTAAGGTTACTTTCGAAGTAGCAGACAAGGATAAGGCTCCTCTAGAGAATGTTCGTGCTGCACTAGAAGGTGCTGGCATTGTTGATGCAAAGCCACAGTACCAGAACACAACAGAAGAAGTTGATGGCGTAAAGAAAGAAATTAACTTCCTTGAGGTTTCAACTGTTCACACAGAGCTAAATGGCACAGAGATTTCTAGTGTTATGGATACAGCTCTAAAGGGTAAGCTTCCAGAGGCTGGCTTCAAGTTTATCGATGTTGACTCAGTTGGTTCTCAAATCGGTTCTGAGATGAAGAGAACAGCATATATCGCAATTACACTTTCAGCAATTGCAATGCTTCTATACATCACACTACGCTTTGAGTTCGGTTTCGCTCTAGGTGCAATCGTTGCTCTAATTCACGACGTTCTAATCACAATTGGTATCTTCACAGCACTTGGTATGCAGTTCAACCTAACAATCGTTGCTGCTATGCTAACAATTGTTGGTTACGGTGTAAACGATACAATCGTTCTATTTGACCGCGTACGTGAAGAGCTAAAGCTCAACAACAAGCTTTCATTCCCTGAGCTTGCAAATAAGTGTATCAATGTTACATTGAGCAGAACTCTTCTAACTTCAATCACTACCCTAATCACTGTTGTTGCTCTATTGATATTCTCATCTGGCGATATCTTTGGTTTCGCAACATGCATGCTTATCGGTATTATTGTAAGTACATTCTCAACCATCTACATTGCAACTCCTGTAATGCTAGCTTGGTACAAGAATAAGCGTCCAAATTTTGCAAAGAAATAAAATCTAACTAAAATATACATTTCTATATTAGAAAGGAAATTCTTATGAATACAGCAATTATTGTTGCGGCAGGAAAAAGTGAAAGAATGGGTGGCAAGGTAGACAAGGCCTTTTTAAGCCTAGGACCGAAGCCTGTGTTGGCATATTCATTGATGGCATTTGAAGCATGCGCTGATATTGATGCAATAATTGTTGTAGTTCGTAAGGATCAAGTAATTGCAACCCAGGGCGTCGCTCGCATGTTTGGTTGCCGCAAAGTTCAAGCAGTTGTTCCTGGTGGCTCTTGCCGCCAGGCATCTGTTCGTAACGGCATGAAGGAATGTGACCCTGACACAACAATTGTTTCAGTACATGATGCTGCACGCCCTTGCATTACTCCTGCTCTAATTTCAGAGACAATTAAATCCGCAAAGCGCAATGGCTCTGGTATCGCAGCTCAACATATGACCGATACTGTAAAGCTGGTAGAAAAAGGACAAACTGTTTCAAGCACCCTAGATCGTAGCAAGATTTGGACAGTTCAGACCCCACAGACATTTAAGTATGATCTACTGGCTCGCGCTTTCGATGCTGCTGATATCAATGACGAAACAATCACTGATGAAGCAAGCGCAGTTGAAAAGCTTGGCGAAAAGGTTCACTTAATTCCTAGCCGCTTCCCTAACATCAAAATCACTGTTCCTGAGGATCTACATATCGCAGCCCTCCTACTAGGAATGCAAGCATAATTTTTATATGGAAAAGAAAATCGCCATACTTGGAGATATCCACGCAAATATTGATGCACTCAATGCCGTACTGGAGGATGCTGCAGCAGAAAATGTTACAGACATCCTCTGCGTGGGTGATGTTGTCGGCTACAATGCCGCTCCAAATGAATGTATGGAAATAATTAAAAAATATGCCTCTCTAACTGTTTGTGGTAATCATGACCATTATTGCGGCTTCGATGAATCTCTTGATGATTTCCATCCTGTCGCTGCAAATGTTATCGAATGGACACGCCGCGAACTAACCTCTGAAAATGTCGAGTGGCTTAAAAAGCTTCCTTATAGCGTTGTGAATAAGAATATCACCCTTGTTCATAGCACACTTGATATGCCAGAGCGCTGGGGCTATGTATTTGACTCTATTGAAGCAGAATCACACCTAAACTACCAAAACACTCAAATCTGCTTCCATGGTCACACCCATGTCCCTACAATTTTTAAGAAACAAGGTATGATGGTAGAGCAAATGCCTGCTCAAAATATCCGCATCGAGATTGGTAAGAAATATTTTATTAATACGGGAAGTGTAGGACAGCCACGCGATGGAAATCCTATGTCTTCATACTGTATCTTCTGCCCAGAAAGCAGAGAGGTATTCTTTAAGCGCGTTGCTTATGATGTTTCTGCTGCTCAAGCAAGAATTCGAGCTGCAAGCCTGCCTGAAAGATTGGCTGCCCGCCTGGAACGTGGCCAATAAACTATAATATATATTAACATCTGTGAGAATTTAAGAGAAAATAGATGGAAAAAGCTTCAAACCCAAAAAGAACAATGAATATAAAGAAACGCATCAGATTTTTTAAGCTGAATGTTTTTCTTTCTATTCTTCTTGCTACTATTCTTTTAATTCTCACAAATTTTTGTGCCTTTAGAATATATGTAAGATATCATTATGATCCTCTGATTCAAAAAAACTTAAGCGCACAATCCCTTGATATTCTAAGAGACTCACAAGGTGAGCTGACAATTATCTCTCTCTTTGAACGCTCTCACCCATTTAGAAAACCAGCCAGAAAACTTCTCAAAGAATATCAAGAATTTTCAAAACAAGTCCCAAACCTTAAAATCAACACACAAATAGTTGATGCAAATTTAGATATAACTGAAACAGAAGATATTCTAAAAAAATATGATTTAGAAGTAAATTCAATCATTATTATAAAAGGTTTGGATTATCAATGCATCACAGAAGCAGATCTTTCTGGAAATCCAGGATCAACACCTGAGAATCATTCAAACCCAGCATCACAATTTATCGGTGAATCTGTTTGCACACTGGCAATACATAAATTATTACGCAAAGATTCATCCAAAATATATTTTCTAAGTGGTCATGGAGAATATGACCCAATCAGTGCTGACAGAAATACAGGTGCTTCAAACTTTGCTCAGCTGCTGGAACTTTATGATAATAATATTGAAATTATCAATCTCAATAGCGTTAAAAGAATTCCTGCAGACTGTGATGTTCTGGTTATTGCAGATCCAACTGTAGTTTTCTCAGAAATAGAAATTAACACTATCTCATCTTACTTAAATAATGGTGGAAGAACCCTATTCCTGTTTAATTCACACTATGCCGGTGGATTAAATGCGCTACTAAACCTATGGAATATCCAAATAATTCCTCCATCAGAAGAAATACGCTCTAAAGTTAATGTTGTTTCAACAACAATTTATTCTCAGCATGAAATAACAAAACCATTAACAAATATTGCTACATCCTTCTCATCTCCTCATTATGTTGCTCCTGTTTCAGATATGCATCTCACAAACACAGAAACAGCAGACAAACCTCAATTTTCCCCACTTATTTTTGAAGAACCACATAATAATAAAGCAAGTTCTCCAAATGTTATTGCCGCTGCAATTCAACTTGGTAAACCAAATGAATTAGGTAAAAAGCAAAATACCAGAATTGTTGTCTGTGGAGATGCTTCTATTATTTCAAATGCTATGGTTGGTCAAGGAATCTCTGGCAACAAACTATTTTTATTCTCTGCAATCGAATGGCTCAAGGGCAAAGAAAATACAAATAAAATGATCCCTGGATATACAACTATTCTAAATTCAGGAATCTCACCAAATAAATGGTCTACTCTTTTAGTAAGACTAGTTATCTTCTTACCTCTTTCTATTCTATTCATTGGAATTATTTTAATATCACCGGTTTTGAAAAGATTATAAACAATTTACGATTAGCGAGGCCATTATGATACAAGTATTAGTCGCAGCATTTTCCGGTTTAATAATCGGTATCTTCGTAGGCTATCAACTACGTTCAATTCTAATTAAAAACACAATCTCTACCCTGCAAAAAAATTCTAAAAGCGCAAAGCTTGATGCAGAGCGTGAGGCAGCTAATATTATTCGTACTGCAGAAATCCAAGCAAAGACTGCAGCAATCAAAGCACGTGAAGCTTTTGAAGCAACCACTCGCTACCAAAAGAAACAGCTCTCCAAAGAACAAGAAGCTATCAATAAGCGCGAAGAGATACTTCTTTCCCGTGAACAAAATCTCAATAGCAAAGCCGATTTTATAAATAAAAAAGAAGCTATCCTCGATAAACGCCAAGAAGAAAATGAAAAATACAATGCTTCTATCAAGGAGCGCGAAGCAAAAGCAGATGCCCTCGCTAAGGAAGCTACAGAAAAGCTGCAAAAACTTGCACGCTTTACTCGCGATGAAGCAAAGAAAGAGCTATTTGATGAAGCAAAGAAGGAACTTGAAGAGGATATTTCCACACTTATTAAGCGTGAAAAAGAAAACCTCAAAGAAACCTCTGAGGAGATGGCTCGTGAAATTCTTATCCCAGCAATGCAGCGCTACTCTGCTTCACACATTACCGACCTAATGCTACGTACCGTTACTTTTGACGACCCAACGGTTAAAGGCAAGATTATTGGCCGCGAAGGCAGAAACATCCGCGCACTTGAAGCTGCTACTGGCGTAAATATCATCATTGAAGATGCACCAAACTCCGTAACAGTTTCTTCCCTCTCCCCTGAGCGTCGCGAACTTGCAGGTATTGTTCTTGAGAAGCTAATTGCCGGTGGCACCATTACAGTACAAAAAATTGAAGAAATGGTACGCGAAGTTTCTGAGAATTTTGATAAATATCTCAACGATATTGGTGCTAAGGCATGCGCAAAGGCAAATATCATTGAGAATGACAAGCAGATTCTAAATAAGCTTGGCCGCCTGTATTTCCGAACAAGCTTTACACAAAATGTTTTACAGCATAGCATCGAGGTTGCAAATCTTGCTGGTATGATTGCAACAGAGCTTCATTTAGACGCTGCAATCGCTCGTAAGATAGGTTTACTGCATGATATCGGTAAAGCACTTGATCATGAGATTCAGGGCCCTCACGCAGCAATTGGTGCAGATTTCCTACGTAAGCTAAATCAGCCAGAAGAAATTGTTGCTGGTGTGGCAGGTCACCATGGTGAAGTAACAAATGTTACTCGCTATGCAATCATTGCATCAATTGCTGATGCAATCTCATCCTCACGCCCTGGTGCTCGCTGTGAAACCACATCTCTATACCTGGAGCGTGTAGAGAAAATGGAAAAGATTGCTACCTCCTTTAAGCAAACAAAGAATTGTTATGCTGTACAGGCAGGCCGCGAAATTAATGTCATTGTCGACCCTGTGGAGACAAGCGACAGCCAAGCAATGAATCTTGCAAAAGAAATTGCACGACGCATTCAGCTTGAAGTTAAATATCCTGGTCAGATTAAAGTTGTGGTCATCCGTGAAAATCGTTGCATCGAATACGCAAAATAATTCTAAAAAATAAAAGGATAGGTATAATATGAAAACTACATTTACAAAAATTACTTCTTCACTAGCGATTCTCGGCACAATGCTTACAGCACAAGCTGCATGGGAAATCACATCTTCAGGCTCTACCTTCGAGGTATCGGATGGCGATTGGATTTTACAATGTCAAAAATCTGGTAGCGAAGGAAATTTTAAAATCTCTAAGGTTATTCAACCTGGAGAAGGCAAGCTTGACCTGATAGCATTAAATAGTGATATTGATGATGGTCAGACGGATTATTCTTTGATTGAAATAAATACATCATTACGCAATCAAACCATTAACGGAATT
>JAGCJJ010000046.1 GCA_017648065.1 Kiritimatiellia bacterium | reverse complement strand
TGAAAAGAATTCAGAAGCAAGTAATGCAAGCATTATCTTAGTCTCTCATGATGATATTGTAAAACCTTCATTGTCTTCGATGGGAATTGTATATTTTGCCAATACTACTTATGCAATTGAGAAACAAGTTGGTTGTTTTGCTGGACCATATCCAAGTAAAGTAGAGGAGCATAATTTTGAACTATCCTTAGGGGATCTTCAACCAACAGCAATTGCTGGTTTTGATTTTTCTTTGCTTAAAAAAGATCAGAAAGATACAAATAATAAAGATTTTTCTGTTAAAGTAAATTTTGTCTTATCTAGCACTACGATTAATGACAAAACAGAAATATCTTCATATATATGTCTTGAATATGATAAATCTTTAGCTGAAAATTTGGCTATTCAAATACGAAGTGATTTAAGAAATAATTATTTATTAACAGCGTTCTCTAATGATGCCAAAACGGTTTCAAAAGTATATCGTTTTAAGGAATATGCCCCAATTACAATCCCATTGAGTCAAGGATGTTCATTCTTGTTTATTGAGAAACAAATTGGTTTAACTATTTTCCCATTAGAATTTTAGGAGTATATATCATGGAGAAGGATTACATTATTCCGGTAGGGGAGAATGCTTGTAGAATTAGCATACATGCAGTACCACGTGCATCAAAGACAGAGGTTTGTGGAATGCAAGGAAATTCCTTAAAACTTCGCCTCCAGGCGCCTCCTGTTGATGGTAAAGCGAATAAGGCAATTTGCAAATATTTAGCAGATTTATTAGATATTCCTGCTCGTAATGTATCTATAGTTGTAGGCGATACTGGGCGAGAGAAGATTTTTCAAGCTACAGGAATTACTGCTGTTGCAGCAAAGGAAAAGATAGCAGCATTGTTAGCAAAAAAGTAGGCAAAATATATGGATTTAGTTGCACAAGTTATAGGCATTGTCGCAATGATATTGACATGCTTTTCATTTCAATGTAAGGAAAAGAAGAATGTTCTTATCTTTCAAATGTGTGGTTCTTCTTTATTTACAATCAATTTCTTTTTGCTTGGTGCTTATTCGGGAGCTCTTTTGAACGCACTTGGTATTTTTAGAGCAATAGTTTTTATTAATGAGAAAACATTTCGACCAAAACATCCTGCGTGGTTAGTCGCTTTTTGCATAATCTTTTTAATGTCGTATGCTTCTGTTTTTTTGTTTTTTGGTAAGCCTCTTATTGTTAGAAATTTTATTGTAGAATTATTACCAGTAATAGCTATGGTAGCTTCAACAATAAGTTTTAGGTATTCAGATGCAAAAACAGTTAGATTTTATGGCTTGATAAGCTCTCCTTTGTGGCTTAGTTATAACATCTTTTGTTTTTCAATTGGTGCAATAATTTGTGAGGTATTAAATCTCTTTTCTATTGTTATAGGTATACTTCGCTTTGATATATCAAGAAAACGTAAGCAATAGCATCATTTTACGTATTATTTTCAAAATTTTGTATAAAAATTAAAAAAAATATGGTTAATGTTACAATTATTATTGTATTAACCATAATGCATATTTAATACGACTTTTTATCTAATTGAATATAAACCTATTAGGTTCAAAATATGTCTTGTTGAATTGTGTCAAAATTTGGTATCATTTTATAACGATTCTAATGGAGAAGTATATCGTTATGAAAATAAATCTAAAATTTTGTTTGTCTTTTGTATTAAGTGCTTTATTCTTAAATGTAGCTTCTGCTGAAATTGTTTCAGGTTTGGAGTTCTATGGCGACCTGACACTTGTTGATTCTATTGAATGTGCCACAGATACAACACATTCTTTCCGTGAATTTCCAGCAGGGCGTTCCTATGTGTCAAATATTCTTGGGCAAGCATGTATTGTGATGCACCATGTAAAAACAAGCGAGACATCAAATGGTAATGAGTCTAGTGCTTATATCTCTTGGCGAATTGGTAAAGGGAAAAATCTTGTTCCTTCGGATCCATATTTGTTTGTTGTAGAATATCCAGATGATGCTCCACGCTCTTCAACTATCATAAATCGTGGTGCACCAACACGCCGTGGATTTCACACTGGTATCACAGTAGGAGATGCTCTTTCTCCTCCTTATGTGATGAATTTCCCTGAGAGCTATGAAATTCCATTGACTCAGGGCTTTGAAAAAATAGAGCAAGTGATGTACCTTGTTGAAAAAGCTGTTACATACAATGAACAAGGCTCCCGCATGGATACAAGTGTTGAAGGCTTCGATATTGCCTTTGCATTATTTCCGCAAGAGGATCAAAAGGCTTCACATGGTGTTGCAATTAAGTCAATTAAGCTTTATCACATCAATGATGAAGCAAACTTAAAAGCCAAAATCACTTATCCTAAGGGAGATACACCTCGCCGTGTCGTCACCTTCCGTGAAGAGATGTCTGACGATGGTGGTCATGCCTCTTTTGCTGATCCTGTTCAATGGTATCGCAATAAGGGTCGCTTGATGAGTGTGCTCGGTATGAATACTTATTCTCGCGATTTGCTTGAGTTTGGTTATTGTCAATACTGGGATCCAACCTATAATAATTATGGTTCTGGTTGGATGAATTATAATTATGAAATGCGTGGTTTATGGGAGCAGGTCGTAACTGTTATGGGAGAGCAAGGACACAATCTTTTCCCTCTTTATGAATATGCTGGTGGCCGTGGTGCATGGGATAGCTTGGGTAATAAGAAGCTAGTAAAGCCTTTGTTTATTGATACAAAGTCTGACGCGATGTTTAATAATCAAACATATCAGGAGGACTGTTTGGTTGATATTACATCACCAGCCGCTCACGACGATTTTAAGAAAATTCTTGATTGCACAATTATTCGCTTTAAGGATAAAGCAAATTTCTTAGGCTCATGGATACGCTCTCGTGGTCAGATGCCTGTTAGCTTCCATGAGAATACAGTTGCACTTTTCTGCCAAGAAAAGGGCTATGACCCTGCCACAGTGACACGCCGCTATATCGCAGATAAAGGGAGAAGCTCAGATATCTATAAAGAATACATGGCGTGGTGGTATCTAAAGCGTGTTGAGTTTTTTGATGAGATGCAAAAATATCTCGAAGATAATGGCGTTGCAAATGCAAAGTCATTCTACACCTCATGTCCAGCAGAGACCGGTGAGTATGCAGAAAACTGGTGGGGTGGTAATGTGGCAAATAATGATACATGGTCAAAGGTAACTGGTGAGTCTTCCATCGGTGTGGGTGCAGCAACATGGAATTATAGTGAATATTGCTTGAAGCTTGCATGGCCAACATGGGGGAATTATGAATTTTTCCACACAACTCCAGCCGATGATCCTCAAAATTATGCTAGCTTGAAAAATGTTGGTCTAACATATCCGTTCAACCGCGTTTACACGGTTGTAGGTGGCTATGATAAATCATGGCGTAACTCTTCTGATGACCTATTCTTTGTTCGCCATCATTCACTAAATGAAAATGCTTTGACAGATGAAAATGGCACTCACATCTTGGGCTATTATACAGCTGATTTTGAAAAGGCGGGGCGTGCTTGTATGCTTTCAGAGCTTTGGTCAATGGCTGTTTGTGACCCAACAATGATTGGATACCTATTTGGCTATGATTTAGGACGTAACAATGCAAAGCCAGTGCGTGAGTTTAATCAAAACTTCCTCGCTTTGCCAGCAACAAAGAGTACTGTCGTTTCTGGTGGCTATTGGGGTGCTGATCTCACTGTTCGCCGTTGGGATACAGAGGAGAGTGGAACCTTCTTTGCAATTATCAATACTTCAGCAAATGAATATAAAAATGAAACAATTTCATTTACAGGCAATGCATCTGAATTCAAAAAGGTTTATCGTGCAGTAGGAGGTCAATCCTATGATGTTTCAAATGGAGCAATTACTGTTGATCTACAGCCTCTTGAAATGGTAACTTTCACTACAGAACCACCAACAAAAGCTTCTATTACTGTGGCTGCCAGTGAAGTAGCTCATAATTCAGCTATGTTTAAGGTGTCTGTTTCATCATTAGGAGCAGCAGACTCTGCAGAGGTAAATATTGTTATTACAAAAGGTGATGATTCTTCAAATAAGGTTTTTGAATATACAGAACAAATTACAAGCCTTCCTGCTACAATAGAAAAGGCTTTATCTGAGTTGTCCCCTGATACTGCATATAATTATGAAGTAACAATTACACCAAACGATGGTGAAATTTTTGAATATACAGGTTCATTTACGACACTGGCTTTTACTGCTCCAGAACTTGGTGAGTTAAGAGTTGAAAATCTTTCTATGAATAGTGCTACATTCGTTTTGCCTGTAAATAGCTTTGGTGTTGGCTCAGAATCAGTTTCTGCAACAGCTACTTTTAGCTATGTCAGTGATGCTAATACTGATGAAACCTACACCAAACAATTGGATTCAGTGCTAAATGATAATAATGAATTTGTTTTTGATTTCACTGATTTAATTCATTCAACAACATATTCATGTTTGATTACAGTTACTGGTTCAAATCAGATGAGTACAGAGGTTGAATCTGATATAACAACACAGGAATTTGTTGTTCCTGAAGCAGGATTTGGTGCTACAACAAATCTTACTCACAATGCTGTAACTATCATCATTCCAGCAGCAGACCTATATGTTGGAGCAGAATCAGTTACTTGTAAAGTTGTTCTAAGTGATGGAACAACTATTGAGCAGGAGCTTAATGAATCTGGTGAGTTCGTATTTAATTTTACTGGTTTGGAGCCAGCAACAAAATACGAATATACAATTACTGCTAAAGGCTCATATGGAGGAGAAACTGTTATAGAGTCTTCGTTTGAAACAGCTCGTTTCCCTCTGGGCTTGTCTGCTTCAACAGCAGTTGTAAACGACGATGGAAAGAGTGCTACAATCTCAGCTTCTGTTGATTGGGTTGACGCAGCTTCTGCAATTTTAATCCTTTATGTAGATGATGTTGAAGTAAAGACATGGTCAAATGTTGCTTCAAGCACAACATATTCCCATACAATAGATACTACAATTGGTAAGACCTATTGCTACGAATTTGTGCTAAAAGACTCTGCAAACGGAGCTACAAATACACGCGAAATTGGCAGTTTTGTTGCTCAAGTAATAAATGGATGGTTTGCTGTAAAATTTGAGGATGAAGGTTATGATGTCGGTTTGGCTTGGACTAACATTACAGCAGTAAGTGAGCCTGGTGGTACTTGGACAAAATCAGAAGATGATAATACAGAGTTAGTATCTGACACTAATGGCAAGTATCTGAAATTAGATAATAGCTCTAAAAATCCTCTTTATTACACACCAACCACACCTTCATTAGAAGCTAAGGACGTAAGAATAGAGGGTAGAGCACAATTCGTGTCTGCAGATCAGTATACATCTTTCAGCACAACAGCACAGATCGCTCTTCAGTTATTAAAGGTTGATGAGGTTGATGTTCTTGCTGTTTATAGCAATGGTACATGGATAGAGTTGTCTGGACCAGCTATTACAGAAGGAAAATGGTATAACTATCGATTTGAGTTAGATTATTCTTCAGCAGAGGCACCACGTGCTCAAATCTTTATTGATGATAATCTGTACATTCAAAAAGATACAGGTGCATTATGGATATCACTTGCAACTTCAAAGCGTAATGTAACCCGTCTGGGCTTTGCAGGAACAGGTTCTATTGGAAATGTGGCAGGGTACTATTATGATGTGCTTGCAGATGAAGAAGAGGAGGAGATAGTTCTTGTGGTTCCAGAGATTGGTTCTTCCTCAGGTTCTGGTCTTGAGTTTAAGGACGTGGGAGATACACAGGTATTCTCAATTACTATTAAGAATCCTGTTCCTGGAGCTTACTACACACCATTTGTTGTGAATGATCTAAGAGAAACAACTTGGGTTGCAGCAATTGACAGTGTTAAGGCAGAGGTTGATGGTATGCTTGTCTTGGATGTTGATTCTTCAACAGAGAGCTCACAGTTCGTGAAAATTGTTGTTTCATATCCTGAACAATATAAGGCAGGTGATGAAAAGACCTTTGAATAAACTATAATACTTAAATACAAACAAAGGAGATAACCTTGAAAAAAATAATGCTTGGGTTGATTGCAGCTACTTTATTTGGGTGTGCTGCTTTCGGTGAAAATATTAGTGAATTGCTTAAAACAAAAAAGGAATTAAGATTCAATAAGGATGGAAAATTCCGTGTTCTTGTTTTAAGCGATATTCATGCTACAGAAAATATAATTCCACCTAATGTTCAATCAAATATTAAGTTTCTAGTGGATCAAGAGAAGCCAGATTTGGTTATCTTTAATGGTGATACTGTGCGAGTTATGAACTCGGAGGAGAAACTCCGCTCTTGCTTTAAATCTATTGTTGGATATATCGAGCAGAAGCAGATCCCTTGGGCTCATGTTTATGGTAATCACGATCATGAGCATGGCCTTTCAAAGGAGGAACAACAAAAGATTTGCGAAAGCTTTGAGTGGTGTGTAACGGAGCGTGGCCCAACAGATATTCATGGAGTAGGTAACTGCGTGCTACCAGTCTATTCCTCTAAATCAAATAAAATAGCATACAATGTTTGGCTGCTTGATTCTGGTCATTACATTGCTGGAAACATTTATAAGGGAATTGCTTTAAAGGTTCTTCCTTTTAGTGGCTCAAATGCAGCATACTATGATTTTATTAAATTTAATCAAATTAAATGGTATGTTGAGGCCTCAGAAATGCTTGAGAAGCATAATGGAGCAAAGATTCCTGGCTTGATGGCTTTTCATATTCCTCTTCAGGAGAGTTATTTTGCATGGCAAAATAAGGATGAGCTAGAGCATACTGGCTCATATGGCGATAATGCAATTCATGGTCCAGCAATAAACTCTGGTCTTTTCGCTGCAATTTTGGGCAGAGGAGACATTAAAGCCATTGTTAATGGACACGACCATAAGAATGACTTTATGGTAAAGTATGTTGGGGTAAAGCTTTGCTTTGCTTCTACACCATCAACTCTAGGCTACCATAGTGCAGAAATACTTGGTGGTCGCGTATTTGTGATGGATGAAAATAAGCCAGAGGAAATTGAGACTTATATGTCATACATCAATAAGCCTCGTGAGATAGTTAAGGTTACTAAAGCTGTAAATTCTAAGACAGCTATTGATTTTGAGAGCGATACTTATGTGAAAATATTTGGCTTATATGGTGAGTGGAGTGACCTTGTACACAAGGGTGCAATTAAGACAAAGCAAGTTGAGGGTAAGGGCGTTAATGGCTCTAAGGCTTTAGAGATTATGTCAACAGAGTTTTTGCCATCTGCTTGGAGAAATAATTTCGAAGCACGAATTGGCTTGCCAGTAGAGAAGGCAGGTCTAGTTGGTGAAGCAAAATACATGAAGTTTTATATGGACCTTACTGGTGTAACAACATCATTTGATTTCCGCAAGGCAAGTGCAGGCTTCTATATTAACAGTGTTTTGACCACCCCATGTGCTGCTCTTAACAATAGAAAACCATCTGGTCCAATGAAATTTTATTATAAGGCAGAAGGCTCGACCGAATGGAAGGAAATGACACATGGTGACGATTCCTGCTTCGGTGCTCATCAGGGCTCATCAGTCAACGGCTTTAAGGGATGGTTTGCGTTCCCTATAGCAGATATGCGTGTAAAGGATGATGATTCAATGGTGCCTACTCCAGAGACACCAATTTTCGGTGCATATTTCTATATTGGACCTCTAAGCCAAAATATGGCAAATAATCCAATTTATATTGACCACATATTCTTTGATAAAGACCTATAAATAATTTGGAAGCTAGGTTTTGAGAATAGTGAATAGCTTTAGTAAGCGTGTGTTAGTTGCAAATACTTACACACGCTTATGTTTGAATTACTCACTATAGCCAGTTCCGCAAAACATTTTTGTTTGTTAGACAGTGTAAACGCATCTATTTTATTAAACAGGTTGAGAGAATAGTGGTTCTGCTTCTTGGGTATTGATATCTGTGCCAAAATTTGGTTTAATAGTCTCGTAGTTAGATGACTTATTGCCTGCATTATCATCTAACGAAAACCCAACATTTGCAGGAGTTGAATTTGGGTTTATAACACCTTCGTGTCTTATAGACACGAGGGTGTTGCCATTTAAAACAATAGATAGGGTTCTCAGGCTACAATTTTCCCAGGATTAAATTTATGCAAATTGCAAGTTTTGTCGTATATGGTAGTATTGATGGGATTGTTGAGTACTTATGCTTGGAATCCATTTATTTACTTTTACTATGTTATTATGACAATGAGTTTAATTGGCTTAAAGTGGAATTGCCTATGTATGTTAGTTTATGAAAAATATCATGGTTGTCCATGTTTTGCCTTAGTTAAGAAATGCCTCTGTAAAAATAAACTATAATGTTAATCTCGTATCTTAAGCGCGCAAACCGTGCGATATAAACTGCTGTTTTGCGATAAATATAATCCATAATGTCTTGGTAGTTGATTGTTTTGTTAATACTGCTAATATCTTTGCATTTTTTGTTGCTTACCAGTCGTTTGATTATTGACTTTATAGGCTGATATAAAGTAAAATTTATACATACAAAATAAATCATAATTATTTGGAGAATAAAAATGGAAAATATCCCTTTATATAAGGATGCTTCTCAACCAGTAGAAGCACGCGTAGAAGATTTGTTAAGCCGCATGACAATGGAGGAAAAGATTGGTCAGATGACTCAGTCTTATGGCGGTGAATATGCATCAGAGGATGAGTATGTTGAGGCAATTCGTGCTGGCAAAATTGGCTCACGTATTGGCTGTGACACACCATGGGCTGGTTCTGCACCAGTTAAAGGTATCAATGTTAAGCAGTCAAATGAGCACCAGAAGGTTGCAGTAGAAGAATCTCGTCTGGGTATTCCTCTTATCAATGGCCGTGATATTATTCACGGACACCGCACAGTTGCTCCAATCCCTTTGGCTCAGGCAGCAAGCTTTGACCCTGAGGAGGTAAAGGCATCAGCACGCAGAGCAGCTATTGAGTGCTCTGCTCAAAGCATCCACTGGACATTTGCTCCAATGATGGATATCTGCCGCAACCCAAAATGGGGTCGTGTTATTGAGACTCTTGGTGAGGATCCATACCTTGCAGAGGAAATGGCTGTTGCAATGACACAGGGCTTCCAGGGCGATGATCAGACAAAAGAGGATTGCATTGCTGCTTGTGCTAAGCATTTTGCTGGCTATGGCTATGCTGAGGGTGGCCGCGATTATGATGCAAGTGAAATCTCACGCGGCACATTGCATAACGTTGTTTTGCGTCCTTTCAAGGCAGCTGTTACACGTGGTAAGATTTCCACAATTATGACAAGCTTCCAGGACAATGGTGGCACACCATCTTCTTCTTCAAATTTTCTACTTCGCGAGATGCTTCGCGAGGGTTGGGGCTTTGATGGCTTTGTAGTTAGTGACTGGGGTTCAATCCAGCAGGTAGAGCTATGGGGCGCTGCTCAGGATAAGAAGGATGTTGTTCGCAAGTGCTTGCTAGCTGGCGTAAATATGGAAATGATTAACAATCTATATCCAAAGTATGTCAAGGAGCTAGTAGAGGAGGGTTCTGTACCTCAGCAAGTAGTTGATGATTTAGTTCGTGGTATTCTACGTATTAAGTTCCGCCTAGGCTTGTTTGAAAAGCCATATGTTGATATTGAAGAGCGTGCAAAGGATATTCGCACACCAGAGGCAATCGCTTCTGTACGTAAGCAGGCAGCAAATTGCATGGTTCTTGCAGAGAATGATGGTATCCTTCCTCTTGAGGGCGATAAGCTAAAGGGCTTACGCATTGCTCTTGTTGGTCCTATGGTTAATGAGCGCCGCACAATGGGTGGTGCATGGAATACAGGAGGCTTTACTGAGGAGTTTGCAACAATTCACGAGGCTTTCAAGGAAGCATCAGAAAAGTATGGCTTTAAGCTAATCGTTCATGATTCTGAAATTTGGGATTCCCAGATTCGTCATGCTCAATTCTTGGCAGATTTAGTAATCTGCTGTGTTGGTGAGCATTGTGATATGACTGGTGAGATGCCTTCACTATCTCATTATCGTTTGCCAATTGGTCAGGACGAAATGATCGGCGAAGTACGTAAGATTGGTAAGCCATTTATCGTTGTTTGTACATCTGGTCGCCCATTACCTGTTCCAAATGCACGTGACTTTGCAGATGCATTGCTTTATACATGGCATGGTGGCACAGAGACAGCTCGTGCAATTACAGATGTTATCTTCGGTGAGGCAGAGCCAACAGGCCGCTTCCCAATGACAGTTCCTGAGCATGAGGGTCAAATTCCAATTTATTATGGACGCAAGATTCCTGGCAAGGTTGTTGAGTGCAACAAGGATCGTTTCAATAAGGAGCGTAAGGGGCAGCTAGATCGTCCATGGGTATATGGTTCATACGATTTCTTTGAGCCAATGTATCCATTTGGTTATGGCTTAAGCTATACAGAGTTTGCTTTGTCTGACATCAAGCTTGCAGCAGAGGAAATTCCTTATGGCTCAACAAATAAGGTCACAGCAGTTGTTGAGAATATTGGTGAGCGCGCTGGTACAACAGTTGTTCAGTGCTATCTAAATGATCCTCGTGCATTAATTTCTCGCCCTTGCAAGGAGCTAATTGGCTTCAAGAAGATTCGCCTTGAGGCAGGTGAGAAGCGCGAGATTGAGTTCGAGATTGGTGAGCCAGCAATGGGCTTCTATGATGAAAATGGCGTACGCCATGTAGAGGCAGGCTTATTCAAGATTGGCGTTGGCTTTGACAGTGACGTTGATTTGGATCTAAGCTTCACAATGGCAGAATAAACTCTGCTAAAAACGTAGTTTGATACGTTACATAAAGTGCATGGAATGTGTAGTATTTCTTTTTAGAAAACTAATTTAGAAATTTACATGTTTCATGCATTTTTTTTGAATTTAGTATTTTGCCTGTTGACGTTATAAAAATGTGGAAATTTGTATGAAGACAAAGCTTGCAATTGCGCACCCATTTGAAGGTGCTCCAAAAATTACTATTCCATCAATAATTGGTGCTTCTGCCAAAAAGCCAATTCTTTATAGAATACCAGTGATAGGGCAGCGTCCAATGGAATATTCAATAGATAAACTTCCAGAAGGCTTGTCTTTAAAAGATAATATCATTTCAGGAAGCATTGATAAGGATGGTTGCTATGAAATGGTTGTTTCTGTAACAAATTCTTTAGGCAAAGATGAAAAACGAATTACTCTTGAAATCGCAGATCAAAATGTGCTTGTAACTCCTTTGATGGGTTATACCACATGGAATGCCTTTGCTAGTGATGTTACCCAACAGGATGTAGAAGCAATAGCAAATCGATTTGTTGAGCTAGGTATTTCAGAATATGGCTATAGCTATATCAATACAGATTCCGGCTGGCAAAAGGAATATGGTGGAAGTTTTGATGCTGTAATGCCTGATAATAAATTCCCTAATATGAATGCAATGACAGATAAAATTCATTCATACGGATTTAAGGCAGGTATCTATTCAACACCAATGCTTACAGCATGGGGATGCCCAAAGGAATTTGAATCAATTCCTGGTTGTACACAAGGAGAGCCAGATTATCGTTTCTCAGATACAAATGGTGGTATTGGCGTAATTCGTAAAGAGAGAAATAATGCCTTGCAATTTGAGAATTGGGGCTTTGATTATTTGAAGTATGATTGGTATCCTACAGACCCAGTAAATGCTGATTTGATGCGACAAGAGCTTGTCAAACTCTCACGCGACTTTGGTTTTTGTGTTACTGTAAGCGCTATCAAAGGCTATCCATATTGGTCAAAATATTGCCATTCATATCGCTCTAATAAGGATTCTTATGGTTATTGGGATAATATGCTTCATAATTATGGTACATATTTTGTATTTATGGAGGATATTTGTAAGGGCCATTATTTTGATTTAGATATGCTAGATATTGGTACATGCAAAGGAAAGCATTTAGCAAATATGCTTACTGAGGATGAGCTGGTATTTTCATATTCTATGCGTGCATTTCTAAATTCTCCAATTCAGATTAGCAGTACATTAGAAAATGTTTCAGAACTAGAGTTGTCTATTTATTGTAATGAAGAAGTTATTGCAATAAATCAAGATTGTGCTTTTAATACAGCATTACCAATTTTAAGGGTAAATGAAGGGAAGTGTGCTTACGATATATTTGAGAAGCAGCTTGAGGATGGTTCTTATGCTTATGCAATTTTTAACATAGGTGAAGCAGAAGCACAAATAGAAATGACAGCCGGAGATTCTGTAATTAGAGATGTTTGGGCTAAGGAAGATGTCTCTCAAACAGGTAATTTTACATTTACATCATATCCTCATACTGTACGAATACTTAAGTCTAATAATAAAGCAAGTTTTTAGGAAAAATATTGCTGTTTTTAAGTAATATTTTGTTTTATGTCAAAATAATGCAAAAAATGGAGTTTTTATATTCATCGAATACATTATTTTATTGCTTTTTTGGGGTTTTTAGGGCAAAATACTAGTACAAATTGGGTTTTTTAAGTTTTAATAAATTTTTTTTATTTTTTTCTAATAAAATATCTATTCAGAAACGAATATATAATAAGAAGCACTTTGGGGCTTTACACAACATAACACAATACTCTTTTTATAGGATAAATTATGTACGAAGAAGATAATCAACAATATAATGCTGAACCAGAGCATGATAGAGCGTATAACGAGATGATGAAGCTCTTTGAAAACGAAGGCTTTTTCTCTCGCATGAAGCGTATGGCTAATGGCTTAGGTCAGCCTAAGGATTCTGGTGAATACAAATTTGCTAAGCTTCAGCTACAGCGTTTGTCAGGTCCTTTCTTGGCTGTTGTACTTCCTTTGATTGGTGTTTTATTCCTGTTGTCATTGGAAACAAAGCAAGTTGAAAAGCCAAAGACTCAGGCTGTTGAAATTGTTGAAATGACAGATATGGAAATCGAGGAGGAGCCACCTCCACCTCCTGAGCCAGTAGAATTTGAGCCAATCGATACTGATTTTGATGGCCCTGTATCAGATTTTAACACACCAGATATGACTAGTGTTGTTAGCGATGCTCCATATTCTCCAAAACCAGCTGAGGCTAATACAGTAGCTATTGTTTCAAGCCCTATTATGATGCCTGGTATTGTAGGTTCTCGTTCACCTGGTCAGCGTGGTAGTGCACTTGGCCGTTTCGGTGGATCTGCTGCTGGTGAAGCAACAGTTATGCGTGCATTGCGTTGGCTTAAGTCCAAGCAGAACGAAAATGGCTCATGGGGTGACCAACATCAGACAGCTATGACAGGCTTGGCTATTTTGACATATCTTGCTCATGGTGAAACACCATCACTTGAGTGTGAAGAATTTGGCGAGACAGTGCAGAAGGGTATCAAGTGGTTGACGGATAATGTTAAGGAGAATGGTGTATTTAAGCAGGTTGACCATAACCTTTATGCACAGTTAATTGGTGCTTATGCACTATCAGAGTCTTATGCAATGACACGTGTTCCTGCTGTTAAGGATGCTGCGGAAAAAGCAATCCGTAAAGTTATTTCAGGTCAGCAAGAGGGTGGTGGATTTGACTATAAGCTAGATCCAAACTCTGAAAGAAATGACTTGTCTTATTCTGGTTGGGCAACACAGGCTATCAAGGCTGCTCATCTAGCTCAGCTTGATATCAAGAAGACTCTTCCAGATGGAACTGAAGTAGACATTTTGCATGAGGCTTATGAGAAGTGTAAGAATGGTATTAGAGCTAATGCTGTAAGTGGTGGTGATAGTGGTTTTGGTTATACTCCGGATTCAAAGAGTCATAGAGGTCTAACAGGCGTAGGTGTTCTATGTTTGCAGCTTTTAGGTGATGGAAATTGCAGTGAAGTAAAGAATGCTCTTGGCTTCTTGGATGCTTGTACATTCTCATTTGATGATTGGAGTAATCAGCCATATAACAACAAGGGTGACAACCCAAGTCCTATTTACTATTGGTACTACATCACACAGGCTAAATTCCATACAGGTGGAGATCGTTGGAAGCGTTGGAATGCAATATTCCAGAAGGAATTGATTACAAAGCAGAATGTCATAAAGGAAGCTATTGCTGACCCAACAGGTAAGATGCGTGATATTGGATACTGGCAGAGCCCATCTCAGGGTGAGTCATTCCGTGGCGGCGGTGGTGATGCTCTTTGGAAGGATATCATGGATACATGTTTGTGCACACTTCAGCTTGAGGTATACTATCGTTACCTACCTTCTTTCCAGACTCCAACAGTTACAGATAGTACAGTTGTTGAAGATGATGAGGATGAAATTACAATTTCATTCTAATTCCTAGATTGTAATAGATAAATTATGAAAAGGGCAAGTCGTGAGGCTTGCCTTTTTTTATGTATGACGGGCATGTCATAGCTCTATGGTGAAAGTCCAACGGAGGGTAGTTACCGACCAACCCAATAGCGACTCCCAAGGTTTATGTTGTGAGGCATAGGCGAGAAGAAGGGATAGCGAAATCGTAGCCTAACGAACAGAAACTTGATACCAAGGCGTGGTAGACGGGTAAGCTGGCATAAAGC
>JAGCJJ010000045.1 GCA_017648065.1 Kiritimatiellia bacterium | reverse complement strand
GAAACAGCAGAGATTCCTTCAATAATTCAAAAGGCTCTTGGCTACCCAGAAGAAGTTGAGGTAGAAAATAGTGTCTGGATGCCAAAAACTGGGGGGTTATACTGATGTGTGGTTTCAAACTAAAGCTAATTTGTATTCTTTCTTTTTGCATTGCTTTAATAGTTAGAGCAGATGTTTTTGTTAAAACAAATGCACGAATTAACAAAGCTTTGGATAGAATGGCATCGACTCTAGTTTATTCTTCCGAAATAGAGGTTAATGGTGCTCCAGGTAGTGTATCTGTTTATACATTACATGAGTATAATTCTTTAGCAAGATTGGCCAAATACTTAAAGTTAGATGTTCAAAATAGTTTAGAAAATGGTTTTCGTGTCAAGCTTACAAAAGATCAAGGAGGAGGAATGCTCTTTGCATTTGCTTCTGATGATGAAAAAAATGGATCAAATCCAATAGTTATCCATTTTGCTTGTGAAGATAATAGCACTCCAAAATGGTTGTTCCCAGAATTAGGATTACCAGAAAATTCTAAAATTCAATTCTCGGTAAAGGATTCAACTAGAGATATGCGTATGTGTATATACAATGGGGGTGCGTCAGCTCGAGCCGCAATTATAAGTTTAGAAAGCGAACTTTCTCAAAAAGGGTGGAATCGTGTTACTCCTGGTGAAAAATCTACATGTTTATTTTTTGCAAAGGATGACTCTGTTATGTTAGTTACAGCTATGCCTTCCACTTCTTCCCTAGATGGAAGTACTGTTCTTATTATGGAAAAGAAATAGTTTTATTTATGAAAAAAGAGACAATTTTGAAAAAAATAATTTTGCCAATATTTTTAATTGCTTGTGGTGTGGCATATAGTTTTATTTGCCCTCCTTATAGCCAGCAAGATTTAGCATGGTTTGGCCTTGCTCCTCTTCTTATCGTTTTGAGATTTTGCTCTCCACGAAAAGGATTTCTAGCGGGTCTTTGCTTTGGAGCAGGCTTTTGGTTCCCCGCAATTTATTGGTTTGTTACCCTTGGTAATAAAGGCTGTCCATTTTTCTTGGTAATAATTGCATATATTTTATTGGCATTGGTATGTGCTGCATTTACAGCAATTTTTTCAATGTTAGTCGCTCGCTTGTGGCAGGGTGTAACCTATATCAGCTATGATGAATATATGGATGAGCAGGAGCGACTCAATGCTCTTGATGACAGGGAATATAAAATCGAGTCAGATCGCTATGACAGAAAAATGAAGCAACTTAGACAAAGTCTGATTTTTGCAGAAACATGGCGAGTACCTGTAATTGCGCTAATTTGGGTTGGTCTAGAATATTTGCGTGAGCTAGCAGGCTTTTCATGGAATACACTTGCTGTTTCACAATATGAATCTTATTCAGTTGTACAGCTTTCTGCATTAGGTGGTACAGCTGCAATCAGTTTTGTAATTGTTGTTGTGAATGCTGGTATTGCCGGAACAGCTGTTCGTATGTGGAGATTGTTGTATTTACAAGAATATCCACGTATTAAACGTCATTTTGATTTGTGGCTGGCTCTTATCATTGCTCTATGTGCAATGGTCTTTGGAATAAAAGAATATAAGTCCACAGAGAAAACTATTGGTCAATTAGATTCTCCTAACGAGCTAATGCTTGTTGGAGCAATAAATAACCATGATACCCCATATTTGCAGCGAGAGCTCACATCTGTTGCAATTTTTAATAATTTATTGAATCAAACCTATGAGTTATCCACTAATAAGCTTGATTTAATTATTTGGCCAGAGACATCTGTTCCATTTTTACTTCCAAGTCAAGAGTTTGATGCTTATATTTCAGAATTTGTAACAAAGGGTAATTTTTCTCTGATTGTTGGTGGTGTTGAAAATGCGACTCCAGAAAAAAAAGAATTTGATTTAGGCTATAATGTTTCTTATTTATATTCCCCAAATCAAAAAGAAAAAGCAATTTATAAAAAACGCCATCTTGTTCCTTTTGGAGAGTATTTACCTTTAGATGAAACTCTTCCATTTATCCGAAATTTTGCTCCATTTGGATATAGCGTAAGAACAGGAGATGGTGCTCAGTTGTTTGAAATAAAGGGAGTAAAAATTGGAGCATTAATTTGCTTTGAGGATACGTTTAGCTCAACAGTTAGAGAATCTGTAAACGCTGGTGCACGCCTTCTAATTTCACAAAGTAACGACATGTGGTTTGATTCTGATACCGAAAAAATACAGCATCATGCAAATTCTGTTTTTAGGGCAATAGAAACACGTACACCTTTGATTCGAGTTTCAAATGAAGGATACATGGGAGTAGTTTTACCTACAGGCAAAGTTTTTCAACTATATGCTCCTGATGAAAATGTATTGCGCGAATATGTTGTTCCTCGCTCTAAGAATACGCCACCTACTTTTTATATGATTGTCGGTGATTGGATTCTTGCTATACCTGCAGCAATTTTTGTAGTAATCTTTATTTGTTGTTTTAGTTATAAATATTATGCAGAAAAAAAGCTAAAGCAAATAGATGCTCATCAGGAGGAAAAAAGTGATAGCAAAGCTTAAAACCATATTTAAATATCTTACTCATGAAATTTGGTTTGAGGATATTGACGTCTTAAATAAAAAGCGCCTTCGTGGAATCAGATTCCTTAGGATTAGTATGCTTATTGGTAATGGCTTTGCCAAAGATCAATGTGCTCTTCATTCTTCTTCTTTAACTTTTATTTCATTGTTGTCTTTTGTTCCTGTCTTAGCGATTTGCTTTATTTTTGCTAATATGATGGGAGCAACTGATATGCTCCATGTTGAAACAAAGAATTTAGTCAGAAGAATAGCAGAGGCTCCTTTGCCTTTAGAGGAAGAAATTACTAAACTGGCAAATGTGAAAAATTCTGATGTTGTTACTACAAATGACTTTACTACAGTTGAAATTCTTGAGACAGAAGTTTCTTTAGAAAACAATAGCTCTACAGAAAGTGCTGTTGTAACAACAGACGAAGCTTCTGTTGCTACAATACCTCAAGATGAAGAGATGGATGCTTCTATTGTAGATACACCTGTGCAAGCATATAACCAAAGTAATGCACCGAAATCTCACAAAAATGGAGTTGTGACAGTTGATACAATTGACCGACTTATAGATGTTGCATATGAAAAGATAAATAGAATTAATTATAGGGCTTTAGGCATTGTGGGCTTTATATTTTTTGCATGGACCGTGTTTGGTTTGCTAGAAAAAATCGAGCTTGCATTTAATTCTGTTTGGAAGCAAAAAGAACAGCGCCCAATATTAAAAAAATTACGAGATTATTCTGTTATTTTGTTTATTGTGCCAGCCTTATGCTTACTTGCATTTTTAATACCTATGTTAAATATACTAATTGATCATATTAGTAAATTTGATGGTGGCTTTATTGGTACGCTTGTTGATAATAGTTTTACACGATTTATAATGATTTTTGCTTTGCTATCTTTGGCATTTGCAGTGATTCATAAGGCAGTCCCATATACAAAGGTTCGATTTAAGGCAGCCATTTTTGGCGGAGTATTTACAGCAATTGGATTTGTTCTATGGTTCAAGCTTTGCTTGTCTTTCCAAATTGGTGTAGCTAAATACAGCGCTGCTTTTGGTAGCTTCGCGATGGTACCGATAATTCTTTTTTGGGTTTATATTAGTTGGCAAATAATCCTTTTGGGAGCAGAAATTACTTATGCAATACAAAATTGGAAAACAAATAGATTGCCATCAGAATTAAAAAAATAAAATAAGGAGTAAAAATGAAATTAAGATCACTTTCTCGTGGTTTTTTAGGAACACTTATAAAAGTAGTAACTGTTTTATTTTTGATTTCAATAGTTGCTACAACAATATCTGTTGAAGGATGTAGAACACTGTCAATACGACCAGGTCCTAAATCAGAAGCACAAGAGGTTGTTATGGAAGTTACAGGCTATGATAGCGGACCAAAGTCATGTGGCTGGAAAAGAGATTGGTTAGGCCGCCCAGTCTATAGCAGTGGACCAAATAAAGGAAAGCGAAAGGTTGTAGGAATTACTGCAAGTGGCAAACGTGCAAAGCATGGAACAATTGCTGCAGATACATCGATTTATCCATTTGGAACAATTATGTACATCCCAGGCTATGGCTATGGAATTGTTGAGGACCGTGGTGGTGCTATTAAAGGGAAAAATAGAATTGATTTGTGGTTCTCTTCTGAGTCTAAGGCTCTCAAGTGGGGAAGACAAAAGAATGTTCGTGTACAAGTTTGGCTACCAGAAAAAAATAAATAGTTTTTGTTATTCATAATTTTATTATCAGGTAAGAATTATGGAAAATGAATGTATAATAAAGGTAGAAAATCTACAAAAAGTTTTTAAGGACTTTTGGTTGCGCCCTAAAACTCGTGCAGTTGATGGAATCAGTTTTTCTATAAAGCGTGGTGAGGTATTTGGATTGCTTGGTCCTAATGGTTCAGGAAAGAGCACAACCATTAAACTTTTGCTTGGATTGTTAAAACCTACTGCTGGAAAAATTTCTGTTTTAGGGCATGAGCCAACTCATACAATAACTAAGCAACGTATTGGTTATTTGCCAGAGCTTTCTTACCTTTACAAATATTTGACCCCTCGTGAGACTTTGCGTTACTATGCGGGTCTTTTTGGACTGCGTGGAAAGGCAGCTGAGGAGCGAATCAATAAGCTTATAGAGCAAGTAGGTCTTTCTTCTGCTGCAGATAGAGCAGTGGGTGAATTTTCAAAGGGTATGGCACGCCGCGTAGGTCTCGCACAAGCCCTATTGAATGATCCTGAGATTGTTGTTTTGGATGAGCCAACTTCTGGACTCGACCCAATTGGCCGTTACGATGTTAAGCAGCTTGTTAAGGAGCTGGCAAAGCAAGGTAAAACGGTACTACTTTCTTCACATCTTCTTTCAGAAATTGAGGATGTTTGTACAAGTGTAATCATTTTATCCCAAGGAAAAATTATTGCACAAGGCGATTTGTATAAAATTCTGGCAGACCAAAATAGAGTCCAACTAAATATTGAGGGAATGGATCTTAGTGCTCTTCCAAAAATTGCAGAGCAAATCTCTGCAGCCGGGGGAACATATAAAGCAGGTCATCCACGAATGCCTCTAGAAGAATATTTCCTTAAAGAGCTTGGTAAGAATAAGTAGTTATTAGTCTTTTTACTATGGGCGCATCAATATTAGCAGTAACAAAATTATCGATTAAGCAATCTTTCAAGACATGCTATGCATGGCTGTTACTTGTTTTATCTGTTTTATGTATTGTCGGTGTATGGGGTAGAGGTTCTGAGCCAGACATGATGCGACAAATTACATTGTGCTGGCTTCCGTCTGCTATTGTAATTATTTTTAGTATCGGAGCTCTTTGGATGGGCTGTAGCTCAATGGCAAATGATATTGAAGAGAAGCGTTTTATTGGAACCGCTGTAGCACCGGTTAGAAAGAGTAGTGTTTGGATTGGCCGTTGGTTAGGTTTGATGATAGCATCATCTATAGTTCTTTTGGTGGTATTCTTGTTTATAGGATTTTGTGCAACAATAACTATTGGAGCAGAGCGTCCTCGTGAGCAGCTTGAGTTACTACAAACAGCGAAGAACAGAACATCGGAAGAGATTTATTCGGAAATACTTTTAAGTGCATCATTAGATTCTGGAGAAGAAATTAATCAGACTTCTGAGCTTCGAGATAAGGCAATAGCAGAAATTCGCTCACAGTTAGCGTGGCAATATTTTCCAGTGAAGCCAGGATCATCGCGGTCATGGGATTTTTCATTGGATGGATTTGGTCCTAAGAAAAACGAAACAATTTTAATAAAACTTGCTTTTTTATCAAATATTGGAACTACCGGTGGAGCTGATGGTATATTAAAAATATATGGGCTTTCTTCAAAAGTAAATGCTGTCGAGGAATTGGTTTATGAGCATGCTTTAAGTAGTGAATTACGTGGCAATGTCTTAATAAGTGTTCCATTTGATAAACTATCAGACAGCGACACAATGCGGGTGGTTTTTGAAAATGCCGAAGAGAGAGCAGGAGGGGTAGGTATACTTGTTGGGTATGAAGAGTCTCTTCAGGCTTTTGCTCCAAATGGTGGCTTTTGGTTAAATTTGTTTTATGGTTATTTGATGAGTCTAGGTATTCTTTCAATAATGGCAGCGATGGGCATTACAACAGGTATGCAATATTCATTCCCTGTAGCAATATTTACAGCACTTGTTGTTATGCTAATGTTTGTTATTGCTAGTGGAGATGCAATTAATCAATTTGAGACAATTAGTGATGATGGACATAATCATGGTGGTGAGAAAAAGCCAGCACTGTTTACTGAAACAATAAAGGCTAGCGCACAAGGAGTTTCAAAAGCAGTTCATTATGTTACTGCGTCATTTCTTGAAGAGGAGCCAATGACAAAGTTGGGTGCTAACCAATTAATTGAAAAAAGACGTGTTGGTGAGTGGCTTGTTGTTTCATTAGTAATTTTGCCAGCGATTTTATGCTCACTTGGAAGTTTTGTATTGTCACGCAAGGAATTTAAATAAGAGGATTTTTGATGAAGCTGTTTATTAAAAAGATATGTGATGAGGCGACTCTGCCACAATATGCGCATCCTGAGGATGCAGGTATGGATTTATATTCTATTGAGGAGCAGACAATATTACCAGGAGAGACTGCTCTTGTTCGAACAGGTATTGCGATTGCATTACCACCGAATACTGAGGCGCAGGTTCGCCCACGCAGCGGACTTGCAGCAAAGCATAGTGTAACAGTATTAAATACTCCAGGAACAGTGGATGAGGGCTATCGTGGTGAGATTAAAGTAATCATGATAAATCATGGTAAGGCTCCATTTGTTATAGAGCCAAAAATGCGTATTGCACAAATGGTAATTTGCCCAGTGCTTCATCCAGAAATTGTTTCTGTTGAAGAACTAGACGAGACGGCTCGCGGATCGGGTGGCTTCGGCTCCACTGGAGTTTGATAGACTTATTATTTTCACTACATCGTGTTCATTGCATCTATGTCAATTGCAATAGTAACACCATTTGGCGGAGGTAATGTTTTTTGTGCTTCCTTCAAATATGCCAGCACAAGATTTGTTTTGTTTGTGAAAATTGATATTTGATGCCGCCAATATTTCTTTATGCGTTCAAGTGGAGCAGGGGATGGACCAAGCACACGAAAGCGCTCATTGGAGATGCTGTCCAGTTGTTGTGCAAGAAGATCAGCATAAGCACTTACAGCATCATTTGATTTTGCCTTTAGCGTAATACAAATGTATTTTGAATAAGGCGGATAATCTAGTTCTTTACGGTCGCTCAATTCTTGTGCAGCAAAGGCACTGAAATTTTCGGTCGCAGCAAATTTGATTGCAGGGGCTTCTGGAGTTTGTGTTTGTACATAAACATCACCAGGAAGTAGCCCGCGACCTGTACGCCCAGCCATTTGTGCTATCAATTGGAATGTGCGCTCTCCAGCACGAAAATCAGGTATGTGTAAAGCACTGTCTGCATTCAAAATTCCCGCTAATGATACATTAGGAAAATCCAAACCCTTTGTAATCATTTGTGTGCCAATGAGAATATCTATTTCTCTTGCACGGAATCGAGCCAGAATTTCTTCGTGGCTGTGTTTGCGTGCTGTGATATCTGCATCCATTCTCTGAATCTTTGCACTTGGGAATAGCTTTTTTGCAATGGCCTCAATTCTTTGTGTGCCAATACCTGTAAATTTATAGTTTTCACAACCACATTGTGGGCAGACACTAGGGCAACTGCGCTCAATGCCACAAAGGTGGCAGCGTAGCCTATTGTCATCAATATGATATGTCATTCCTGTGGCACAGTCCTCGCACTCTTCCGTGTGTCCACATGCAGGGCAAGTTACATGAGGTGCATAGCCTCGACGATTTAAGAATAGCATCACTTGTTCACCAGAGGTGAGGCGGCGCTTTATTGCATCAATTAAATCTTTCGAAAACACTGGAGGAGCAGCCTTACCCATAGCCTCAAGTCTCATATCCACAATGATTGTGTTAGGCTTGCTCATTTGCTTTGATGCACGATTTGGCATGCTTGCAATGATGTATTTGCCATTATTGGAATTGTGCCAGCTTTCCAAAGAAGGGGTTGCCGATCCAAGAATTGTGGCAGCATGCTCATAGTTCGCACGCATTACAGCAATGTCGCGTGCATTGTAGCGTGGTGCTTCTTCTTGCTTATAGCTTGGCTCATGTTCTTCATCAACAATAATTAAACCAAGATTGTGAACTGGTGCAAATACTGCAGAGCGAGGGCCTACAACTACGCGTGCTTCGCCAGTATAGATGCGATGCCATTCGTCATGTCTTTCTCCATCAGAAAGCTTACTATGAAGAACTGCCGTGATTTTTCCAAAACGAGACGCAAAGCGTTGGATGGTTTGTGGCGTAAGTGAGATTTCAGGTACCAAGACAATTGCTGATTTTCCTACAGCCAGTACCTCGGCAATAGATTGAAGAAATACTTCTGTTTTACCACTGGCGGTTACTCCGAAAAGAAGAATTGGCTTTGGAGCTGGCTTTTCTAAATCGCAGGCCTGAGAAATGGCATCGCAAATAATCTTCTTTGCATTTGCTTGTTCCTCGGTGAGAGGCAGGGGTTTGCTAGGTAGAAAATTTTTACCAGCAAGAGGATCTCTGCGCTCTGCTTTTTCGAAAATTTTAACTAGCCCTTTTTCTTCTAGCTTTCGTAGTGTCGCAGGAGTTGTTTTTTGCTCGCTGGCAAAGGCAGCCATAGGAAGTGCACCTTGATCAAAAATGGCGGTCATAAGAGCTTGCTGGCGCTCTGTGAGTTTTAAATCAGTGAGTGTGCCAAGCTCTTCTTCATCATCGATAAGTGATTCTATATAAAGACGACTTTGAAAACCATCGCCTTTGTTTGTTTTGCGAATAGGAGCAGGAATTACAGCTTTAAGACATAGTTCAATAGGAGCCATGTAGTAAGTCGCCATCCAACTTACAAGCTTAAGAATGTGCTCAGACATCCAAGGACGGTCACCAATTACTTCTTTAATCTCGCGTAACTTACCCGCGTAGTCTGTGGTTTTTGAGATTCCTAGTACATAACCTTCAAGGGTTCGTTTCCCAAATGGCACTACAACTCTTGAACCCGCCATAACTTTGTTTTCAAATTCTGGCGGTATGATGTAATCAAATGTTTTGTCTAGTGCAGCATCTGTAGCAACCTTCGCAAACATATATGCAAGCTCCAAATCTAATTACTGAATCAACTCAAATACTTATTATGTCTATATGCAAAAAGGAAAATTCGCTTGTTTAACCCTGTTGGTCTTCTATGCTGGCGTTTGGATTAAATGGCTCGTCTGATCTTGTGCCAAACACACGATTGCTGAAGCGAGTAAATGAATCTTCGAAGTTTAGTTCAACCTCACCTGTTGGTCCATTACGGTTTTTAGCAACATCAACAATAGCAAGTGTCTTATCGTCAGAATGCTCAGCGCCTTCGTACTTACATGGACGGCGTAGCATCATAACAACGTCAGCATCCTGCTCGATAGCACCTGAGTCACGAAGGTCAGAAAGTTTTGGCTTACCACTCTTGTCGCGTTGCTCTGGACTACGAGATAGCTGAGAAAGAACAATCACAGGAACGTTCAGCTCCTTAGCCATAGCTTTCACCTGAGAAGAAATATGTGAGGTTTCCAGCTGACGGCCTTGGTTGGAGTATGCCTTACTATTTAGCAACTGCAAATAGTCAATCATAATAAGCTTGATGCCATAACGCTTGTGCATGCGGCGAGCACGTGCTCTTAAATCCATTACATCCAAGCCACCTGTATCATCAACATAGATTGGAAGCTTGCTTAAATCATCGGCTGCACGCATGAGGCGCTGTGTCATAACCTGCTTGTCACCAGTCCCTTTCATAATGCTTACAGCAGGTACGCTTGCATAGGAGCAAAGCATACGCGTAATCAGTGCTTCAGTTGACATTTCGCAAGAGAAGATTAACACAGGATTTGGCTCTGTATGTGTGCCATCTGTTGTTCTGCCGGCAGCAACGTTTTCACAGATATTCATTGCAAGTGATGTCTTACCCATTGAAGGACGTGCTGCAAGCACAATCATTTCTGCTGGGCGTAAGCCCTGCATGCGATTATCAAGATCGGTCAGGCCTGTAGACAACCCATTCAAACCATCGGTGTGAGCCATCAAAATGTTTAGATGCTCAAATGTTGTTGCAACAGATTCAGACCATGTAGGTGCCTTGATCTTTTGGTTCTCAGAAATGGAAAGAACAGCTTGTTCTGTTTCGCTTAAAATCAGGTCAGTACTGCGATCTCGTGAGTAGCACTTTGTTTCTGCAGAGATTGCTACATCAATGATGCGACGCAATAGCTCATTATCATGCAAAATTTCAACATAGTGAGCAGCGTATGCGACGGACATAGTGCGCTCAGCGAGGCG
>JAGCJJ010000044.1 GCA_017648065.1 Kiritimatiellia bacterium | reverse complement strand
ATATGTTTCTTTGAGGTATTTTTCCATCAAAGGATGGTCATATTCGATTGGAGCTCTTCCGTGCTTACGCTCAATAAATTGAGGAATGTACGCCATTGGACCAGGACGATATAGAGCATTCATTGCAACAAGATCTGCAAGACAGTCTGGCTTAAGCGCTTTTAGGTTTTCTTTCATTCCGTCTGATTCAAACTGGAATAGACCAGTTGTTTCTCCTCGGGAAAATAGCTCATATGTGGCAGGGTCGTCTAAAGGAAGCTTGTCAGTATCAATGTCTATGCCCTTACAGAGCTTGATTAAGCGAACGGATTCATTTAGCACTGTAAGTGTTTTTAGCCCCAAGAAGTCCATCTTTAACAAACCAATAGGCTCTACAAAATGTCCATCATATTGTGTTGAAAGCAAATCGTCTGTAGGATTTGATGGTTTCATTACAGGAATTGTTTCAATAAGCGGATCGCGGCTGATAATAATACCGCAAGCGTGAATTCCTGGTTGGCGATATACACCATCAAGATATGGAGAAAGCTCCATAATCTTACGAACAATTGGGTCAGGATTGTTCTTTTCGTTCTCTAGCTCAGGAGAAGCAGCAAGAGCCTTATCAAAAGTAATTTTTGGCTCGTCAGGAACAAGCTTTGTAAGACGAGTTACTTCAGGAATAGGCAGGTTATAAATTCGTCCAATATCGCGAATGCAGCTTTTAGGAGCCATTGAACCAAATGTGGCAATGTGTCCTACATGATCCTGTCCATATTTGTTTGAAACCCAATTCAAGATTCGTTGACGGCCAACATCGTCAAAGTCAACGTCAATATCAGGCATTGAAATACGGTCAGGGTTTAGAAAACGTTCGAAAAGCAAATCGTATTTAACAGGGTCAATATTTGTAATGCCTAAACAGTATGCAACTAAACTGCCTGCCGCAGAACCACGGCCAGGGCCAACAAGGATTCCCATTTTTTGTGCTTCACGAATAAAATCTTGCACAATCAAGAAATATCCAGGAAAACCCATTGTTTTAATTGTATTTAGCTCAAAATTGATTCGCTCAATGTGCTCATTGCTAACACCTTCTGGATAGCGACGCTCGGCACCAAGATTTGTCAGATGCTCAAGATAGTCTGCTTCGAATTTAATTCGGAGTAATTTTTTTATGCCATCTTCACTACCATTTTTTGAAAGGCGATTAAAGCTCTTTTCTCCAAATTCTTCAAGAAGCATTTCTTTTGTGATACGGCTTGCATATTCCTCTTCTGTTCCAAAATCTTCAGGAATAGGGAATACTGGCATAATTGGATCAGAGTTTAGCTCGTATTCTTCAACTTTATCAGCAACCTCAAGTGTGTTAATCAGTTCTTGATAGTTGTCCGGAAATACGGCTTGCATTTCCTCTGGGCTCTTAAACCATTCTTGTTGAGTATAGCGAAGACGATTTGGGTCTGTGATTAATCTGCCTGTGTTCATACAGACAAGTGCATCATGAGCCTCAGCATCATCTTTGTTTAAGAAATGTACGTCATTTGTTACAATAGCTTTAATTCCAAGGCGCTTTGCAATCTCTAAAAGCTCTTTATTACATTTAAGTTGTTCTGCATAAATATTAGCATCGATCTCTGGATCGTTTGCCTTATGCAGCATAATCTCAATATAGTAATCATCACCAAATTCGTTTTTATACCATTTAGCAGATTCTATTGCAGCATTTAGGTTCCCATTGATGATATGCTGACAAAGCTCGCCACCCAAACATGCTGATGAAACAATCAAACCCTCTTTGTACTTTACAAGTAATTCTTTATCAATACGTGGATGATAATAAAAATTATCTGTAGCAGCAGCACTGATAAGCTTAATTAAATTCTTATAGCCTTTATGGTTTTTTGCTAAAAGAACTAAATGGTCACCTCTTTCACGAGAGGAAGGTGTATTTGGATCTTCTAAGCGAATAGGATTACGTGTAATATACGTCTCACATCCAAGAATTGGCTTAATATGCTCTTTGCGACATACATCATAAAAGTCTTTCAAACCAAATAGGGTACCATGATCAGTAATAGCAACAGCTGGCAAACCAAGCTCTTTTGCTCGCTTGACAAGAGGCTTGATTTTACATGCACCATCTAATAGTGAGTAGACGGTATGCTGATGAAGATGTACAAATGAAGTAAGCTTTTCCATGATGTGTGTCCAAATCGTTTTTGCTGTGACTAGATATTTTCAGATTTTAAGCTGTTGTTCTGTATTTCGCTGGAAGGTGGTAAATGATATTCTGTATCATATGATGTCTGTAATATAGGATGTAAAGCGGAAATAGTTTTTGTGATACTTGAAATAACAGATTTTGCAGAAATTGAAGGAGTAAAATATTGTCGAACAGCACGTGCATTTTGTTGCCCAATTATTCTGCAACGTTCATTGTGAGTATATAGCTCTTCGACAATAGAGGTTAATTCATCTGGCTTATTTTCAGAATAAGTTAATATGCTAGAAGAGAATCCACTGATTTCTGGGCATGCTCCTGTTTCTGGTATTACTACAGCTTTACCATAGCTGAGTGCTTCAATAATTGTCATGTCTATCGCTGGATATGGTGCAGAATGAATAAATACAAATATTGATGCGGAAGTTTGTAAATGGGCTTGAAATTCTTTATGGCTTTTTACTTTACGAATTGTAGCACAAAGTGGACGTAAATTTTGGAGAGCCAATTTGTATTCGGAATAATTGTCAGTACGAGTAGAAACGGATGTATTGATAAGTAGTGAAAGCTTTACATCCTTTGCTGCAAGTTTATTATGAATTTGCTTAATGTGTTTTGTAGCAGAACTCATTGCTTGCTTAGTATTGCTGTTTATAACAATTACTATTTCATTAGTTCCATTAATAATATCGTGAGAGAGTTCTATAGAAGGCGTAATTATATGGATTTTATTAAGAGGAACTCCAAGACGAGACGATATGCGATTTTTCTGGAAAGCACTTACTGCTAATAGAGCATCAGGCTTGTCGAGTGCAGAACGAAGCTTTGATGAAACTCTTGGGATAGGTGTTCCATTCAGGAATGAAATATCCTCAACATGGTGACCCATGTGGCAAAGTACAGGTATGTTTAATTGTTTTTTAATGCTGGTACAAGCCCGAGAAGTAGGGGAGAGGAAATGAGAACTGCATCAGCATCTGGAGCTTGCTCCTTAAGCCATTCTCCCAATTCTAAGATTTCTTCCTTAAAATTTCCATCCAAGCCAGAGAGAATATCACTTAGAAAATCCGCAAACTTGTTTTTGGATTCTAAAACTCCTCGTCCAATTTTTTTGCGTAAAATGTTTGTATCAAATTTACGCCAAATATAATCAGGTATAAGCCTAGATAGTACACGCATTGAGTGGCGCGCGTACAGTTTGAGTGCACTGCAAAATATTGGCTGATTTTCTATGGTGTTTTGATTGTTAGTACTCTTATTCGACAAAGGAAATAAAACTGGTACTAACAAAACATCGTGGCCTGCCCATCGGAGCTCGGCCACGAGTGTTTGCCCATAATAACTATCGGCTTCTAGTGCAGAGCCGATAGGACCTGGAATTATATTTACTATTCGCATGGTTTAATGCGAAAGACTTATCGAAAGTCTTTTAGTAATTATTCAGCAGCGATAGCTTCTGTTGGGCAAGCGCCTTCGCAAGCACCACAGTCAACGCAAGCTTCTGTGATTTTATACTTGTCGCCATCCTGAACGATAGCTTCTACTGGGCATGTACCTGCGCAAGCACCGCAGCCAACGCAAACATCCTGATTGATAACTCTAGCCATTTTAATGCTCCTTTATTGTTTAGTGTGGAATAAACTCCACTTGTGTTAATTATTTGCCTATGATTTTACCATATTTATATAAAAAATCGCAAGGGAAAAGCAAAGTAAATAGAGTAAAATCTTTTTGACGATTTATTGCTGTTTTTAGCGATTTTGTACCAATTTTAGTAAGCAACTAAATACAAAATATTTATGCATCTAAAAATGTACTTACTTTACGCTTTGAACTTTACTTTCTCTTCTGGCTTTGAAGAATGCTTGAAGCTGGGCCAAACATTCTTCTTCCATTATGCCTGGAATCACCTCAGGATGATGGTTGATGCCAGGATGGTCAAATATCCCAAATTCTGTATGTCCACCACGCTTAGGGTCTGATACTCCCCAAACAACTAATGGTAATCTTGCTAAAACTATGGCACCAGCACACATAGGACATGGTTCTTTTGTTACATATAAAATGCAATTTGTAAGCCTCCAATCACCAACAGCATTTGCTGCTTGTGTGATTGCTAATACCTCTGCATGAGCAGTTGGGTCTTTTAGCCCTTCTGTCATGTTATGTGCACGGCCAACAAGCTTTGAAACAAGTCCATCTTCAGAAAGTTGGACAATTACACATCCTGCTGGCACTTCTCCTTCAGCAGCAGATTTCTCTGCCTCTTCATAAGCTAGTTGAAGATATCGCTTATGAAATTCTTCATCTAAATTTGCTAAGGTTTTTTCAAATTCTGGATTGCTCATATTAAATTAATCCAAGATTGATCAAAATAGAGTCTGGATTTGGCTCACGGCCACGGAAGCTCTTAAACACCTCCATTGGGTGGTATGCACCACCAAGTCCTAGAATTGTGGCAGTGTATTGGCGACCAAGTTTACGAATTGCTTCCTCATCATCACCTAATTCATCAAATGCACGATATGCATCAGCTGCCAGAATATCTGCCCACATGTAACTATAATAGCCAGCAGCATAACCACCAGCAAAAATATGTGAGAATGTGCATAGGAAATGCTCATTTGGAATACGTTTTGCACGAGGGAAGCGGCGAGAAGCTTCGTCCTCAACAGATGTAATTGTAGGATATTTTTCTGATGGGTATTGGCTATGTAGAAGCATATCCATGTAGCCAAAGTTTAACTGACGCTGAATGCCAGATGCGGCACGGAAATTATCATAACGTTTAATCTTTGCCATCATATCTTCCGGTAGTGCTTCACCAGTTGTTATGTGTTCTGAAATATCCTTTAGCACTTCCTTACGTGATGCCCAATTTTCCATGAATTGGCTTGCAAGCTCAACAGCATCCCATTCAATGCCATTTATGCCGGAAACTTCTTCAAGTTCCTGTGTTGTAAGAAGATGTTGGATTGCATGACCAAATTCGTGAAATAGGGTAGTTACCTCTCCATATGTCATACATGAAGGCTTACCTTCAACAGGCTTCATCTGGTTGCAAACAATAAATGCAGCAGGAAGTTTGATCTCATTTGTAGCAAGACTTTCTCGAGTATTTAAATCATTCATCCAAGCTCCATTATTCTTTTCGCCAGGGCGGGAATATGGATCAAGGTATAGCCAACCACATGGGGAATTTCCTTCAGGTGGCAATAGCTTAAAGAAGCGTACATCCGGATGCCATACTGGCACCATACCATTTGCCAGTTCAACTCTATAGCCTGTTAAGCGAGTGAGTAGGGCAAAAAGTCCTGCAAGCACCTTTTCAAATTGGAAATAAGGGCGTAGCTCTTCCGGAGAGATACCAACAGTCTTCTCAAGCATTATGCGGCTCCAGAAAGCACTGTCCCATGGCATAAATTCTGCTTCCTTTGAAAAACCATTTTCGCGGGCAAAAGCCTCAAGTTCGTCAGCTTCTTTCTGTGCAATTGGAGTAAGAGTTGGCTCAAGCCTGTCATACATATCAAAGACTTTGTCTGGAGAACCAGCCATCTTTGCTTTAGTGCTTTTCTCTGCATAATTATTGTAGCCAAGAAGCTTTACTTTTTCGCTACGTTTAGCAAGGATTTGCTCAATAATGCCTTGATTGTCAATTTCGCCAGATGATGCACGTGTGATGCTTGCAATGTAGAGCTTTTCGCGTAGTTCGCGATCTGCACAATATTGCATAAATGGGCCATAAATTGCTGGGTCCAAAGAAACGCGCCATGGACCATTCTCTGCTGTGGCAGAGTCTGCTCCTTCTGCTTTTGCTGCAGCAGACATAGCAGAAAGCAACGTTTCAGGCATACCGTCAACCTTAGCTTTATCGGTAATCGTAATAGAGAATGCCTTTGTTGCATCTAGAACATTGTTAGAGAAGTCATTT
>JAGCJJ010000043.1 GCA_017648065.1 Kiritimatiellia bacterium | reverse complement strand
GGAAAATTCTACCATAAATAAGAGAGTTTATCAAACACGAATGCAACAAAATACATCTAAATTCCGATGATGCACACAGAATTTAGATGACATTGCATATTGAAAATTTCATAAAATTATATGCGAGTAACAGTCCAACCAGACGGATGCTCGCCATCATATGGCATATAGCCATGAAATTGACGTGGATCTCCATCAAACACAAGGGGGATAAAGAATGCATCTCCCTCCCACATAGGAAGTGATGGAATATCTGAAATTTTCACCCAAGAAAGTGTTCCCTCTTCATTCTCTGAAAAAGGCTCTCCCTCCCAGCCATCAATCAAAAAGATAAAGCCGAGCCAAGGGCGTTGGCTTGGACCAAAATTAGGCCAAGAGACCGTGCCACGAAGTTGCATAGAGGTAACAGTAAGTCCGCTCTCCTCTTTGATTTCGCGAATCATTCCATCTGCCACATTTTCATTAGACTCAAGCTTTCCGCCTAAGCCATTATACTTGCCAAGATTCTCATCTGTATCACGAAAGGTTCTATGAACCATCAATACAGAGCTTTTATCCTTTGAAAGTATAAATCCTAATGTTGCAGCTATTGGTTGATACATAAAATTATCCTACAAATATGATGTGCTCAGTGAAACGCTGTATTTATTTTTTGATTAGAGATCGTAAATTTCCTGAACCTCAGTAAACTTTCCGCTATTCACAAAGCGATTTACGAAAAAGAGAATATCCTTACGAAGTTCTTCATCTTTTGTTTTCTGATACAAATCAAATGTATCAGCTGTATAAAGCTCTCCATTTTCCTCAATAACTTTATAGAGACTGAATTGCTTTTTAACAGAAATTTCTCCATTCTCCTTATCAAGGGTCAGGTGTAAAACAATATTATAGCGAGAATTCATTTCCTGCTCGCCAATGATTGCAGGAGAATCTACAAAGTTTCCTAGAGAATAAATTGTCACAAAATCATTATCAATATCGCATGGCTGAACAATATGAGGATGATGACCGACGATTATGTCTGGACCATAGGAGCGGATAAGAGAATTAAGGTGTCGTGTATAAGGATCTATTTCTATATTGTATTGTCCTCCACTGTGGACAATCATTATAACATAATCCGCCTGCTCCTTAGCCTTTTGAATATCATTTTTAAGCTGTTCAAGATATGGGCGAACACACTCATACTCCTCGCCTTGTTCTACGTATATGCGATTTACGTGTTCTGCAATTTCTTCATTTGAATCAAGCAAATGAACAGAGCCCTTTTTTGTTTCCTCTGGTTGGAAGAGGTTAACCATATATGGGCGTGTAAGGAAGCGCTGGTGTGCAAAAGCATTTGTTCCGTAAGTATAGTTAATAAATGCAACCTTAATGCCATCAAATTCCTTTACAAAGATTGTGTCTCTTTGTTCTTGTGTTTCATACATTCCAATTGTATCAAAGCCAATCTTATGCAAATTTGAAAGTGTGCGTATGATTCCTTCTTCGCCTCTGTCCATGCAATGATTATTTGCTAAAGTAATCATGTCAAAGCCTGCTCTTTTCATTGCTTCTGCATATCCCTCAGGGGTATTGAAGCAATAACGTTCATGTGTGTAGAGCATTTCACTTCCAGCAATAGGAGACTCAAGATTACCAACAAGATAATCGCAATCTTTTAGTTTACCTGCATGAGAAAACAAAGCGTCATAGGTTGGACCAAAATCTTTAGTAATACTTGGATAACATAAAAAATCACCAGTAAAAGATATTTTTGTCATAACTATTTCTCTCAACAATTATATATAAAAAACAACCTAGTAAAAGGCAGATAATTATTCGCTAAATATTTTAACGCTGAACGAGCGACATAAATTCTGCTCGTGTAGATGGATTTGAACGGAAGCTACCAAGCACAGAGGATGTTGTCATAATAGAATTTTGCTTTTCAACGCCACGCATCATCATACATAGATGTCTGCACTCCATTACAACACCAACGCCCTCGGCACCAATTTCAGACTTTATTGCTTGTGCAATCTCGCACGTTAAACGCTCTTGAATCTGTAAGCGGCGAGCAAAGCAATCAACAATGCGTGCAAGTTTGCTTACTCCCAACACCTTGCCACGAGAGATATATCCAATGTGGCAACGTCCGAAAAATGGCATCATATGGTGCTCACAAAGGCTATACACCTCAATATCACGAACAATAACCATATTGTCCTGACCAGCCTCAAAAATTGCGCCATTAATTACTTCTTTTGGTGTTTTTTTATAACCGGATGTTAAAAATTCCATTGCTTTTGCAACACGCTTAGGAGTATCTACCAAACCCTCGCGATTAACATCCTCACCTAGCTCCTGAAGAAGCTCTTTAACTAAATATTCTACACGCTCTTTATTCATCTTATGTCAGCTTTCGATATAGTCTAACACCAATTAACAAAAATACTATATTTGGAAGCCATGCAGCTAGTGCTGGATTTATATAGCCACGCTGCCCAACAAACTTCAAAATAAGCACAAGCACATTAAATGCAAAAAATGAACCAACAGCAAATAATACACCTTTAAGCACACTTTGGCGACCAGACGTAATTCCTGTAGGAATTGCAAAAAGAGTAATTACTACGCAAGCCCATGGAGCAGCGGTACAATACCAAATATCAAAGATTTTTTCGCTATCCTCAGGGTTTGTTGCATTCATGTACACATATTTATCGTAAGCAGACATGAATTCCCAATTATTCATTGAAACAAACATTTCTCGAGGAGTATCTTTTAATTGATATTGTGGCACCCATTCAGGCACATTAACCGTTACATTAGGAATTAATAATTCAGAGCCATCAAAATCAAATTCTAAGTATTGCGGATAGTGGAACCACCAAACTCCATCCATATATTTAGCATTATCTGTGCGAATTCCCCAATATTGTTTATTTTTATTTTCATCAATATAGCTTCCGCGAACATCTAATGCTCCTGGAGTATGCAAAGAGCTCTCACTAGATACATTTACATTTACAAAATACCATATATTGGAGCCTTGAGAACCAACATATGGGATATTTTGTCTATAATCAATATTTGGAGCACGAAAATCTGTTTTATCAAAGCTGTCTGACCAACGGCTCAATTTTGGAACAACATATTCCGTATTGAAAATTGTGCAAAAGCTCATAAAGAGCGCAACTGCAAAAAAAGGAACTGTTAATTTGTGAAAACTAATACCTGAGGCACGCATAGCAGTTAATTCACTATGATGTGAAAGCTGCCACATAGTATAAAGAGTTGCTAGCATACATGAGGCTGGGAAAAACCAAGAAGAATATAGAGCAATAATGCCCATATAGTATCTAACAACTAAAATGATATCTGTTTCTGCATCTATAAATTTTGATAGATTGCCGAACAAATCAAAGATAATGAAAATAGAATTAAATACAATAAGGCACACAATAAGTGGACCAATAAATGCCTTAAGTAGATATTTTGTTACTAATTTCATTTAATTTTATAATTTTCTATTTTAGTAAAAACACAAATAACTGTGAGAGCCAACACAAGGTAAGCTCCCACAGTTATTAACCATAAAACGGAGATTATAGACCCCAAGATCTCATATTCTCGCGGCTGATAGCGTAGCTAACAAATGGATCCTTTGTTACTTCGCAAGCATCCTGCTCAACGATAAAGTCCTTTGTACCACCAGCCTTACAAGCCTTGATAACCTCTGGCCAATCAATAGAACCTTCACCAACGGCACGGAATGCTGGTGCATCGCCTAGGATACCCCAATCTTTGAAGTGTACCTGATCCATTCTGCCCTTCATCTTCTTTGCCCAGTTAACTGGGTTGTAACCACCACGAGCTACCCAACCAAAGTCGATTTCTGACTGAAGAACCTCTGTGTTCTCATAAAGCATATCTAGAATTGTCTGACCGCCCTTACCCTTCTTAATGCCAAACTTAGCAAATTCGAAAGCATGGTTATGATACTGAACAATGATACCTTCCTTTGCAAAGCGCTTAGCATAGCCTTCAAACTCCTTGAAAAGCTTCTTCCATGAAGCAAGAGTTGTCTGCTCGCGCCACTGTAGCCATGGAATAGCAACATACTTAATACCAAGAGCCTTACAATCAGCCAATACCTTAGCCTCATCCTCACGGAACTGTGGTAGACCAATATGAGCACCGATTGGTTCTACGCCTGCCTCATCACAAAGCTTGCGAATTTCTTCTGCAGGGATTGGACCAAAGCCTGATACTTGAATGTAGTCATAACCCATTTTCTTAACTTTAGCAAGAGTCTTTTTAACATCTGCTGGTGTTTGGATATAATCGCGGAAACCAAACATCTGTGCTGCTACGCGATACTTTTTAGCCATATTATAATCTCCTAGTATTTAGATTAAATTATTTAGTCATACAAAATGTATGACAAATTACTTTTTTATTTTCGTATTTTTAGGCGAAAAAGACAAGTAAAAAGTAAATTAAATGCACTAATTTTCGATATTTTTATAGTTATACACGATTTTGTGCGAATGCTGTTGCTTGCGTGATAGCTAAGTATGCAAAAGAAACTGAATTACAAATGAGCACTAATACAAAAGGACGGCTAAAGCCGCCCTCTCCGATGAAATTTATTTTTGCTGATTATTTTGGATTTCAGAAGGATTTGTTTCAGATTCTAAATCATATTTATTTTTTGCGGGATTTCCCTTAATGCATCCCAAAATACAAATTAGAATTGCAAATACTTTATCTGTTTGTACTATAGAATATGGAAATAATATTGAAAATAATAGTAATATGAAGAAAATTAATGAAACATATCCAGGTAACCCCAAATCATGAAGTCGCCTGATTATTAAAGGAAACAAAAAGATAAGAAATATAGAACCAAAAATTAAACAAAAAAGAAATAATAAACAAACAAACAAAAGAAAACTAGAATCTCTTATTATACAATCTTCTGCTAACGTCGTACCTGCCCACGGGGAATCATCAATATATTCATTGTTTTCAGAACAAGACAAATCATTGCTTGATACTTCTTCTACAGATGTATCTTGATTTATTTGTTCTTTAGGGGTACTTATTTCTTCTACAATCACAACCTCTGATGAAACCGAATTTGTAGATTCTACAGATTCAATATTTGTAGTAGAATTGTCAATATCATATTCCTTTCTATCAGAAGAGTTTTCTAACAAAGTTAAAAAAACCACAAGAAACATCACAACCAAATAAGGAATCAAAATAGCTAATACAAATAACTTAATTAACTTACGCCAATATGTTTTCCTTGATATTCTTCCCTTAAAAGAAAGCCATTTGAATTTTTCTTTTGGTTTTAATTCCATAATTAGTTCTCCATTAGTTCTATGTATGAAATAATTTTTTCAATACCTGAGTTACGCTTTATTTTGATTTGCGATATTCAGCAATAAGGTCATGTGCTTTTGAATCTACAACGACTGCATCAACAAAGTCGCCTGCCTTTTTCTTTTCAGGTACATTTACCACAAAGGTTACGCCGTCAATATCATCTGGTGCTTGGCCATCTGTTCTACCAACCCAAACCTCATTTTCTTCGTCATAAGATTCCAGTAGCACACGCTCAACTTTACCATGGCGCTGCTTTAGAAGCTTACGAGAGATTTTCTCCTGCTGCTTCATAAGTGCTTCACGGCGAGACTCTGCCACCAAATCATCTGGCTCATCTCCCATATCATATGCAGCTGTACCCTCTTCTGGAGAGAATGCAAATGCACCCATATGGTCATATTTTACTGCCTTAATAAATTCTACGAGATGTTCAAAATGCTCATCTGTTTCACCAGGGAATCCTACAAGACATGTAGTACGAACTGTTGCATCTGGCATTGCTGCACGAATGCGCTTTACTAGCTCTGGCACATGCTTAATTGTATCAGCACGATGCATTCCACGAAGCACATCAGGATGACTGTGCTGAATAGGCACATCAAGATAGTGGCAAATGTGTTTACTATTTGCAATTGTTTGCAACAACTCATCAGTTATCTTTGCTGGATGACCATATAGAAGACGCATTCTAAAGTCACCAGGAAGTTTATCTAGCTCTGCAAGCAAGCTTGCGAGAGATGTTCCATCCTTAAAATCCTCACCATAGCTGGAAATATCTTGAGCCACGATATTTAGCTCCTTATAGCCGCGCTTAATCAGCTGACGAGCCTCTTCAATTATTGCTGCAGGCTTGCGTGAGCGCAGCTTGCCGCGAATACCAGGAATTGCACAGAATGCACAAGCATGCATACAGCCTTCACCAAGCTTTAGGTAAGCATAAGGTCCACCGGTAAAGACAAATCCCTCATCTAGTGGCTCAAACAAGCGTGTTGGAAGACCTGCCTGAATGATGCAGTAATTAGCTGATTTCTTTACCAAAATTTCATCAATTATCTTTGGTAATTCATCTAGCTGATCTACACCAACTACAGCATCTACCATTGGACATACTTTAAAGATATTTGTTTTATAACGTTGCGCAAGGCAACCAGTTACAATTACGGCAGAGCATGTACCTGAAGCCTTATATTGGCAGGCATTTTCAATTGCATCAACAGCCTCTTGACGAGCTGCCTCAATAAAAGCACATGTATTAACAAGAATTACATCAGCCTCAGAATGCTCTACACCTACATCATAGCCAGCAGTAAGGAGATGATCTGCCATAATCTGTAAATCAACTAAATTCTTGGAACATCCCAAAGAAAGAAAACCAATTTTAATTTGTTTTTTATTATTTTTGCTCATATCTCAACGAAAAAATATATATACTTTTTATTTTCTTTTTATTTTACCAAGCAAAGAAAGAAATAACAAGTATAATTCTAGATTGGTGCAGTTCTGGTGAATTGTGTAATTTGCAAAAGTAAATGCAACTCTTTTGGTGCATTTAGTTTTGCAATCTACACTTTTTTATTAGCGTTTGCGCTGATAACCAGAGCGGCAATTGGAGCAATAAAATTCTGGACCTGCCCATGTGGTGATTTCTTTTGCACCACATGACTTACATTCACGCTCCTGCTCTTGTCTAACAAGTCGAAGCTCATCTACGTGGTCATCAAGGAAAATTGGCTCACAATCTGTAAAGACATTCTTTGTATGGAGCTGTGTGCTGGAGTGTTGCATATCTCCAAAATTACGCATTGTTATAACAGCAGTCCTTTTTCCCAACGTTCGAGTCTGACTGATAAGAGGAATATAATCAGATGAACCGCAAACAAATGCAGCAATATCAAAAGAATCTGGCATTACACAATTCTTCAATACAGCAGCAGATAATGAAATACCTATCGCGCGTTCTTCGCTGATAGAAACATCAGATTTATAGTCAATTGTAGAAGTAATAACATCAATTGAACACTCTCTTGCTAAAAAATCATAAAAAGCAACTTGTTTTGCAGAATTGCAATTCAACTTATTTGTCTGAACTACTCCAAAATATAGGCAACGAACAACATCTACTTCTTTTTTGAATGATGCAGACAACCACTCAGATAGAAGACTTGAAATCTTTCTGTAATCTAATTCAAAGCCATCTTCATTTTTTAAATTAAAAAGCACTTGTCGACTATGATAAAACCAATTTCCATCAACAAAAACCATTGCTTTTAATGCCATACCTAATCCCTAACAATATATTATTTTCTATCAAAATATGTTGCTAATTTCAAAATATTTAACAACAAACTTATCCCTTAAACTGACACAATTATATACTACTCTTAATTCAAAATCAATAATAAAAAGTGTATAACAAATTATTATTAGGATAGATAGGATATCCGAAAACGAACAAAAAACAAAGAGGGAGCAACCTTCTCAGCTGCTCCCTCTTACAAATATGCTATTTCGTAATTAGCTTACTTTTGCAATACTGCCTTAATACGGCGTACGCCTGCACTTGATGATTCTTCCTTCTTTATCTTGAACACACCCATATCTCCTGTATGCTCAAGATGAGGACCTGTGCAAACCTCCTTAGAGAAGTCGCCCATTGTGTAAACAGAAACCTGCTCACCATACTTTGCTGCGAACAGAGCTGTTGCTCCAGCTTCCTTTGCCTCCTCAATGGTCATCATCTCACGAGTAATCTTGATGTCCTTCTTGATTTGCTCGTTTACAAGATCCTCAACAGCCTTAATCTGCTCAGGTGTCATCTTCTCACCATGTGTGAAGTCAAATCTCAAACGCTCAGCTGTGATGTTTGAGCCCTTCTGGTTACAATGCTCACCTAGTACCTGCTTCAATGCTGCATGTAGCAGATGTGTTGCAGTGTGTAGAGCTGTTGTTTCTTCAGAATGCTCTGCAAGACCAGACTTTGCTGAACCAACATTTGCACGTGATAGCTCTTGGTGCTTCTTGAAAGCCTCATTATAACCATCAACATCAACTGTAAAGCCAATTTCTGCTGCTAACTCAACAGTCATCTCTAGAGGATAACCATATGTATCATATAGCTTAAATGCCTGCTTACCAGAGATTGTTGTATCCTTTACATATGCTGGATCCTTAGAAGCCATAAAGTCATTCTTACGCTGAATACCAGAAATGCACTTATCAAACTCTCTCTTACCCTCGTCAAGTGTCTTACTGAAACGAGACTCTTCCTGCAATAGCTCAGAAATTACACGTTCGCGATTCTGCTCAAGCTCTGGATATACATGCTTGTACTCATCAATAATTACACAAGCCATCTTCTCTGTAAAGCCTGGAGCAATGCCTAGCTTACGAGCATGACGTACTGCAGAACGAATCAAACGACGTAGAACATAGTTTGCACCAATGTTACCTGGTGTTACGCCACCCTTTTGGTCACCCAAAATAAATGTAGAAGTACGCATGTGGTCAGCAACAACACGTGAAGAGCGAACCTCATCACCAACAAACTCTGTCTTGCCACTTAGCTCTTTGATTTTTGCCATAATTGGCTGGAATACATCTGTATCATAAACAGTGTCTAAACCATTCATCATACAAATTGTACGCTCAACACCCATACCTGTATCAACATTATGGCGACCTAGTGGAACAAACTTGCCCTCTTCATTCTTGTTGTACTGCATAAATACATCATTCCAGATTTCAATGTACTTACCGCAGTGGCAACCAGGACGGCAATCTGGACCGCACTTCTCTTTACCTGTATCGATAAACATCTCAGTATCTGGACCGCAAGGACCTGTCTCACCTGCTGGACCCCACCAGTTGTCTTCACGTGGCAGACGATAGATACGCTCATCAGGAATGCCAAGACCCTTCCAAATCTCTACTGCTTCTTCATCAGCTGGAATGCCATCCTCGCCCTTGAATACAGTCACAGATAGCTGATCAGGAGAGAAACCTAGCTGCTGAGTTAGAAATTCATATGACCAATTGATTGCTTCTTTTTTGAAGTAATCATTTAGAGACCAGTTACCTAGCATCTCAAAGAATGTCAAATGAGCACTGTCACCAACCTCATCAATATCACCTGTACGAACGCACTTCTGTACGTCTGTAAGACGTGTGCCAGCTGGATGCTCTTGTTTACCCATCAGATAAGGTACAAGTGGATGCATACCTGCTGTAGTAAATAGCACAGTTGGATCATTCTCTGGAATTAGAGAAGCACCTGAAATTAGAGTATGTCCCTTTGACTGGAAAAATGTAAGATATTTTGTACGTAATTCGTCTGCTGTAATTTTCATAAAAAACCTCATAAAATAGTTAGCACATATTTTAATAGTTTATAGCAAAAAATTCAAGAAAGAATAAAGGGAAGAACATAACTAATTAAACTAATCTATAACATCTCAAATGGCATGATGATTTCACAACCATTTATTATACAAAATCACATATCTTTGCTACGAAGAAGAGATGTGCCAATAACGCAATATAAAATGATATAGAGAATTGCATTGATTGTTGCAGAAGCACAATAACGCAAAGAAATTGCACCTCCATTGCCTAATGCATCTGGCAGCCAAAAACTCTGGACATTTGGCGTAATCAATGACAATACATTTCCTATGACTCTGCCACAAATACCTGCTTCCAGAATTAAATCAATAAAAAAGCCCAAAGAAAATAATGCAAAGCATATTGCCAGTGCTCCGCCAGTTTTCAGTCGGGTTGTAAGTGCCACTGCCATTGTAGTAAAACAGCTGAGCAATAGTAGCAATAGGAAAGCTACACCTAAAATTCTAAAATCAAAATATGTGGCAAAGTCAGAAGTGAAGCCTAACCAAAAATGATCGTAAGAATAAAATCCTAAATAAATAAACAATGCGGAATAAAATAGAATTGTTGTAAAGAAAAATACAAGTCCGATTCGCATATGTTTGAAATAATTAAGTATTGCTGCAATCAGAAGTGATAGCAAAGGCACACCCATTCCAAGAAATGCTGCTTGGTTATCACGAATATATCCAATTAAGCGAGAATTTTCTATAAAGCGCTCTGCTGCTCGTTCTGCAATCAGAATTGCAAAGGTTGAGCAAATCCAATATATTACAAGTACGCCCAGCACACCAAAAAGTTTACCTATAAAAAATTCGGCTCTGGAAATTGGTTTTACAAGTGTAGCAGATGCAGTACCACTTCTTAATTCATTACTTAATGTAAAGCCTGCTGTAAAGACCACAATCAGCAAACCAAAGATAAGCTGAAAACCAAATCCGCCATCGCGAACTAAACGACCGGGCTCACCAAATGTGTGTAGCTGCACCAAAGGCTGAAGCAATGTCAGTACAAGCATTGTGAGAGTAAGCAATATGCAAATTGGTTGCTGCAAGCCCTCACGCAATGTAGCATACATCACAACCAGAAGACGCCTAAGCATTAGGTGGCTCCTCTGTTTGTGGCAGGGTCTGTTCCTGCTTCTTTTTGCGTTGCTCTGTACGATTATGTTTATCATGATCTACAGCCCAATAGGTCTGACGCACAATACCCATCATGATATTCACATCGTTAATTGTTAATGCACCACGAGAAAAGATGCGATTGATTCCTGCCATCATGTGCTCAGCTTTTTTCTCCTCCATGAAACCTATGTGGAGAAGAAGCTCGCGCCACATTTCAAACATGCGGTTACGCATCTGTGCCGGAGCTAATTCTGATTTCTCTTGGATTGGTTCATAAACATTACGAGTAGCAAACAGCTCATAACAAAGCACCATCACAGCTTGAGAAAGATTCAGTGATGAATATTCACTGTCTGTTGGTATCTGTACAAGATGTGAGCAAAGAGATACCTCATCATTTAGCAGACCTTTGTCTTCACGACCAAACACAAGAGCAATCTTTCCCTGCTCTGCAAGCTGCAACAGCTTTGGTGCTTGCTCACGTGGAGAAAGTGCATGCTGACGATAAAGCCCTTGACGAGCAGTTGTACCAACTACAGCAACACAATCAGAAACTGCTTCCTCCAAGCTTGTGAAATGCTCGCGTGCCTCTAAGATTGACACAGCATGGCAAGCCATACGAGTGGCATCCTCCCACTCAATTGTTTCACGAGGATTTACTAAGCGCAAATGCTTAATGCCCATATTTGCCATGGCACGGCACGTGCTTCCCACATTACCACCATATAGTGTTCCCACCAATACTACCACAACATTATCTAAGGACATACGTTTTCCTAAATCAAATTAAAATTAAATATTATGGTATTTCTTATACCACTCAACAAACTTTGGAATACCTGTCTCAATCAAAGTTGTTGGCTTAAAGCCAAGCTTCTCACTAATTGAAGTGATATCTGCGTATGTAGCAGGAACATCGCCTGGCTGCATTGGAAGCATCTGCATCTCTGGCTTAACACCTAATGCATCGCCCAATACTTCAATCAAGTGCATAAGCTTTTCTGAGTGACAATTTCCAATATTGAAGAGCTCATACTTTGAAAGATTTGTTGACTCAATACATGCAACAACACCTGAAACAATATCATCAATGTAGGTAAAGTCGCGCATCATATTGCCATTGTTAAAAACCTTAATTGGCTTACCAGCAAGCATTGCCTCTGTGAACAGCCACATAGCCATATCTGGACGACCCCATGGACCATACACTGTAAAGAAGCGTAGGCCAATTGTCTGAACACCAAATAAGTGGCTATAGGTATGAGCCATCAATTCATTTGCCTTTTTTGTGGCAGCGTAAAGGCTCACAGGATTATCCACTTTGTCTGTTTCAGCAAAAGGAATTTTTGTATTTCCACCATAAACGCTTGAGCTTGATGCATAGACAAGCTTTGGCACTGAAAAATGGCGGCAGCACTCAAGAATATTAACAAAGCCTTCCAAATTGCTCTTTACATATACATCTGGATTTGTGAGAGAATAGCGAACACCTGCTTGTGCAGCAAGATTGCACACCACATCAAATTTCTCTCGTGCAAAGAGCTCCTCAATGGCTTGCTTTTCACATAAATCCATGCGTACTAATTTAAAGCCTGATGGAAGAGCTTCAAGCTCAGCATTGCGTGCTTCCTTGAGAGCAACAGAATAATAGTCGTTGAAATTATCCAGGCCAACAACCTCATGTCCTTGTGTAATTAAGCGCTTGCATAAATGCATACCGATAAAGCCAGCACTTCCTGTTACAAGTATTTTCATTTTTTCTCCTAAATATATTTCAACAACTATGCTTAATTTTTATATTAGTGCCACCCTGACTTGGATAGCACTAATATATGTTACAATGCGAGAATTATTCGCCACGAATCTCAACCTGAAGCTTTGCCTTCAATGCTGCCTTAATCTTATCAAGTGCAGCATTTACCTCATCATCCTTTAGAGTGCGCTCTGGTGAGCGGAACTCAAGGCTATATGCCAATGAGGTGCGACCATTTAGCTTCTTGTCCTTGAAGATATCGAACAATGTAATTCCTGTCAGCTCTGCAGGACCAGCCTTCTTCATTACCTGAACCAGCTGCTCATGTGTTACGCCTGCGCCACTAATCAATGCAATATCACGTGTAGTTGCAGGGAACATTGGAACATCCTTTGCATTTACTACCTTGAATGCATTTGTCAAAAGCACTGAACGCTTTAGCTCAGCAATTACAAGTGGTGACATAATGCGGCGCTTCTTGCGAACATCTGAATTGATCAAACCAATTACACCAGCAGGACGACCAGCAATAATAATTACTGCTGCGCAGCCCTTATCAAAGCCCTCAATATCTGTAGCCTTCATTGTCATTGGTGGTGTGTGCAAGCGATATGCCAAGCTCTCCAATGCACCCTTTAGCCACAAGATTGCTTCACCTGACTCAACTGGGCGAACACAATCTGTTGCAGAGCGACCAGCATAACCCATAAGACCAACGCAAACACGATCCTCCTCTGTGTAAGCACCCTTTGCATCCTTATAGAAGACACGTCCCATCTCAAATAGGCTTGCTGTTTATGTGCCATGAGAATTGTTGTAAGACATGATGTCTAGCATCTGAGGAATCAAAGAATCACGCATTACAGAATGATCTGCACTTACAGGATTTGGCAATACGATGCGAGAATCAGCTGTTGAAGGCTGGAATGCATCAAGAATTGCTGGAGCTGTGAAGCTATAATTCATAATCTCTGTGAAGCCTAGCTGGCAAAGAGTGCGACGGCATAGGCTTGCAGCACGAATTGCTGAATCATCTGCTGTAGGAACAATTGTTGTTGCAGGAAGCACATCTGGTAGTGCATCCAAGCCATTCATACGAGCAATCTCTTCAATTAAATCTGCTTCGCAATCAACATCTACACGATATGAAGGAACCTTGAAAGTTGTTGCCTCAGGTGTCTGGCTTTCTATCTCAAATGCAAGAGATGTCAGAATGCCGACCTGCTGCTCTACTGGAATTTCCATACCAATAACAGCATTTACGCGAGCATGGCGTAGAACAACGCGCATTGGCTCTGCTGGGCGTGTATCAACACTTACAACACCTTCTGCAACTGTTGCATTAGCATACTTTGCCAAAAGGTGGCAAGCACGGCGGCTAGCCCAATCTGTCAGGAATGGGTCAACACCACGCTCAAAGCGGTGTGAAGATTCTGTACGTAGCTCAAGCTTTGTTGCTGTGTACTTGATTGATGGAGCATAGAAGCTGGCAGACTCAAGAAGTACTGAATTTGTATTCTCACGAATCTGGCTTCCCTCTCCGCCCATAACGCCAGCAACTGCCAAAGGACCTGCTGGGTCTGTGATTAGAAGCATAGCTGGGTCAAGTGTACGCTCTACATCATCAAGTGTCTTGATCTTCTCGCCTTCAGCTGCATTGCGAACAATAATTGTGTGATCCTTTACACACTCATAATCAAAAGTGTGAAGTGGCTGACCACATTCAAGCATTACATAGTTTGAAACGTCAACTACTACATCGATTGAACGCTGACCGCAAAGCTCCAAGCGCTTACGCATAAACTCAGGGCTTGGCAAGCGCTCTACGTGTGGAAGTACGCGAGCTGTATAGTTAGGGCAATTTACAGAATTTTCAATCTTAACATTGCATAGATCTGCTGCCTTTGCCTCTACTACCGGGAAATCTACTTCTGGCAGCTTTAATGGGCGGCCAAGAATTGCTGCGAACTCGCGAGCGATACCGATGATTGACAAGCAATCAGGGCGATTCCATGTAATCTCAACATCAAATACTGTTTCTGATGAGCCGTACAAGCTTGATAGTGGTGTACCTGGCTTTAGGGAAGGGTCTAGTTCCATAATGCCATCGTGATCACCTGAAAGCATTAGCTCACGTGCTGAGCAAAGCATACCAAAGGACTCTACGCCACGTAGCTTACCCTTCTTAATTTCAAACTTTCCATCAGGAACGATTGCGCCAATACGTGCAAGTGGTGTGATAAGACCAGCGCGGCAATTTGGTGCACCGCAAACAACCTGATACTCATTCTCACCATCCCAAACCTTTGTCACATGAAGGTGATCTGAATTTGGGTGATCAACGCACTCACGAACCTCAGCAACAACAATATTGTCGAAGCAAGGACCTACCTGCTCAATTCCTTCGATTTCAATACCTGCAAATGTAATTCTATCTGCAAGCTCTTGTACAGACAAATCTGAGATATCAATATATTCTGCTAACCAGCTAATTGGTAATTTCATTTTTAAATCCTACTCTCTCTCTTAAATAATTTTTCTAACCATCAATTAAACAAACTGCTTGAGATATCTCAAATCATTTGTGTAGAGATGACGTAGATCTGTAATACCATGCTTAATCATTGCGATACGCTCAACACCCATACCGAATGCGAAACCATAGCAATCCTCTGGATAACCAATGTGCTTAAATACGCGTGTATCTACAATACCGGCACCAGCAATTTCAATCCAGCCACTCTGCTTGCAAACGCGGCAGCCCTTACCATGGCAAAGATGGCAAGAGAAGTCTACCTCTACGCTTGGCTCTGTGAATGGGAAGAAGTGAGGACGGAAGCGAACCTTAACATTTGGTCCCATCATCTCACGTGCAAAGTGAGCTAGTGTGCTCTTTAGGTCTGCCAAAGATACTGGCTTAACATCAACATAAAGACCTTCAATCTGGTGGAAATTTGCTGCATGAGTTGCATCTGTTGTATCGCGACGATAGCAACGACCAGGATTGATGATGCGTACAGGTGGCTTAGTAGCTAGCATTGCGCGAATCTGCACTGGAGATGTCTGTGTACGCAATAGATTACCATCAGCAAGCCAGAAGGTATCGCGCTCATCACGTGATGGGTGATGCTTTGCTGTATTAAGTGCATCAAAGTTATTAAATTCTGTTTCCATATCTGGACCATCAGCAACTGTAAAGCCTAGCTGAGCGAAGATACGGGTTGTTTCCTCAATAACGCTGGATACTGGATGCATAGCACCTGCTTTTGTCCAGTTACCAGGAAGAGAAAAATCAAAAGGCTCAACTGCTTCACCTGCTGATGAGGAAGCATCCTTTGCTGCCTGAAGTGCATCTGTAACTGCAGTACGTAGGGCATTTAGCTCTTTACCCATCTGTGGTTTGTCTGCAGGAGGAACATCCTTGAGCTGCTTCATCAATGCTGGCAATAGACCATTCTTTGCGCCCAAGTACTTAATACGCAACGCTTCTACCTCGTCAGGTGTCTTTGCTGCAGCTAGTTCAGCAAGAGCAGTTGCTTTAATCTGTGTTAACTCATCAATTGTCATTTTAGACCCTTTGTTTCTAATGTGGAAAAGAACAATTTTTCCAAAAAATCTCTTATTCCTTATATAATAAGGAATGTCTCTAAAATAATACTTTATATTGGTAATTCAGTCAAGGATAATCCTATACACGAATGTATTGGATTTTCAAAAACACGAATATGCACAAATATACACAAACACAGGGACAATGTGATGACATTTTTGGATTAATAGGATAAAACTTCCAAAGCCCCAAAAAGGCTTGGAAGTTTTATTATTGATTCTATGTTACATTATGTGCGATGCAATTAACACCAATAATTAGTATTAATCACAAAACCACCAGTATCAGAAGTATTTATGCAAAATAAGAACGTGCAAAAAATTATTCTAAAGCTAAGCCTTAAAGAATTTATTTTCGCGATAAAGCTGCTCAAGAATAATTTGAACACCACCATCATTATTTGAAGGAGCAATATGTGTTGCAACAGCCTTTACATCAGGATGTGCATTAGCCATAGCATAGCTCTCTCCGGAAACTCTGAATAAGCCCAAATCATTAGGATAATCTCCAAAGCAAATTGTCTCTTCCTTAGATATTCCTAAATGCTTCTGAATATAACTAATTGCATCTCCCTTATCAACACCCTTAGTCATTAAATCAACCCAATGCAAGCCACTTAAAACGACATTAAAATCTTTTTCATATTTCTTTACTACTGGCATTGTCATTGTAGCAGCATCTGGAGCATTAATTGCTACCTTGCAAATATCAAGATGTTTTGAATGCTCATATGCATCATCTGAAGAGAGAAGCCTCTCATAAATTGTACGGATTTCTGCTTCTACATGAGGTGGACAACAATCTACAAATGCGCCCTGCTCTGTGCATTCAATATAATGTGCTTCTGGAATAGTTTTTATATCCTCAATCGCAGGAGCGAGCAGTTCCTTATCCATAGCATATACATGAACAAGCTCACTACCCTTATTGATCATTGCTCCATTTTCTGAAGCAATCCACATTTTATCCAGTATTGGCTCAACAAACTTTATAACATTGTAATATTGACGGCCTGTTGCTATAACTGTTGTTACTCCTTGATCTGATAATTTAGAAACTAAATCTAAAAAACCATTTGGCAATCTATTATTTGAATCTAGTAGAGTGCCATCCATATCTATTGCAATTAACTTAATCATTTTCTAAAAAATTCCTGTTTTTGAAGCTTATCACAAGCAAACCAAATTGGTGTATTCATATAAATACAAGGACTTGTTGCTGGTGCATCTAATACAACCTTAATTGTAAAAATACTTGGAGACTGAGGTATTGCCAAAACCATTACAGCAGTAGTAGAATTTTCCCAGTGACAGCGACCAACTGTGCGCAAGCCCCAATCCTGTGTTACAAGATTGATACTACCCTCTCTGAGCTCTTTGAAGCCTGCCTCATACACCTCTTCACCACCATGATTGAAATAGTAACGTAGTGTTAATCCCTTTGAATCCTGGATTAGAAGCACTTTATTTAAATCTATAAAATTCTCTTTAAGTTCAAACTCCTGCATCGTAAATTCCGGATTTACATCTCCAAGGGGTCCTAATTCAAATTTCATTGAATGAATAGCCTCATTAAGAGCTAAATATGCAGATTTATCCTCAGGAAGAGCTTCCTGTTTAAATTCTGAAAGTAGGAAATCAAAGGCTGCATCAATCTCACGCTGCATCATTGGCATTCCACCGGTCATTACTACTGCAGCATCGTGCTCAGGAATAATTAAGGCAAGCTGACCTGCATAGCCATCTCCGCGGAAGCAGTTGTTGCGACAACGCCAAAACTGGAAGCCATAGCCCTGTACCCAGTCACTGATATCATTTACCTCTCCATTAGCAATTTGCCACTTTGTTGCTTGCTCTACATAGGCAAGTGGGATAATTTGCTCACCATTATGAACACCTTTGTTTAGCCACATATTTGCAAAAGCAGCAATCTCGCGAACAGAAAGATTAAAGCCCCAGCCACCAATTTCTATTCCCTCGGGATTTTGTTCCCAATAGAGTCCTTCATCAAAGCCTAGCTTATCAAATAGGCGCGTACGCAAATACTCTGAAATATTTAATCCTGTAACACGCTTTATTACTGCACTTAACATAAAGGATGCACCAGAATTATAAACAAAACGCTCACCTGGCTCAAATGGCAGCTCATCCTCAAGAAAATTCTTTACCCAAGCACGCTTATCAGCAGGCATTGTCTGCCCCTCTGAACGCCATGAATGCTTTGAAGAATAGCGACCTATTGCGCACTTATCATGGCCTGAACTCATAGATAGAAGGTGGCGTAACTTCAGGCGACGCATTCTTTCAGAAACTTTATCAGAAAGATATTCTGGGAAGAAATCTACCAATAGAGAATCTGGTGTTAATAAACCTTCTCCAAAAGCAATACCTATTGCTGAAGAAAGAAAGCTTTTACTTAGAGAGAAAAGCTGATGTTTATCTGCAGATGAGCAGCCCTCACGATAGCCCTCTGCTATTATTTTTCCATGACGTACAACGGCAAAGCCATGAACATAATCCAGCTCTGCCAATCTATTAACAAAATTTGCTACAGCGACAGAAGAAATACCCTGTGCTTCTGGTGTTGAGGTTGGTAAAGAATACATAATAATCACCCTTAAATAATTTATGAAATTATACACTTATGTGTGGTTTTATTCAACCTTAATTCAGGTAATTAAAAAGTGCAAACAACTTAAAGAATTAAATCCATAGATTATCTGTCAATAAAAAACAAAAACCGAGGTAATCATATTGACCAACCTCGGTTTTTATTTATATAGCAAGCAAATCAGCTTACTTCATGCTCTTGCGAACAAAGCTCTCAAGCTCATCAATTGGCATACGTACCTGTTCCATTGAGTCACGCATACGTACAGTTACTGTATCCTTCAAGCTTGCATCACCCTCGCCTAGTGTGTCAAAGTCAACTGTTACACAGAATGGTGTACCAATTTCGTCCTGACGGCGATAGCGGCGACCGATAGCACCAGTCTCATCCCAGAAGCAATTGAACTCCTGCTGTAGAGCCTTGAATACGCTACGTGCCTTCTCATATAGCTCTGGACGATTCTTTACCAATGGGAATACTGCAACCTTAACTGGAGCAATTGATGGGTGGAAGTGCATTACTGTACGGATATCTTCCTTACCCTTTGCATCAACAAGCTTCTCCTCATCATATGCATTGCATAGTAGAGCAAGAGCTAGACGATCTGTACCTGCTGATGGCTCAATTACGTGTGGGATATAGCGACCCTCGAATAGCTTATCAACAAATGCAACAGCTGCAGCTTCTTCCTTACCTGCCTCAACCCACTGTGCCACAACCTTAGCCTTAAATGCTGTCTTCTCATCGTCAGAAAGCTTCATTACTGCTTCGCGTAGCTTATCATCCATTACATCCATATTCTTACCAGAAAACTTCTGATGCTGTGATAGGTCAAAGTCTGAACGAGCTGCGATACCCTCAAGCTCTTGAACACCAAATGGGAATGCATACTCAATATCTACACAAGCACGTGCATAGTGAGCAAGCTCTTCCTTTGTCTGCCAATATAACTCAAGAGAATCAGCTGGCAAGCCAACATTACGATACCACTTTAGGCGCTGCTCTACCCAATACTTGTGCCATACTTCCCAACCCCAATCTGGCTGAGGATCACCATCAAGATCTGGATTATCTGCAAGTGTTGTTACCTTACCGCAAATTAGCTCTACTGCCTCGTCTGGGCGAATAAAGAATTCTAGCTCCATCTGCTCAAATTCACGAGAACGGAATGTGTAGTTACGTGGGTTAATCTCGTTACGGAAACTCTTACCAGACTGTGCTACACCAAATGGAACTGCCTTACGTGAAGTAGACTCAATGTTTAGGAACTGAGCAAAAATTGCCTGAGCTGTTTCTGGGCGTAAGAAAGATGCGGATGTATCATCCTCGATAGGACCAACGTATGTCTTAAACATTAGGTTGAAAGAACGAGGCTCAGTTAGATTCTTAGAACCACACTGTGTGCACTTTGTGCCCTCTGGCAGAATCCACTTCTTACCATCCTGGATTAGCTTTGTGCCCTGCTCTTCACATAGCTGGTCTGCGCGGTGGCGCTTCTTGCAGTCTTTGCAGTCAACCATTGGATCAGCAAAACCAGATGCATGACCAGATGCCTCCCAAATACGTGGGTGCATGATAATTGTTGCATCCAAACCAACAACATCTGTACGACCTTGAACTGTAAACTTCCACCAAGCATCACGTATATTACGCTTTAGCTCTGAACCCATTGGACCGTAATCCCAAAAACCATTGATACCACCATATAGCTCTGAGCTTGGGAAGATAAAGCCACGACGCTTACATAGTGAGGAAATTGCCTCTAAATTACTTTTAATTTCTTTTTTTGTATCCATTTTATTTTCCAGATTTCTATTGAGGTTAGCCCTCTGCCAATAATTTTTTAACAATTAGCACTTAAATACTTAAATTGCTGGCTTATTTTACCTATTCTCTGACCAAAAGTCTATTAAAATCAATATATTTATAGCGATTTAATAATAAAAAATAAAGGTCTTGGTGCAACTAGTTGCGCCAAGACCTAGACCGTCATCATCATAAATGATGATTCCTCGCAGGATTTCTAAGCTGTATAAATTATATTTTTTGCAGCATTAGACTTTTGAAGACAAGCACACAAGAACATACGCAAAGCGACAGTCAGTCGGTGCCTATTTTCGACCTACTTATTCTTGTGACGGTTTAACTTCATGCGTTTGCGATGCTTGTGCTTAGACATCTTCGCACGGCGCTTCTTCTTAATTGAGCCCACGAGGGATTCTCCTTATTAACGTTAATAGTTTGTCCAGTAGCGGTACCTTTAATAAATGCTACTGGGGTTAAAAAAATTGAATATAGTATAATTTACCTTAAATTTAGTATCTATGTCTAGTAAAAAATACTTATATCAAGCAAATTTTCGTAAAATTTATGGTTAAAACCGAATATATTGCATAGCAATGCATCATATACCATATGCATACTTCATGTGCTCTGCACCGCTTCATAGCTCTCAATGCCGCTACATTTTAATTCGACATTCAGCCGAATTAAAACATAAAAAGGCGCCCCAAAGGACGCCTCTTTTTATTAACGCTTGCTTGTAACTTCAGCTTCGTACTTACGAACCTCGTCGTACCACTCTGTACCAGCAGGTACTCCAGCCTGCTCGCAAAGCATATTCCAAACAGCACCAAATGGTAGTAGACGGAAGTCTTCCATTAGCTGTAGGCGCTGTGAGTAATCACCTGCTGCCTCTGCCTTACGAATCAATGTTGCAGGAGTTAGAGCAGCCATCAATAGAGCCTTACGCATATTGCGTGTGCCGATTGTCCATGCTGCAATACGATTGATACTTGCATCAAAGTAGTCTAGACCAATGCGAACACGCTTCTCATACTTGTTCCAAATGATTTCCTGAGCAATTGCTACTAACTCATCATTTAGTGTAATTACATGATCGCTGTCCCAACGAACACCACGGCTAACATGAAGTGCAACCTCTGGGAAGAACTGCAATACTGATGAAATTTTATCAGAAATTACCTCAGTTGGGTGGAAGTGACCAGCATCCAAGCAAACAAGCTTATTGCGTGTTGCTGCATAACCCATGTAGAACTCATGTGAGCCAGGTGTGAAGCTCTCGCAGCCAACACCGAATAGCTTTGACTCAACAGACTCTACTGTTAGCTTAGCATCATACTTCTTCTCAAACATCTTATCAAGAGAATCTGCTAGGCGAGCACGTGCACCTGCTCTGTCTGCTGGTACGTCTTTATAGCCATCTGGTGTCCAGAAGTTATTTAGTACAGAAGACTTTGTCTTCTTACCCATCTCAGCAGCAATTTCGCGGCAACGGCGACCATGCTCAATCCAGAAATCACGAATTGCCTTCTTCTGATTTGTCAAAGGAAGACCATCAGATGCCTTTGGATGGCCAAAGAAAGTTGGGTTAAAATCAACACCGATCTTGTTCTTATTTGCCCAATCTACCCAATTCTTGAAGTTTGCATATGTGATTTCATCACGATCTGGACACTTACCATTTACAGGCTCGCAGTAGCAAGCATGAATGTTAATGCGAGAAGCACCTGGTGTAAGTGAAAGTGTCTTTTCAAAGTCTGCACGTAGCTCTTCTGGTGTACGTGCACGACCAGGATAGTTACCTGTTACGGCAAGACCACCATCTGCACCACCTGCAGCCTTTTCAAAACCAACAACATCATCACCTTGCCAGCAATGAATAGAAACAGGAATTGAAGTAGCTAGCTTAATTGCCTTTGCTGCATCTACGCCATACTCAGCAAATTGCTCTGCTGCCAAATTATAATTCTTTTCAATGTTTTTCATAACTTTGATTCCCTTCTATTATAAACTACTTAATATTCAAAACATCCTTCATTGTGTATACACCAGGCTCTTTATTTGCCATCCAAATAGCAGCCTTTAATGCACCACCAGCAAAGCTCTCACGGCTTGACGCCTTGTGTGTCAGCTCAACACGCTCACCATCTGCAGCAAAAATCACTGTGTGATCACCTACTACATCACCACCACGCACAGCATGAATAGCAATAGTTTTTGGATCACGCTCTTCATCAGAAACTCCCTCGCGGCCATAGCAAACAACATCGTCTAGATTTACATTGCGACCTTCTGCCAAAGCTTTTGCAAGACCAAGTGCTGTACCAGATGGAGCATCCTTCTTGTGCTTATGGTGTATTTCAATAATTTCAGCATCATAGCCCTCATTTAGAAGAGCTGCTGCTTGCTTTACAAGTGAAAATAGAAGATTTACACCAAGGCTCATATTTGGAGAGCGAACTACAGGAGCAACCTTAACCACCTCAGCAACTAAAGCCTCTTCCTCTGCAGTCAGGCTTGTTGTACCAAGCACATAACCCTTTTTATACTTTGCCACAACTGGTGCTGTAGTTAAAACTGCAGTATGGAAAGTAAAATCGATTACAACATCGCATGCTTGAACAGCAGCATCTAAATCGTCTGTAATTAAAATACCATTAGGTTGAATACCAGCAATTGTACCAGAATCCATACCAATGCATGGTAAGCCAGCCCTGTCTACTACTGCTGCAAGCTTAATATCATTAGAAAAATTTCTTGCTGCACGAACAAGTGCTCCACCCATGCGACCACTTGCACCTAAAATAGTTACTGAAATCATTTCTTTATCTCCAAAATTAGATAATGTTCAAAGATTTAAGTGTTGCCTCTAGCTTTGCGCGATTCTCTGGCTGTAGTTCACATAGAGGTAAACGATATGACTCCTCCATTACTCCTTGCATTGCCATAGCTGCTTTTACTGGAACAGGATTTACCTCAATAAATAAATCACGGAATAGTGGCAATAGCTCATAGTGAAGCATACGTGCCTCTGCATATCTTCCATCCAAAGCAAGATTTACCATTTCTACAACACGCGCAGGAACCACATTTGATGCAACGCTGATTACACCAGTTGCACCGACAGCCATCATTGGAAGAGTAAGTGGATCATCACCTGAAAGCACATCAATATCACATACAGAACGTACAGAATTTACGCGACCAACATCACCTGCAGCTTCCTTAATAGCCTTAACAGCAGGATGCTTTGCAAGACGCTCAACAACACTGATAGGAATATCACGTGAAGTACGACCTGGTGCATTATAAAGCACAACAGGCAAACCTAAATCAGCGATTGTCATAAAGTGACGATACAAACCCTCTGGTGATGGCTTATTGTAATATGGAGCAATCTGTAAAGAAGCATCTGCGCCAGCATCTATAGCTTGCTTTGTAAGCTCAACAGCTTCTTGAGTGCAATTAGCTCCTGTGCCAGCTATTACCTGCATACGACCTGCTGTTGCTTCAACAGTAAATCTAATTACCTCGTTATGCTCAGGATGTGAAAGTGTTGGAGACTCGCCAGTTGTACCAACAGGCACAACGCCTGCAATACCTGCCTCAACCTGCTGCTCAATTATTGCTTTTAAGCAACCATAATCTACAGAACCTGACTTATTAAATGGTGTTACTAATGCTGTATATGTTCCGGAAAACATTTTTTCCTCTTTTTTTAGAATTTTAATACTTTTTCTATCCTAATTTTCTTAAAAGAAAACATTTATAATATTTAACCATTTTGTATGTTTTTTCTCAAGGAAAATCATATCAAATTAAGCTAACATTTATAGTTTTCAACAATCTGACACTCACATATTCAAATCAATAAGCTTTAATAGGACAATTGGATATATGTGTGATTTCTAAAATTAAAAACCACAGACTTACTCAAAATCTGAAAGCTTCCACTCATCAAACCATTTGATTTGTGGCTTGTCTCCATCAAATAAGATTGGAAGCCAAATATAATCAGCTATTGATGTATTACGTTCGTCAGGGAAATTATGACTCAAACGGAATTGTCTTGCATCATCCCAGCGTCCCTCAAGAAACATCATTTCATAATATTTCTTAATTTCATCATAATTCATATATGTTCCACCAGGCACCCATCTATCAGCCACAGCAATATACAAATCCTTTTTCCCCTGAACCTTAAATACAGAAGAAATTTGACTATGGAATGATGTGTTACTTGGATCTCCAACATGTGCATTTCCTAATTCTGTAAATGGGCCATGATATGTTTCAGCTACAGCAAATTCAGATGGATTTGGTAAATATCCGGTTGTTCCACTTGTTACAAGATACTTTTTAAATTTCCTCTCAAAAAATGCAGGTGCTTCACGCACATATGGAGGACAATGACGAGGGAAATGTGTGGAGTAATAACCTGTTGCTCCTGTATAATCATCTGTCAAATCTGCACAAATCAATTCGCTATGTACTCGTTCAAAATACCAATATGCTTTTTTATCAGAAGCAACCACAAGGTCAAAATCACCATCACTCATTCCTAAAGGACGATAATGCTCACGAATTTTTGTATATGGGCCCAAAATATTATCTGCTGTTAGGACAGTCATTGTTTGAGTACCATTTCTTTCCATTATCTTTAACCAACAAACATATTTTTTGGTTAACTCATTATAAATAATATGAGGACGGTCCATACAAACAGATGGATGCAATGTAGAAGTTTCATCTTCTGGATCAGGTGGAATAATTATACCTTTATCTTCCCAATTATATAAATCTGTAGATGTGTAGCATCTTACACCCCAATGCCAGATTTTTTTCTCGCCAGTTGTAAATTCTTTATTTTCACCATACCAATAATATGTTCCATCAATAAACATAACAGAGCCACCATGAGCCTGAATACGTTTCCCATTTGTATCTAACCAAATTTTACCAGGATTAAAACTACCGTACATATAATATCTCCTATATTTTCTAAATATTATAACTTATAAGCATACGCTTAAGCAAATTCTATTTTATTTTTAAGCTAAAAAGTATATTACAACAATATTTTATAAAACAAGCTCATATATTATTGCTTTAAGCAATGATTTAGAAGAGCTTCGCACCCTTCAAGTACATCGCGGAAAGTATCATCAAAATTTCCTGTATACCATGGATCTGCGATATCACCTGGATATTGTGAAAAATCTAACAAACGGCACACCATGACTTTATCAGCCATATCGCGCAAGATAAATTTTGTATTGGAAATGTTATAAGAATCCATTCCTATAAAATAATCATATTTTTCTGCATCAGAATATACAAGCTGGCGAGCACGATGTGGGACAACAGGAATTCCTTCAATGCCTAATTTTGCTCGGGTACCATGATGTACAGAATTTCCAATCTCTTCATTTGATGTTCCAGCTGAGTCAATTTTGAAAAGATGTGAAACACCTTTCTTCTCAACAAGCCATGTAAAGACAGATTCTGCCATTGTGGAACGGCAAATATTTCCGTGACAAATAAATAGTATTTTTTTCATATATTTAACCTCTCTGTTATTATCATTTAAAGGGTGTTAGATAGCATTTTGAAGCAAAAACATAAAGCATAACAGTTGCATCCGATTGTCCCATTAGTATGCAATCCTGAAATAATCCAGATAAGCTTTATATTTATCCTGTGCAGTCAGACAGGTGTCTGTGAGATACCCTTTTTCAATATT
>JAGCJJ010000042.1 GCA_017648065.1 Kiritimatiellia bacterium | reverse complement strand
GTAGAAGCAGACTTGCTAGGAATCCCTGCTTTTAAGGACAAACAGATTGATTATATCGAAGTAAAGCATCCTATACCATTCTTACCTAAATCCATTGCATTAGTTGACACTCCAGGATTTGGTGCCTTATATGCCGCACACGAGCAAATTACTCGCAATTACCTGAAGAAAGCTGCTGCTGTAATTTTCATTACTGATCCAGAGAATCCAATCACTACTGTGCAAAAGGATTTCGTAGAGACAGCTCTTAAGCAAACTAAGCAAATCCTCTTTATCCTAACCAAGATGGATAACTACAACGCAGACTACATCCGCACAATAGTAAATGAGAACCAACGAATCCTTGCTCCACTTGCTCCTCTAACCGCGACCAAGCAAATTCAGTTCTATCCAATGTCAAGCAAGGTGCTTAATTTTGCGACAAAGATGAAGAACGACAAGTTGGTGGAAAAAAGTCAGTTTGATGTTGTAAAAGAAGCTCTCCTAAAACTAATTTACAATACAGTCGGTTTTGAGATCAATGTGCAAGTTTTTAATACTTTCAATCAATACTACAACCGTGTTAACAAAGCATTAGACGAGTTGCACACTTCTGCTTCGCAACCCGGAAAAGCCAAAGAATTGGCAGAGCAAAAACGACAGATGCAACAATCTTTTGCAGCCGAATGGGGTAACTCAAGCGCCAAACAACAAGAGATAATGGCAGAAATCGAGGAACAAATTATTGGTCTTCGTAATTATGCCAATGATATGCTGTCAACCAACCACCATATATATGACAGCATGCTAAAGAGGATTGAATCCTTAGACAGCAACAAAGAAGCAGACCAATTGGCAAATAGTATGTCCTATGAATTACAACAAACATATGCCAATCATTGGAAAGACTTGGTTGAAGAGTGTCAATACAATATCGATAATATCTTGTCTAAATTCAATGCTCGTCTTGGTGCGGTTGGTGCAGAAGGAGCATCTGTCCATATTGAATCTTACCAGCCTAAAAAAACAGGATTTGCAGGACACATGAATAATTTTCGCAATGGATATATGACAGGTTCGTTAGTCTCTGGATTAGGACTTGGTGTAACGTTTGGTGCTGCAATAGCATGCCCACCCGCCGCACTAGTTATTCTTATTGCAGGTGGTGTCGCGTCTCTGTTAGGTGGTGTCTTCGCAGGATTCTCTGTGGGCAAAGAGAATAAACTAAATCAGAAAAAACAAGAATTAAAAGCGCACCTCTCTAATTGCTTGCAACAAGCATATTCGGATATTATCCGACGACCTACACACGGAAATTTGACCGAGTTGCAAAATGCTGAAAGAATTTTAAGGGAAGCTGGCAAAACAGCTGTCGCATCGTTATATGCACAGCACAAAGAGAATATTGACCGCCAGGTTCAGTTATTGGACGGACAATTGCACGCAGATGCAGAAACTCGTCAAAGAAAATTGCAAGAGATTGAAGCAGCTAAACAAGTATGGATACCTGTTTATAATTCACTCAAATCAGTTAAGGAACAATTAGTAATTGTAGAGAAATCTAATGAGTAACATTACATTTGATACGGATAGTGTAATTGGTGTTGATTTTGGCACTTCATTTAGTTCTGCTTCTCGATTGAACCCTGAAACCAATACACCAGAAATCATTACCTTCATTGATAATGGTTTAGCTCAAATACCTTCCATCGTATTTATAAATGACAAAGGAGGTATTGATGTGGGACATCTTCCAATGCTCCAGTTAGAGCGTTTATCCCATTATGACCCAACGACAAAGCAGAAGATTCTGTCTCATACACTGCGAGAGGTGAAACGGCTAATGAAACCCGACGGAGAATTCCTCGGACATTCGCATGTTGATATCATTGCAGCTATTCTTTCTAAAATCAAACAGCAGTGCGAGGCATCAAGTCGCTTTAGCAAACCCATTAACGGCATAGTCCTAACTCATCCAGTTGAGTTTGAAGACTGGCAGGTAGATATGTTGCGAGAGGCAATCCAAAAAGCAGGTTTTACTAAGCATGAATTTGTTAAGGAACCCGAAGCAGCAGCTTTGTATGCTATTAAAAGTGGTATTCTCGATGAGAATGCGAGAGGAGTATTAGTGTATGATTTTGGTGGCGGAACATTCGATGTCGCCTATTTGTATAAGGAAGCAGATGGTACCCTTAGTAGAAAAGTTGCATCTCGTGGAGATGCTCATTGTGGAGGTGGCGACATTGACCGCTTGTTGTATGGAGATTGGGATAAATTCGTAAAGGAAAATTTCAACCGTTCTCTCTCGCCAAACAAGCGCATAATGGATTTAGAGTTCCTACGCGAGTGTGAGGAGCAGAAGAAAATGCTATCTAAAGTCCAATCAATGCCTTGTAATGAATTGTTGCCTTCTACAGATGGCAGTTTCATCACAGCACAACGTACCATTACGCGCCAAGAACTCAATACCTTAATCGAGTCTCTAATAGATAAAACCATAAACAAAACCCGTTTAATAATTGATGAGGTAAAGGCACAAAAATTACCGTTGGACAGCATTATCCTCATTGGAGGTAGTTCTCGTATTCCTCTGGTAACTGAGAAATTAAAAGCGCTTGTTGGTCCGGATGTAGAGATTCGCTCTACAGGTCTTGTAGATGTTGCAGTTGCTTTAGGTGCATTATATTCGTTGAATGTTCCTATTAAAGACTCAACAGCACCAGAACCACCTGCGGCACCCAAACCCACAAAACATTTCTGCACAGATTGCGGAAAAGAGGTTTGGTCAAACCAAAAGTTCTGTATTCATTGTGGTCATCCCAATTATTCCTATAAAGCATGAGCATAGAAGAACAAACATATAATCTGCTGAACAAAACTCTAGAAGTAGTACAGGCACTTCCCGAGGCTACTAAATGGATTAGTTTAATAACTGATCTTAAAAATCAAGTGGACAAACCTTGTACACTGGCAATTGCAGGTGCACAAAATGCAGGTAAGAGTTCTTTCTTGAATGCATTCTTAGGCAAGAAACTTGCGAAAGTAGGTGATGCCGCTACAACAGCCACCATCAATAAATTCCGCTATGGTACTCCTAAGGATCCTAATCGTCCTGTTTTAGTTCATTGGAGTGATGGACACGTTACAGAAGAAGCACTGTCTTTTATGGATTCGTTACAAGGTAAGGATGAGGAAACATTAAGTAAGGCGGAAAATATTGACTTTTTAGAGTATATACTAAATGACCCCGCATTGGAAGATTTGATATTGGTAGACACTCCTGGCACTTTGGCTGTAACCGAGGGTGATGGAGAGGGACACCAAAAAAGAATTGACCGCTATTATAAACTTAATCAGAAACATCACGAAGAATCCCAACGCCAAACACGTGATGCAGATGCTGTGATTTATGTAGTGCGAGGTGTTGCGGGTAAAACAGACAAAGATTTCTTGGATGCATTCCGGGAGACTACTTTAGGAGGATCATCATTGGATGCACTTGGCGTAATGACCAAGATGGATGTGGAAGAAGCTATTTGGAATCGCAGAAAAGAGCAAGCTGCTTATGTCGCACGAAGTCTAAAAGATCAGTTATTTGATGTAGTACCCGTTTCAGTAATGATTTGGGAGTGCACCATGCGCCATGCCAATAGTTTTGCACGATGGCAGAAAGCAATAAAATCTGTTCCTTCCAAAGAAGAGTTGGATATGATTCTAACGGATAAAGACATATTCTTGATGGAAGATATCAATACTTACATGCCACATGATCTATGTGTAGAAATCCATGATACATTGATGCAAGATGGTGCATATTGGTCATTACCTCGTACTATTTTGCATGCTTTGTACGAAGCTCCTACTCCAGAAGATGCGATTGCAGAACTCAAGGATGGAGCTAACATGGAGAACCTGCGCAAGATTATTCAAGAGCATTTCTTTGAGCGTAAAAAATCCATCCATTGTACCAAGATCCTTCACGAACTCAAGCGAGTAATAGATGATCTGTATCGTAATGCACTCCATAATGCAGAACGAGCAAGCAGAAAAAGCGATGCGTGGATTAAGGAGGTGCAAAATTCTATTGGAGCAAAGAACCCAATAGTAGCAGAGGAGTTATTGGAGTTTTTATCTAAAAACATTAGAACGTCAGCAGAGATAGAACGCTTGATAAAAGATTTAACCGATAATGTCAAACATCCTCTTGAACAAATGCTTCTTACCCATGAGGCTCCAAACGAAGATTATGCAATGCGCAAAGAATTAGAAAAGAATCGAGAGTTATGGGAAGAAGATGAATTTGAAGAGCTTTGGGAATTATTCGGTCCCCAAGGTGAAATGTATGTATCATCTGTAAATAGAATAGAACGACAAGCATATTGGCAACAATTAGCGATGATGGCATACGATCCTAAGATTAGAAAGGTTGCCGAGCATGCTGTAAAATTATACGGAAGAAGAAAATGAAGATAAAAAGTTGTATAAGGTTTGTAGAAGGTTTATTAAAACTAAGAAAATCTTCTGATTTGGAAAATGTTATTCCTGTTTCTCACCATGAGGAGATCACAGCGAAATTGCAAGCCCCAACTACTTGTGTAAGTTCTGCTGATAGTTTTGACAAGTTGGCAGAGCAAGTCGCATCATTGGTCAAGCATTATGATGCAATGGCAACTAAAATGAGTGATGATAATATGAAGGCTCTGCTTGCCGATATGTCAAGCCATCTCATTAATTCCCTCATTCTCGGTGGATGTGAACCCATTGCAGACGATATAGAATTCAACATAAATAGACACATGCCTGTTCCTTTTATAATTGTAGAGCAAGGCACTCCGATACAGTCAGTAACTCGCATAGGTGTTGCGAATCATGGAAAAGTATTGATTCCTGCATTAGTGAAATTATAATTAAAATTGATATACTTATGAAAAATTGTCCTAAATGTAATGCATCTATGCCTGATGGCGTAAAATTTTGTACCGAATGTGGTAACAAAATGGAGAATCCTCAACAGCAAGAAAGTGCTACGAAATTCTGTAACTCTTGTGGAGCAAAAATTCCACGTGAAGCAAAATTTTGTCCAGAATGTTCTGCTCCGCAAATTGAAGAGCATACTGAAAAACCAACATATACATTTACATCAAAGGAAGAGGTTCTTCAAGTAATTTCAAACCTTTCTTCTTCAGAAGCAAGAACGATTATTGAACAATATATTATCAAAACTGATTTTTATCAACAATTCGAAGCCGACTTTATAAAATATAAGAATAGAACAACCCGAATGATACTAACAAACAATTGGGAAATCTACTTGGCATCTGAAATCAATGAACAAATAAATAATTTTGTAGATTGGTTTGTTTATAGTAACAAATTGGAACACAGAATTTTCCTAAAAAAAAGTATATTAGTTCTTAAAGTTTGGCCAGCAACAATTGCTATTCGTATTGGTCAATCGCCAAAGGAGTTTACAGAAATATTATCAAATCTATAAATAACTATCTCATATGAAATATTGTAGTAATTGTGGTCTGCAAAATTCAGCCACTGCAAAATTTTGCTCCAAGTGTGGCAATCCCTTGATTGCGAATGATTCACAGCCCATAGGTAAAAACGCTCCCAAACAAGATAATGCTGTATTATCTGATAGAGAATTTCTAAATAGCGCAATTGCTGCCTATAAGGAAGAATATGCTGCATTCAGGAAAAAATGGACAATTTGTATTGCTGTAGGTTGC